>CAZYMD010000040.1:11145-29856 GCA_964649005.1 uncultured Pirellulales bacterium
TCGAGCGTTCGCAGATCGAACTGGACCGAGGCATTCTCGGCGCGAGACTTTGTGTATGCGTACGTTTTTAACTGGCCTAAGTGGCTGGTGGCTATGATTCGCCCACGCTTGGCGAGCAGGCCATCCAATATCGATGTAGCGAGCGCGGCGCCTTCGGTCGGATCAGTTCCGGCTCCAAGCTCATCGAGCAGCACCAGCGTCTTGCTGTTGGTTCTATCGAGAATGTTTACTATCTGCCTCATGTGTGCGGAAAAGGTGCTGAGGCTCTGCTGAATGCTCTGCTCGTCGCCGATATCGGCATACACCTGCCTGAAAACAGGGATCTTCGAATCCTCACGCGCCGGGATATGAATCCCGCTCTGGGCCATCAGCACCAGCAGGCCTGTGGTTTTGAGCATGACGGTTTTGCCGCCCGTGTTCGGGCCTGTCACCAAGAGCAGGTCGAAATCATCACCCAGCCGTACATCTATGGGCACGATGTCGCTCATGACGTCGCTCACGTCGCAGCTCTTCTGCTCGCCTGCCCAACGGAGCAAAAGCGGATGGCGGGCCTGTCGCAATACGAGGTCTTTTCCGTCCGACAGGTTCGGCGCCGCCATGCCATAGGCGAGACTAAATCTTGCTTTGGCATAGGTCAGATCGACAAGTCCGAGCGTTGCAAGACTGCTTAGTATGCTTTCCCGCTCGTCGAGTATCAGATGAGTCAGCTCGAAGAGGATTCGGTTAATTTCCTTCTTCTCCTCGAAGAGCACATCTTCCATTTCGTTGCTCAGCTCGACCAGCTCATCGGGCTCGACATAGAGCGTAGCGCCTGTATTGGAGCGATCCAGCACGGTTCCCCGAATCCGGCTGCGATAGTTGGTCTTAAGGGCAAGGACGGGGCGACCGTGGCGCATCATGAATTTATTATTTTCCAGTGCGTTGCGAAGATGCGGGGCTGAAATGATGGCTTTGAATCGCCTGCGAATCTCATCGGCCAGTTGGGCAAGCTGCCTGCGAATGCCTGAGAGTTTTTCAGATGCTCCGTCGAGGACTGTTTTATCGCCACCTATGCAGCGATTAAGCTCATCGGTGATATGGCTGTAGTCTTTTAGCTTTTCGCCTATCGCACACAAATGTTCAAAATCGGCCTCAGCCAGCTCGCTGAGGAATATTTTGAGCCTCCTGCATGCACTTAGCGTATCGCTGATCTCGAAGAGTTCGACCGGCTCGAATACCGTCTTTTTCTTGCCAAACTCCTTAAGCAGGCTGCGAATATCCCGCAGGCCAGCCAATGGAATGCGTATGCCGCGTTCGAGGAGGCCTTTGAGTTCCGTGGTTTCCGCGAGCCTTCGTTTAATCCAGTCAGTATCTGTGGACGGGTACAAAGTCATGGCGGCATCTCTGCCCAGACCGCTGGCGGCAAATTCTGCAAGTATCTGCAGGACCTGCTCGAATTCAAGAACCCTTAACGTATGTGCATCAATTCGCGGCCGAGCCATATATCTTACCCTGTGACAAAAAAACCAGTTGCATCAGGATACTCGATCATGGCTGCTATTTTAACCTAAAAATGATGATGATACGATTGATAGGAGGGGTCAGGGCTAAATGATCGATTCAGACGTTAGGCCGGGAAGTGCCAGGATTGTGATTGTCTTGTCTTTCAACGGCCAAAAAAATGCAACTCAATACCGGCTATTCTCCACTAAATAGAGAGTCCTGGCGATCCAACGACGCAGATGTACTATTCTGAAATCCTTATCTGCTCTGCGAGAGGAGACTACGCCTTCTCTGTAGTGGGCAGCCTGGAGGGTGCTCGTTTCTCAGACGGCAGATCGACCACGGCGTGGGGCGCTGAGACCTTCGGCGCCATCATGCGCTCATAGTCCTCAACGGCCTTTATGATGATGGACATGTCATGTTCAGTAAGCCACCAGCCTACCGGGATCGAGACCTGTTCGGTTGTGAATTCGTCCACTTTGGGAAGATGGACTTTCGAATCGGCGAAAATCGTATGTGTGTCATTTCTGGCGTGGACCTGCGAGGCGGACACCCCGGCCTGCTCCATGTGATCGACAAATCGCAACCTGTCGAAGACCCGGATGGTGTAGAGCCAATAGGAACCGAGGCGATCCGGCCTGTATTTCATGGGACGAACCGTTTTGAGATTCTTGAACGCCCGATCGAATTGGGCCGCGTTGTTGCGGTGCTTTTGCAGGGTATCGCCGACGTACTTCAACTGCTCCAGGCCAATCGCGGCGGATACGTCGTTCATGTGGAATTTGTAGCCAAATTCCTTAATATCTGCCTCACAGCGAAGGTCTTTGCATTTTGCATGACGATCGATACCATACCATCGAAGCAGGCGGCCCCGCTCGGTGTCCTCAGCGGATTTGCACGTGATGACACCACCGTCAACGGTGGTCATGTGCTTGATGGCCTGGAATGAGAAACATGCAAAATCAGAGTGCGAGCCTATTGGCTTGTCGTGGTAAGTGGCACCGAACGCATGACAGGCATCCTCGATCAGCTTGATGTTGTGCTTGCGTGCGATGGCGTTAAGCTCATCGAGATCGCATGGATAGCCACCCCAGTGAACGCACATTATCGCCTTGGTTTTGGGAGTGATTTTTTCGGCCACGCTTTTGGGGTCTATGTTCGCTGTCCACGGATCGATGTCCGCCCATACGATTTTAGCGCCCATAGCGAGGATCGGCTCGTTCGTAGCAGAGCACGTCATAGGCGTGGAAATGACCTCATCGCCCGGGCCGACATTGGCCAAACGCAGCGCCAATTGCAGGGCGGAAGTGCCATTATTAAGGGCGAGAACGTTATCGTTGCCAAACCAGGGGGCCAATTGGCTCTCAAATTCAGCAACGCGCGGGCCTTCGCCGATATAGCCGCTTAGCAGCACTTCTCGCAGGGGTTCCATTACACTCTCCGGCATGAACACCTTGAACAGAGGGATGCTCTTGCCATGGCCCGACAGTAGCTCTTTTATAGATTCTTTGTCTTTCTTCACCGACTTACCACTCCATTTTATGATTCTGCAAATTTACGAATCTCAGAACAGCAATCCTTTACTGGTCCAGGGACTCGTCGTTAAGTATACTCTGAAATATATCCGAGAACATGACTTCGTCAACGGCGTGTTTGTATTTTTTGACTGTTTTTCTTCGAAGAGTGAATTCATCCTGGTTCAGGACCATGGTGGCATGGTTGAGATGGACTACGTATCGCCCCATTACTGAAGTAGGCAATTCCACGGTTTTTAAGCCTCGCTTGAGCATTTCGAGGTACAGGCCCTGGCCCGCGGTGAGGGATCTTTCCTTGCCCATTAGGAATGATAGATTTTCACGCCGAAGCACTTCCGTGCGGTACAGACAGCATATAGTCCTGTTGTGGTAACGGTACTGTTCGTGCAGCTTCGGATTGTAAAAGAGCTTTCGCTTTAGGGACTGAAAATCCGTCAGCTTCTTTGTAATGCGAAGAAAGAGCGGTTTCGATTCGATCTTTCCCGAACCGACACAGGTCACGTTCTCTCCAGCATCGAAATGCTTTATAAGCTCTGTTAACCAGCCATCCTTCTTTACGATAGTATCGGAGTGCATAACGACGTAAAACTCGCTGTTGCACTGTTCGAGGCCGATATTCAGGCCTGAACCTTCAGCGTCGGAACCGAGGACCTTTTCATCTCCGAACGTGCGTGCTTCCAGCTTTATCCACTTGACTTTCCGCAGGTATTCGAGTGATTCGTCCTGGGAATCGTTATCCACCACGATTACCTCGTAGGGATAATGTGTGAACTTTCGTATACTCCGCAGACACAGCCGAATTAAATCGGGCGTCTTGTAGTTCACAACGCATATGGTTGCTTTGCCTTTGGTTAATGGCTGCATCTTTATATTACTGAGGCACTACACTTATGGCCGTGCCGATTCCATCCTTTCGTCCAATTATGATTGCTGAGGCCCTACAATGCATATATCCGTCCCGACAATTCAAAATATCTATATAACATAAATCCAACCTTTTTGCCAGCACGAAAACCTTCGATTGGTTCAGTTATGGCCATTCTTGGGGCTTTATTAAGCATTCGAGAGATGTTTCGTCCGCCATATCTGAGTGAATTGGCACTAAAGGCCGTTAGCCAAATTAGCCATACAGTTAGAGCAAGCGTCTACTTAGGCACGCACGCCGAGTCGGTGGGCTGGACTCGGCAGTCAGTCAGCCAATTCTCCATCATCAGGCAGAAGTCCCAGAAGTTGACCAGGCAGTCGTCGTTGAGGTCCCCGGCGAGCTTGTACCTATGCGAGTACGGCGAAGGGGGATCGTTCATCCCCCAAAGCAGTAATAACATAAATAGAATAATTCCATCATGCTACACAACTTCAGGCAACTCGTCCCAGCAGGTTGTAAATCGCTTGGAGCGTTTTTTGAACTGGACCCGCCAGGGGCAATCTATTCCCTCTGCGGCCCAGCGAAGCGGGACGCCGACTCTTGCATTTACCATATCCACAGCTTTCATCAGCCTTTTTGATTTTTCCCTGTCGGCACGGTCGAACAATCCCCCCTGCACCCTGCTTTCAGGCGCCAGCTCTGTAAAGATAACGCCGCACTTCTTGAACAGACAATTGCTGCGATAAAGCTTTTCCACGCTCAACAATGCAGTCCTGATAAGCTCTGTGGTGTCGTTGGTGGGCACTTCCAATTCCACGGAGCAGGAATTGAAGTATTTGTTTTTGATAAATCGGCTCGTCGTTACGAAAACCGTCATCACACCGGCAGCCAGTTTTTGCGATCTCAATCTCTCACCAGCCCTTGAAACATAACTCGCAACGGCCTCTTTCAACTGCTCTATCGAATCGACGGGCTTTCCGAACATGCGAGAGACAACCAGCGATTTTCTGGCGGGCGGATTGTGCTCCAACTCATAACAGCGAATACCTCTTAATTCGTAAACAGTCCTTACTCCTGTAACGCCAAACCTGTTTCTGATCCAGGGGATGTCGGCTTTGCTTAGGTCCAGAGCGGTCTTGAAACCGGCTCTTTTTAATTTTATGGCCGTCCTGATGCCTATGCCCCAGATCTTCTCCAACGCAACATCCGCCAGAACCTTCTGGATATTGGCCGAATCGGTAAGATCCAGCACACCTTCGGTATCCGTCACGTGTTTGGATACGTGGTTGGCTATTTTTGCAAGCGTCTTTGTCTGGGCAATGCCCACTGAAACGGGCAGGCCTGTCCATTTTTTGACGGTTCGTTGCATTTCGCGGCCATAATCAGCCAAGGTGCGTTTACAATCGGAAAGACTTAAAAAGGCCTCGTCGATGGAATACACCTCAATATCAGGGGTAAAGGTTGAGAGGGTCTCCATAACCCGGCCGGACATATCAGCATAAAGAGTGTAATTCGATGAGAAAGTCTGCACGCCGTGCTTTTTGAGGACAGCCGAGACCTCGAAAGCTGCGACCCCCATACCAATCCCCAACGCCTTGACCTCATTCGAGCGGGCGACGATACAGCCATCGTTGTTGGACAACACTACAACCGGCCTGCGCTCCAGTTTGGGGTTGAATACCCGTTCACAGGAGACATAAAAATTATTGCAGTCGACAAGTACAAAGGCCTCTTTCATAATTTGTGTACGACGCTGGTGACAACGCCCCAGATTTCGAACTCGGCGCCTTCGCTTATTTCCTGCGAGCAGTAGTCGAGATTCTCAGGCTGCAGAGTGACTTTGCCGCCTCGGATTCTGATTCGCTTGACTGTAAGCTCGCCATCCAGCACCGCGATAACAACCCTTTTATCCTTGGGCTCGATGGAGCGATCGACAACGAGAAGGTCGCCATGGTGTATGCCCGCCCCGATCATCGAATCGCCTGTCACTTTCACGAAGAACGTAGCAACGGGATTTTTGATCAGATATTTGTTCAGATCGAGCTTGTCCTCTTCATAATCGGTGGCAGGTGAAGGGAACCCAGCGGGCACTTGCGCTTCATATAACGATTGAGACCGACTTGTAGACAAATCGGGCGCATAAACAGTTTTCAGTTTCGCAGCCATTTTTTATTCTTCGTCGATGGCGATCTTCGCCAATTGCGGATACGTTTGTAAAAGCCCCCTGGGCACGCGTTGCTTTTGGCCCGTCAAAAGGCATTTCAATTCGAGAGCGTTGGCAAGCTCGGCGCCTCTGTAGTGATTGTTCGTGATGATGGTAAGCGTTTTGAGCGCTTTGGCCAATTCACCCACACGCATCTTGACCTGGGTCAATTCGTTTTCGTTATAGTAGTAATTGTAGGTTTCGTCCCTGCCAGCCTTGCTGAACCACTTTTCCGCATTTCTGCCATGCATTCTGAAATAGCCGTTTTCTCCTATCGTACATTGCTGCATATCGAAGGAGTTCCAGCTTGTCGGATAATCAAGATTGCAGACTGAAACGCCCTGCTCCTTCATGAATTCCAGCGCGCTGGGCATTTGCCAGGATTTGTGCCTGACTTCCACAGCGAGCCTGAAAGCCCCAGAGAAAGCCTTCACTATCTCCGAGAGATGCCTGCGATTTGCATTAGTGTCATCAAAATCATATCTGAACTGAACGAGCAGGCGCCTTAGTCTGTTCGATTTGAGCATAGGCTGGAATCCACTGTGAAACAGCTTTACCATCTCAGCGTCCATTTTGCCTTGATGCGTAAAGTCACGGTGCAGCTTTGCCGTGAAGAAAAACTCAGGATTGCTCTGCGTCCTGTCGAGCCACGATTCGCTGTTGCGCTTGCTGGGCGGTCTGTAAAAGGTGCTGTTAATTTCTATGCAATCCACGAACCTGCTGACATATTCGAGCTGATCGACCTTCGAATCCGTGTATACAATCCCCTTCCAGTCAGGGTAAGACCAGCCCGCTATTCCTATGTAAATCTTCGCAGCCATTTGTATATATAGTTACATCTTTCTAAAGCAACCTGTCACCTTGCCTATTACGCGAACATTTCCGCTGTCTTTTTTTATGTACATGGTTTTGTAGCCCGCTGATTTATTTGCTGGTTCAAGAACAATCATGTTCCGCTGAAAATATACATGTTTGACGGTAGCCTCATCGTTCACCAGGACCACGCCTATCTGACCGTTTGCAATTTCACAGGAAGGTTTCACTATTACATAGTCGCCATCCAGAATTCCCACATCGACCATACTGTCACCGGCAACCTTGAGAATAAACGCACCATCCTTAGAGCCAAACAGCCAGGCCTGATTCACGTATCCCTCGATATTCTCTTCGGCCAATATCGGCGCCCCGGCCGCCACCCTGCCCACGATAGGAATGCCTTCGGGTTGCCTTGTTGTGTCGAGATACGCTTTTGTCAGCTTGAGCGCTCTATGGCCGCCGGAGTCTGTCAGATAGTCTTTGTTCTTAAGGTAGCTTATAAACTGGCATACGGCATTCTGAGCCAAACCGAAATGCCTGGCGACTTCCCTTTGGCTCGGCGGACTGCCCTTTCGCAGCCTGCCTGCAATATACCTGAACACCTTTTGCTGTTTTTCTGTCAGCGGTTCCATAATTCCGATCTCAAAATAGCGCCACAATAATATATGTTCAATTGAACATATAGCAAGCAAAAAACTTGTTTATCTTCATTTAATTCGGTGGATCCTGCCGTTCTATACCAACCATAAAAATGCATACATATACCGGCGATAACCAACTCAAGCTTATAAATACCCGGTAAATAATGGGAAAATTATATGAATGCTTTGTTCTTGACGGCCACAACCAAATTAGTTATCTGTATTTCAGCTATGCAATAGAACTGATAGAGAGACCTATTCTCTGCTTATTTAAAGCGAGTCTTATCTTGGAATTGGCCTGATATTGGGTGGAGAGATACTCGTCGAAGAGGATGAGAAAGATATGGCAGATGGATTCGAAGGCAAAGCCGAGTTGCTCGACGAGATCAAGGTTCTGCGCGCTCGCGTCGCCCAACTGGAGAAGGCTGCTCTCAACAGCCGGCAGGACGGCCCCTCTTCTGAGTGTAAGCGAAATCTCCAGGCTGTCTTGGACAATATCCCGGACGGAATACTCATAGCGAATGTCGAAACTCGCAGGTTCCACTCGGCTAACAAGGAACTATGCAGAATGTTGGGCTACGAGTTGCATGATATTCCTAATCTGAGTGTCAACGACATACACCCCGCAAAGGACCTGCCGTACGTAACAGAACAATTCGACAGGGAGGCCCGAAATGAGATCAAACTGGCCAGGGATATCCCGGTCAAACGCAAGGACGGGAGCATTTTCTATGCCGATATCAATTCTTTCCCGATAACGATTGATGGGAGTGTATACATAACGGGCGTATTCCGTGACATGACAGAACGTAGAACCATCGATATGGAGCTTCGTGATAGAGAGTCTACACTCAGAGCTATCCTCGATGCCACAACCGAATCCATATTTCTGATCGATGCTGATACTAATATCCTCGCGGTGAATAAGACTGCCGCTGAACGGCTTGGCAAGAGTTCTGACGACATTGCCGGAACTACAGTCATTGAAGCTATCGGGGATACGATGCAACCGGAGCACTCCAATAGCAGAATAGAGAACATAAGGAAGGTTCTCCGGTCGGGCAAAGCGGTGCGTTTTGAAGATAAGCGGGACGGCCATACATACGACAGTCACATGTATCCGGTATTCGATAGCATGGGGAATGTGTCCGCTGTAGCCGTCTTCGCCAGTGACAAAACCAAGCAAAGGCAAGCCGAAGAGGCACGACAAAAAAGTGAAGCATGGTACAGGGCGGTAGTTGAGAGCGCCAGCGAGGCCATCGCCGTCATTGACTGCGAAGGTGTCTATCTGTTTGCGAATACAACCGCCGCGAAACGACTGGGTTACAGCCCGGAACAGGTAATAGGCATGAAAATGTGGGATCTGTTCCCGAAAGAAATTGCCGATCGACAGGTACAGTATGTGCATGAAGTGATTGAATCAGAGCAGGGTAAGACTGCTACTATGATGACTGAACTACAGGGTGAGCAACGATGGGAAAACACAACTGTTGTGCCCCTGAAAGACAGCAGTGGCAAACCGGATTCAGTCATGATCATCGCCAGAGATATACACGAAGCGAAATTGGCCGAGGAGAAGCTCGATAACCTTCGTCAGAGAATGGCAAAAGTTGAGCGGCTCGCCTCAATGGGCACACTCGGGGCTACTCTGGCTCATAGAGTCACACAGCCTCTGACTGTAGTTACCCTGTCAATCGAAAATGCCTTGGCCGAACTTGAAACGATACCAGAGACAGGTAATGCCGTGGAAAACCTGCAACGAGGCCTCGAAGGCGTTTCACAGATCATCGAAATCGTCGATATGCTAAGGGGTGTCGCCAAATCATGTCAAGATGCCCCAGAGGAAGAAGTATGTCTGAACACAATCACTGAAGAAGTATTCCGACTGCTGGGTAACACCGCTCATCAGGTAAACACCAGGTTGAGTTCAAAAGGCATGAACAGATTGCCCTCTATTCACGCCAGCAGGTCGGAACTTGAGCAACTGTTCTTCACGCTTGTGCAAAATGCAATACAGGCAGCCGATGGCGACCGGCCGCACGAGATCATTATCAGCGGGTCTGTTATCGACCGGGATATCGTACTGCAATTCTCGGATGACTGTGGAGGTGTTGTCCCGGAACACCAGGACAGACTGTTTGAACCGTTCTTTACAACCAAAGCCACCAGACAGGGAACAGGGCTTGGGCTCTGCGTCGCCGAGCAGATAGTGACACACTCGGGCGGCAATATTCGATTCCAAAATCTAACTGGAGAAGGCGCAATGTTTATCGTCACATTACCTATGGCTAAAGAGGCAAGGTCTTGAAGAATGACTATTAGAAACAAAGACAAAGCCCATATCTTTCTGGTTGATGATGATTCATTGGTCCGGGATGTAATTACCAGAACACTCTTGCAATTGAATGTCGAAGTTATGGCGTTCGCTTGTGCCTCAGATTGCCTTGAGCATCTTCACTCCCATGTCTGCGACCTGCTTATAACCGACGTGAAGATGAAAGAGATTGACGGCATTCAACTGCTTAAACAAGTCAAACAAGTGGCTCCATCTCTACCTGTAATAGTAATAACCGGCTATGGCGATGTGCCAATGGCGGTCCAGGCACTGAAGCTGGGCGCCTGTGAATTCATCGAGAAGCCCATTCGGCGAACCACACTGTTTTCAGTGGTAGAATCCACTCTCAATCAGAACGCCGGGCCACATCCACAAGTGACCGAACTGCTCAGCAAAACAGAGGCAGATATCTTGCGCCTGATCCTGGAAGGCAAGAACAACAAAGAAATAGCCTCTCTACGTAACCGGTCCCCAAGGACTATCGAAGACCATCGCAGACATATCATGCAAAAGCTCGGAGCCGATAATTTAGTAGAACTCGTCAAGCGAGCCGCAGTGGTGAGGATCACTGATTTACCGAGCCAGTAGCGCCTTTGGGGTGCTTGCGAAGCTTTTAGAATATACGGCTGATAATAATTCCATCCAATTCACGGGATATCCACGATATCCCAGCGGTATATATTGCTGAAAGACGCCAATATTCCCGTATTTACCACGATTGAACACATAGCAGAAAAGTGTGATAGTATAGGTACTCTGGTTGTGTTGGGGAAGGGTTTGATCAAGGTTTAGAGAGGGGAAGACTAAGACTTTAAGTCCTCCCCTTTTCTAATCTTGCTCCATTTCTTAGTAATCACGGGCTTTCCACGACATTTCAAGCTGAAATACTTAATAAAACCGAGGAAATCACGTAATTGCCACGGCTATATTTTAGGGGTGAGAAGACGATAATAACTATATACGAGTTGTGTCGAGGAGACACAGGTGTTGTACAAACATGGGAGAGAGGAAGGGGATGTTATCAACGATCCCACACGCAGCCTTCTGTGGGATTGTTGGAACGCTGTAAATGCAGCGAGTTACGGCCTTTGAATCAGGCAAGGCAAGATCATGCGATATTGGCCTCTTTAACTGGTCAATAGTTGGAAAACTGTACATTTCCCTCTCGATAACACGTGCTAAATCGCGTCAATATCGTGGCGGGTTAGCCTAAAATCCCATGGACTCTGGAATATAGGGGTCTCGAGAGAATAGGCTATTGCTCCAGGGCGCGCTTCAAATCGGCGATAATATCTTCCACGTCTTCAATCCCCACAGCGAGTCTGAAGAGCGTATCGGTGATTCGGAGCTGTTAGCGCTCCTTCCGTTTGTAGTCGTAGTAGCTGACCAGGGCCGGGTGTGTTATTAACGTTTCGACGCCGCCAAGTCTCGGCCCGATGTAGCACAACTCCAACGCATCCAGGAATCGCTTGGCAGTGTTGATGTCGCCCTTGATGTCAAAGGTAACTACTCCACCGCCACCCGCCATTTGCTCAATGGCAACGTTGTGGTGTGGGTGGCTCTTGAGAAACGGATAGTAAACCCGCTTGACGTGTGGATGGTCTTCGAGATCGGCAAGACGCTCTTCAGCAATTTTTGCAGTTGGATTGCCGTACCTGCCGTACTCGAAATGTTCTCTTCTTTTCATGGTATAGTCCTCGATTGCCTTGCCGCCACTGAATTTGAACGTGGAGGTCTGAAAGATAGGAGTCATTAGGGAGTCCGCATATTTCTCTCTTGGCTCGCCTGCATGAATGGACCTTGTGGACAAGGACCGACCAGCGTTAGCGTTTTTCTTCTTACTGGGTGCTTTTGAATTCCTTCAAAGACAGAAAATTGTCTGTTTCAAACACTGTACTTTTTTTAATCTGGTCCGGCCTGGCAATTGAACCAACATCGCCGGTCGGACGGTTTATTTATCTGAAAATGGCCGCCTCTCCAACAGCTTTCTCGATAATTTCACAGCGTAGAGTACTACGGGGAACCAAGTAAGAACGAAGCGGTGTTACTCCTGAGGCAGCTTTGCCAGGTCAACGTCAGAGCCCGCTAACATGAGGATATCACCCTCATAAACGATTGTATTGGGCATAGGGACGTTTATAATTCCGCCTTTCTCGCTTTTCTTGACTTTACTGTTCTCGCCGCGTTTGATCACAACGAGATTCACGTTATATTTCTGCCTGAGTTGCAAATCCATCACGGTTTTGTCGTTAAAACTCGGCGGGGCCTTGACCCTCGCCATACTATAGCCAGGGGCAAAATCGATTTTCTCGCCTATCTGCGGTGCGATCAGCTTGAACGCCCATCGCTGTGCTGATTCAATCTCAGGATAGATGACTTCGGTAGCCCCGACTTTTGAGAAGACCTCACCGGCGATCAAATCCTCCGCGCGAGCATATATCTGCTTGACGCCGATCTGTCGGAGATTTACGACCGTCAGGACCGCGGACTCAAATCCTCGACCGGTGCCCTGGCCAATCCCAATGATAGCGACATCACACTTATCTACACCCTGGGCCTTGAGGGCGTCTTCATCGGTGCTGTCAAGACGAACAGCATGAGTAACCTGATCGCCGATCAGCTCGATCTCATCCCTGTTCTTGTCGATAGCAACAACCTCGGCTCCGCTCATCGCCAGCGCAATCGCGAGCTTTCTGCCGAACCGCCCCAATCCTATTACCGCAAATCGTTTCATGAAGTCGCCTCAATAATTAACCGACAACTATTGCCTCAACCGGATAGTTGTAGCTAACAGGTTTCAAGTTGAATGTCAATGATGCAAGCAACGTCAGAGGTCCCAGCCTGCCCACGAGCATAAGGGCAATGATAACCAACTTGCCCGCACTTGTCAAAAGAGGTGTGATGCCGGTGGTCAAGCCGACCGTGCCCAGGGCGGAACTCGCCTCGAACATAATATCAGAAAAGGAAAAGCCATTCGAATTCTCTGTAACGCTCAGAACAAGCGTACCTGCAAACAACACGGCCACAAAAAGCAGCGTAATTGTGATGGCTCTGCCAACAATGACGATGCGGATTGAGCGATTGAACATCTCAACTTCCCCGCGTTTTCGCAGTGTTGCGATTGCAGTAATCACAACCACCGCCAGCGTCACGGTTTTGATTCCCCCTGCGGTGGATCCCGGCGAGCCGCCAACGAACATCAGCAACATCAGAAAGAACCTGCTCGAAGCAGACATGGACGAGATATTAACAGTATTGAATCCTGCAGTTCGTGCTGTTACTGATTGGAATAGCGCCCCCAGTACATCGGGATTGCCACCGGATACTTCACCAGCGGCGTAACGTTCGAAGAGGAGTATTGCAATCCAGCCGGCGACAATAAGAAATGCACTCACGCTCAGAACTATTTTGGTCTGAAGTCGCATCCTTTTTGGAGCTTCCATCGAAAGCTGATATTCCCTGTTAATACGCTTCTTGAAAAACCTCTTAACGCGATCGGAAGCTATATTTGCCAGATCATACAACACGCTGAAGCCAAGCCCTCCCAGGATTATCAGCGGGCAGACGACAAGGTATACTTCCCAACTCCTGCTATATTGGACAAAGCTGTCGTCGAAGAGGCTAAAGCCCGCATTGCAGAAGGCGCTTATCGAATGAAAGATGCTGCAGAACCATCGGTGCTGAATGCCTGTGACTCTTCCCGGCACATCACTCCACATGCGCAGCAGACCCAGTGCGCCGACTGCTTCGATCACGATCGTACCTATAAAAACAAAGGCAATCATGTTGCCTATCCGGCTGAGCGTGCGCGTGCTAAGTAAGTCCTGCATGGCCACGGACTCACGAACGCTCAACGCCTGCCCCAACAATAATGCAATAACAGCACCGAAAACGACTATGCCCAAACCGCCAAGCTGGATCAGAGCCAGTATTACTGTCTGGCCCATTATCGTGAAATCTTTTCCGGTGTCCTCCTTGACTATCAAACCGGTTACACACGTTGCGCTGGTTGCAGTGAACAGAGCGTCCACGAAGCTCAGATTCGTCTTGGTTGACGCTTTCGGCAACATCAGCAATCCGGCGCCTGATACAATCAGGACAAGAAAGCTGGCTATCAGCGTCTGAGTTGGATTCCTTCCCGTAGCAGCAAGATTGACAGAGGCCCGACACAGCTTGATCACGACCTGCACTACAAGATAGATGCCTATGGCAAAATGCCGAACGGCGGCAGCATCCGTTTTGTCTGTCGCAAACCAACGGCCCTCTCCGAGAATTATTAAGATAAGCGCAAGAATAAGCGGCGCCTCGTACCAGTTTGCGCGCAAGTATTCCCGCTTGGACACGACATTGAAAAAGCGGGCAATTTTCTCTGCTAAAAAGGCGCACAGCAGAGAAACCTGAATCGCATACAGGATGTTCTGTGGAAGCAGCGGCTTATCGAAGCCAAACAGAAGTACAAAGGAAGCGGCGACCACCGCCGCTAACAGGACATTGGCACCGGCGAAAATCTTCTCCAAACGCTTGTTCTTATAAGCTATCTGCATCCCAATAGCCTAAAAGGTGGGCGCTAAAATGTAAACATAAATTGTGTCCCCCGGAGTGCGACGGTAAAACCGGCTGCGGCCTGAACAGCCATTGGGCTTCCATCCTTCCATATTCTACGCAATATCAGCCAGTCCCAATGAATCCCCGAACTTTGCCAACAGAGCCCGTCTTATATTTCTGTGTTCGGCCTGTGTTAACGTAGGGTCCTGTGAAACCAGATCAAAAGCGCTCCTTCTGGCCATGACCAGCAACTCGAAGTCGTCCACTATGCTCGCGATCTTCAGATCGGGAAGGCCATGCTGTCGCGTGCTGAATAATTCTCCGGGGCCGCGGAGCCTCAGGTCGTGTTCGGCTATATCGAAGCCATCGTTGCTTCTGGTCATCACGTCGAGCCGGCTTGTGGCGGTTTCGTTCTCGGTATCGGCGAACAGGAAGCAGAATGATTTTGCATGTCCCCGTCCGATTCGCCCGCGTAACTGATGAAGCTGTGCCAGACCGAAGCGATCCGCGTGCTCAATGACCATGATGGTCGCGTTGGGTACATCCACCCCTACCTCGATAACAACAGTCGAAACAAGCGCGTCGATTGCGCCCTTGCGAAAGTTCGCCATGACCTGCTGCTTTTTGTCCGATGTCATTCTGCCATGCAGAAGCTCGACGGTGTATTCCGGGAATACGTGCTCAGAGAGGATCTTCCATTCATCGGTCGCAGCCTTGACGTCGGTGTCCTGCTCGGCAGAGGTGATTCTCGGGTAGACAAAATACGCTTGTTTTTTCGCCCTGAGCCGCTCGCGGATAAACTCAAAGGACTTGTCGCGATCTCGCTTGTCCACCCAGCGAGTGACAACGGCGCCTCTGCCCGGCGGCGAGTGTTTGATGATTGAGACGTCCAGATCGCCAAAGGCCGTCATCGCCAGCGTCCTCGGTATCGGAGTAGCAGTCATGACAAGACAGTGCGGCGTGGCATCCTTGCGCAGTTGAGCCCGCTGCTCGACGCCGAATTTGTGCTGTTCATCAATAACAAGCAGTCCCAGCGTCTTGAACTCGATGTCTGCCTGCAACAGGGCGACGGTCCCAATGACAATATCAATATCACCGGCTTTGATCTCGTTTAGAAGCTCTGTTCGCTTCTTGCCCGTCAGGCCGCCTGTTATCAGGACCCGTTTGACTTTGCTGTTCCTGAGGTAGCGCTCCATGCTCAGAAAATGCTGTGAGGCTAATATTTCAGTTGGAGCCATTATCGCAACCTGCCTGCCATTCGCAACCGCCAGCAGAGCCGCGTACAGCGCGACCACTGTCTTGCCCGAGCCAACGTCACCCTGCAAGAGGCGATTCATGGGGACCGTCTTTCCCATGTCAGACACGATGTCAGCGATGCACACGTCCTGGTCTTCAGTCAGCAGAAACGGAAAACGCCTGCGGATCTTGCTATCGATCTTGTCCGTGCAGGCGCAAGCCGAGGCCATGTCATAATGCTGTGTGCGGAATCTCCTAAGGGCCAGTCCTAATTGCATCAGGAACAGCTCGTCGAATTTAAGTCTGCGTTTGGCTTTGGCAAGTTTCTGTTCATCGGGCGGCAGGTGAATCCATTCCAGAGCGTCTTTCCTGCCGATCAGGTTATTATCCTTGAGGAACTGCCTGTCGTAGAAATCGGGCGTCAGTTCGTCGAGATGGGCAAGTACTGGTCGAATGATCTTCTTGATTTGCCTGCTGCTAAGCTCAGCCGTAGCGGGATAGACGCCACCGCTGAAATACTCGGCGGAGTGCGGATTGTCCTGATCCAGCACGAGGAACTTCGGATTCGCGAATTGTAGCTGATATTTATACTTCGAGACCTTGCCTGTGAGCATAATCACCTGGCCCGGTTCGAGCTGCTTTTGCAGATATCCACCGTGAAACCAGACGGCCCTGCACAGACCGGTATCGTCACTGACCATCGCCTCGAAAAGGGGCTGCCTGCGAAAGCTCTGGTAATCGGTGGACTCGATTAACCCAATGACAGTTACATTCTGACCAGCGCGTATTTGGCCAATTTTTGTAGCATCCGGAACAAAGATCCAATCGCGAGGGTAGTATTCCAGCAGGTCGCCGACCATCTCAACGCCAAGTTTCGCAAAGACTCTCGCTCGGGCCGGGCCTACTCCTTTGAGGAACTGTACGGGCATAGAAAGACTAAGCCCGCTGCCAGAGTGCTCGGCCGGGCTATCTACTTTGACAATATCAGACGACTTTTTCTGAGTTTCCATGATGTCTTTGCGCATCACCACACCTATTTATCGAATCCGAATTCACCGATCAGTCTAACAAAGCGGACGTCACAAATGAACCTTTCAATGAGCTGTTGGCCTCTTTTTTGATAGGCGATAAGCCTCTGGTATGTGGCGCCGCCTATCGGGGCTACGAGTCTTCCTCCATCGGCTAATTGCTCGAATACAGGCTGTGGGACCTCAGGCACGGCGGCTGTTATCATTATCCGCTCAAAAAAGCCCGATTCGGGCAGTGTTCGAACCGGCCAGCCACAACTACCATCGCCCACGAAAAACTCGACATTCCCAACACCGAGCCTGTTCAGGACCGTTTGGGCGCAGGTTGATAGATCGGCAATACGCTCGATTGTGTAAACACGCCGGGCGAGATTGGCAAGAATGGCGGTCTGGTAGCCACTGCCTGTGCCCAGCTCAAGGACGTTGCACTTGTGATTGACACGCAATTCCTGCGTCATAAGTGCAACGATGTAGGGCTGGGATATAGTTTGATCGTTGCCTATCGGGAGCGGACCGTCGGTGTAGGCCTGTGAGCGGTATGATTCAGGTACGAATTCCTCGCGTCTTATCTCCTGCATAGCACCGAGCACACGATCATCCACAATGCCGCGGTCCTTCAAATGCAGCCTGAGCATTCGCTCGCGGTCGGTCGAAAATCCATCCTTTTTCTTTTCACTGCCCATGAATAAACATCATCACACCCGACGACGGTCTGTGCAAGGCCCATATCGAGTGCAGAAAATCAGAATAACAATATGACGGCTGCTACGACAGCCAGTAATTGTACGACTACGGAAAACGCCTTCTGTGGAATTCGCTTGAGAAAGAATATACCGAGAACGGCACCCAATGCGATAAGAGGCAACATCATCAAATCAAGTTTGATAGACTCAGCGTTCATGTAGCCAAGCCCACCGCTAAAAGGAACCTTGACCCAGTTTACAATGAAAAAGAACCACGCAGCGGTTCCTACGAACTCCACTTTGGGCAGCTTCATCGCCAGCAGGTAAATAATCATCACAGGCCCTGCGGCGTTGGCCATCATCGTGGTCACGCCGGCAGCAAAACCCAGGACTGCTGCAAACCACCACTGATTTGGCACATGCATCTGCTCGCCCTTGCCACGCGAACGCCAGTAGCTCAGGGCAAGCATTACAAGGACGATGACGCCGATAATCGGCTTGAGATGCTCATCGCTAATCGTTCGCATAGCGCAAAATCCGGTCGCGATCCCTATTAAAGTCAGCGGCAGCAGTCTCAGGACGTGGCGCCATTTGGCGTTGTGCCGGTGGTAGGCCACGGCGAACAAATCCCCAAGAACGAGAATGCCCAGCAGCACCCCGGTTGACTTGCCTGGAGGCAGTACGTTCGCCATTAGCGGTACGATCAGTATACTGATGCCGGGAATGCCAGTTTTGGCCATTCCCACCATGACAGCAGAAAGCGCAACCACAATCCAACCCATAACATCCAAATCCAGCATAACGTTCCTCTGACATAATCCCGTGCACAGGCCCAATTCGGCACCCCATTTGAGCATATCCGATGACCCGGCCATCGCTGAGCCCACGCACTCTACATGTTTTGGCACGCCGTTGCAATTGACAATTGGCGGCAGGCAGTGGAGAATGGTTCACAAAGAGCAATTGGCAATTCCAGACGAAAGGAGCACACTATGAAAGTGAGAACGGTTTTATTCTTCGGCCTGGCTATTTTGATGGGAGGATGCCTGCCTGTTTTCTCTCTCCACGGGCTCTACAGCGAAGACAGTCTCGTGCTTGAAGAGAAACTGCTGGGAAGATGGACCACCGATCCCAATGAGCCCGACGACCTGTGGCAATTTGCGCGCGCAGACGATATGGATAAAACCTACAAGCTGACCATGTGCGACAGCGATAAGAACAAAGGCTGCTTCCTCGCTCGCCTGGTCAAGCTCGACAGCAGATATTTTCTCGATCTTTACCCCGATAAAGACGCGACAGAAATCAAGGATCCCAACAAAGTCGACTGGCCTTACAACTACAT
>CAZYMD010000041.1:0-26955 GCA_964649005.1 uncultured Pirellulales bacterium
GGCCAGTACACCATCCGAAGACGCCGCACGCCCGCTCGTGCCGCCTCGCCCGTCGATTCGCTCGCCGATCTGCAGGAAGGCGACTACGTCGTTCACGCCTCGTATGGCATCGGAAAATTCATCGGTTCTGAAACGATCCAGGAAAAGGGCGGAGCCAACGAGTATCTTACTATCGAATACGCCGACAGCGTCAAGATGCAGGTCTCCGTGCACAACATCGCGCTGGTGCAGAAGTACATCGGGACCAGCCCAAAGCGGCCTCGGTTGAGCAAGATAGGCTCGAAGAAATGGCAGAAGCAGAAGGAAAAAGTGGCGGCGTGCGTGGCGGACCTTGCCGCCGAATTGCTGGATCTACAAGCCGAACGTCAGGCCATCGGCGGGATTGCATACGCATCGGATTCGAACTGGCAGATCGAGTTCGAGGAATCCTTTGCCTACCAGGAAACAGCCGACCAGACAACAGCAGTCGAACAGATCAAGAGGGACATGCAACAGCCGGTTGCGATGGACAGGCTGCTCTGCGGTGACGTAGGTTTTGGAAAAACGGAGCTTGCCATGCGGGCGACTTTCAAGGCCGTCGAGAGTTCAAAGCAGGTGGCCATGCTCGTTCCCACAACTGTTCTGTGCGTCCAGCATGGACGGACCTTCGCTGAGCGATTTGCGGATTTTCCTATCACCGTCGAGGTTATCAATCGTTTCAAAACCACCAAACAGGCCCGTGACATTGTAGAGCGGACCAGGAAAGGCAGAGTCGATGTGCTCATCGGAACCCATCGACTGCTAAGCCGTGACGTTGGATTCAAGGACCTGGGCCTGCTCATCATCGACGAAGAGCAGCGTTTTGGCGTCGAGCACAAGGAAAGACTCAAAAGGCTGCGAGTAAATGTAGACGTCCTGACGATGACAGCCACACCGATACCACGAACGCTTCACATGGCGCTGTTAGGCCTGCGCGACATCAGCTCACTGGCCACAGCGCCCATGGACCGACGCAGCATCGTCACAAAAGTAACCAGCTATAGTCCCGAACTCATCAAGCGGGCCATCAATCTGGAACTCAACCGCCAGGGTCAGGTATTCTTCCTGCACAATCGTGTCAGGTCCATCGAGCGCAAGGCGTGGGAAATTCACAAGCTCGTCCCGGACGCCCGATTCGCCATCGCGCACGGCCAGATGACCAAGAGCGAGCTTGAAGATGCGATGGTCAAATTCGTCATAGGCGAGATTGACGTGCTGGTCTGCACGACCATCATCGAGTCGGGCCTGGACATCCCCAATGCCAACACGATCTTCATCGATGACGCCGACCGCTTCGGCCTTGCTGAGTTGCACCAGCTCCGAGGCCGGGTCGGGCGATATAAACACCGGGCGTACGCATACATGCTCATGCCAAAGTCACGGCCCGTCACACCAATCGCGGCCAAACGTCTCAAAGCCATTGAGGACTACTCGCATCTCGGCGCAGGCTTTCGGATCGCGCTGCGCGATCTCGAAATCCGGGGCGCGGGTAACATCCTCGGCGCCGAGCAGTCAGGGCACATTCAGTTAGTGGGTTACCAGATGTATTGCGAGATGCTGGCTGAGGCGGTTCGCAGGCACAGGAACGAGCCGACCGAGCACATCCCCACAATCACTATCGATCTGGGCTTCGCGACGTACATACCGAAAAATTACATCCCAATCGGCAGACAACGCATGGACGTCTATCGCAAAATCGCCATGGCGCAAACCGATGGCGATATCGAACAGATCGAAGGCGAATTAACCGACGTTTATGGCCCTGTCCCCGACGAGGTGGAATTGTTGCTGGACGTCGCTAAAATTAAAATAAAAGCCGCAAAGCATGGCATTAAAAGCATTGTTACCTGTGGTGATGATCTGGTATTCTCATTCAATAAGGAACACCAGAAACATGACATAGATTCTCTTTTCAGCAACGTGACAGGCAGGATTCACATCAGGGATCCTCGCGTTGTTTGCCTGAGACTATCTGCAAACTACTTCGAGCCTGCAACGCTGCTTCATGTATTGCGAAAAATGTTTAATCGTCAAAATCGCTGAGGACCTGCTAAAATGAGAAACAGGAAGGGACGAAGATGATTGATAGCAGCATAGAACATAAACGCGGTTCGTTGCTAGCAGTGAAGATACTCGCAGGACTCTTCGTTGTTCTGGTGCTGCTCTTTATTGTACTTGCCGCCCGACAGCTTGGAATTCTATCGTCTCGCAGAGCTAATATATCCGGCCTCGGAAAGGCAATGTTGATTTACGCAAACGACTACGAGGACGAACTGCCACGTTCAGGCGGCAGAAACTGCACCTGGGTCGAGGACGCAAGTAAATTGAAGCAGATAGAAGTGAATCATCGAAAGCCACAGAATGATAAAGAGCTGAAGTACTGGCTTGAAAACATGGTATGGTTCCATCGCTTCAGCGATAAAGAAATCAGCACGGCAACTGGCCTGGCCATCGCAGAGATTGCCTCCGCGAAGCGCAGATTCAACATCCGGCATGATAATCGTCCCAAGCTCCTCGAAAACAAGCTGCTCGTGCTTCCCTATCCTGGAGGACGTCACCCAAGGGTCGGCTTTCTCGAAGGAGCAATAAATCCACAGAGGGAAACCAAGTTCAGCGTCTTCACCCCCTGGGATCCCAACGACTATGCAGTGGTCGATCTGCCAGAAGCGATCTGGTCCAATCTTGGCCTGACGTATCTGGCGCACACGCACGTCGATACCATCTGGACCAAGCAGGAAATCAGGCTAAAACCGCTCGAATGGAATCGAGGCACCAACGGAATACTCGATTTCGAGCGCGTGCTTCCCAACAAAATCACCTTCGGCGCCAAGGTCAGGCCGACTGGGCAAGCTGTCTTTATGGAGTTTTGGCTGAAAAATGGAACGCCGGACCGCCTGAGCGATCTACGCGTGCAGATATGCGTGATGCCGAAAATGGCCGAAGGCTTTGAACAGCAAACCAACGAGAACAAAATTTTCAAAAAGCCCTACACGGCGTGTCGTTCCACTGATGGCACACGATGGATGATCGTCGCCTGGACAAATTGCGACCGCACCTGGGCCAACCCTGATTGCCCATGCTTCCATTCGGATCCGAAGTTTCCCGATACCGAGCCAGGACAGACGCAGACTCTCTATGGCTGGTTCTCCTTCTACGAAGGTATGGACATCGAGGCAGAATTAGAAAGAATCGAATCAACAGGCTGGCGAAAGACAGACCATGCAGACGATGATAATGAAACATCTGTTTCTGACAAATGAAGATCGGAGATTCGACATGAGACTTAGAATGTACATCCTGGCTGCTGTTTTTGGGGCCATTCTCACAGGCATACCGCCTCTGGACCGCCCTGCAATCGCCGCCCTCTGGGACGATATCTCGCCCCTGAACAATCTGCCGCCATACATCAAGCGGGTAACGTATTTTGGCCAGAGGGCCGACTTTTCACACGATGGCACGAGAATCCTGTTCATCGAGAAAACCTTTGGCGATGTTTATGAGGTGGAGTTAAAGACTGGAATCATCCGCCCGATGACCCATCATTACTTTCACGAGGGCTACACGCGGGCGTTATACCTATCCAACGGTGATATCCTGCTTTCAGGTTCAAGGCAGTTCGACTCTAAAGACCCGTGGCCCAGCCGAAACGAGAAAAACGCCGAGCTTTGGGTGCTCAAAAAAGACCTGTCGGGCCCGCCAATGCCACTGGGCGAGAAATGTTCCGAAGGACCCGCTGTCTCGCGTAAGCGCATGACGATAGCATGGACACAAGGCGGGGCGTTCTATAAAGCCGATATTTCTTACGAAACAGGCAAGCCCGCCATCACTAACAAGCAGAAAATACTGGACAAGCAGGATCTGCCCTTCGAGTGCGATATAGAGACGCAGAATTTCCGACCGCCTGATGAGAAGGAATTGATCTTCAGCGCCTATGGCTACCAGGGTACTGAGGTAATGGGCCTGGATATCGAAAGCCACAAGATCGTCAATTACTCCAACGCGCCGGGCCAGTACGATGAGCCCGAAGGCATCTTCCCGGATGGCAAGTACACCCTCGTCGAGTGCGACAAGCACAGCCTCAAGGGCACTGACTACATCGATATCTACAAACTCGCCCTCGATACATCCAGCAAAACCGAGCGGATAACATTAATTTCCAGCTACCCGGGCTACAAAGCCTCGAATCCCGTCGTCAGCGACGATGGACGACACATCGCCTTCCAGGTCGCCAAAGTGGGTGATCCGGCCGGCGTCGGAAGGGGGATTCTTCTGCTGGATCTGCAGAAATACGAACGGGCGAAGGGACCCGGCAGGACGATCACAAAAAAGGTCGCGGAAATCGAGGCTCAGCTTGGCGTACGTATTAACCACATTTATAATCGCGAGCAGTTCTATCCACGTAATTGGCTGACGCCGCCCATTTCAGGTTCAGGCTCGCAAATGCCGCCAGATGAAGTCGTCAGATTGATCGATGTCACCGAGACTTTCCTGTCTCGATATCCAAAAGAAGTGCTCAAAAAAAACCTCTCCGACATCTACTTCGTCAGAGGTCTTGAGTTCTATGGCAAAGGCTTCGGAGGCGCCTACTCGGACTCCTCGCTGTACATAGACAACCAGGGAGAAGCTGAGGGCTATACCAAGCAGTTTCTTCTGAGCACTATGCACTCGGAGTTTTCCAGCATCCTCATGGACAACTACGCCAAACAGTTTCCCAAGGAGGAATGGAAATCACTCAACCCGGAGGACTTCACTTATGGCGGCACGGGCGTCGAGATGCTCGGCCAGAAGGACATCTTCGGCCAGACCGAGGAATTGCTCGCATGGGGCTTCCTCGTCAAGTACTGTATGAGCAGCCTTGAAAACGACTTAAACATGTACGCATTCTGGGCTTTTACCAGGGACAAGGAATTGCAGGACCTCGCAATCGAGCACGAACTAATCGGGGCCAAATACAGCCTCTTTCTGGATTTCTATGACTCGATCAGCCCGGAAATATTCAAACCGGCGCCTCAGAGCGATCCAAACGATAATGACAAAATAACCTCCGGCCAGGATACCCAAGAAACGCCATAAAAGGGAAATAGGTTGAAATTTATGGTATTAGCGCGTAGATTAGTCGCTTCTGAAATGGGCGATTTATGCAAATTTGAATAGTCAAAGGCTTATGATGGAAGAAACCGTGCCCAATCGCGAGCAAGCTTGGGCTCTGCTCAGCGAGTACAACACAAACGAGGGGCTGATCAGGCATGCTCTGGCTGTCGAGGGTGTGATGCGATACTTCGCGCGTAAAAATGGGCAGGATGAGCAAAAGTGGGGGATTATTGGCCTGGTCCACGATCTGGACTACGGGCAGTTTCCCGACCAGCACTGCCATAAAACCGCTGAGATTCTTCGCTCTCGCGGCTGGCGCGAGGATTACGTGCGAGCGGTTCTCTCGCATGGCTGGGGTATATGCACCGACGTCGAGCCCCAAAGCAAACTCGAAAAAACACTGTATGCGATTGATGAATTGACCGGCCTCGTTGCAGCCACTGCTCTGGTTCGCCCAAGCAGGAGCGTCATGGATATGAAGGCTAAATCCGTCAAAAAGAAATGGAAAGATAAGGCGTTCGCAGCAGGCGTGAGCAGGGATATCATCGAGAAGGGCGCTCAAATGCTCGCTGTGGAATTGAACGAGCTTATTACCGATACGATTATGGGAATGCGGGATGTGGCCGCGGATATCGGCTTGAAGGGCAATCCTGAATCGCAGTCGGATTAACAGGGAAGATTCGCCTCTGCGATTCGTATGATTGGAATGTAATGACCGAAAACAGTACAAAAAAATGGTCGGCTATGTGGTTGGCATTGTCTCTGATTGTGCTGTCCACACTGTTGGGCTGTTCCGAACAAAAGTCCAAGCTGAGCGAAGACGAGCTCGAACGGATCGCCATCGCCAAGAAGGTGGAGCTCGTTCAGGCCAAAGGCGGACTCGTGCTCATGGTTGAAGGTGAAACGCTCAGCAGCAACGAAATGATCGAAAGCCCCGTTGAGGGCCTGCAGGAAGAAGTCTCCCTGGCCGAATACCTTAAGCAACTGGCCCAAAGCACCAACCTGGAAGAATTCAAGATACAGGCTCGTCCTCACATCGAGGATATTTTGATGACCAGGATATCTAATATCCTGCTCTACCAACATGCCAAAAGGGAGACCGGTGACAACGAACAGGTCAAAGCCGCCATAGACGGAGTGGTCGAAAAGGAGTGGCGCAATTTTGTGCTTCGCTTCGGCGGCGATGTTGCCAAGGCCGATGCCGAGCTTGTAAAGATGGGAACGAACCGTGAAGAGTTCAAAGCAGAGCAACGTAAGCGAATAATCACGCAGTCTTTCGTAGCGTCGAGGTTTCCAAAGAACGAACCGGTCACGTACAGCCAGTTGATCGAATGCTATGATCGAATCAAGGATGAGTACTTCGTCATACGAGCCAAGGTGGGCTTTCGTCTGATCGACATCAACGTAATGCAAATCCCCCTACAGGACGATCAGAATCCTCTGGACCAAGCCAAGAAGATCGCAGACGATCTAATCAAGAGAATCCGAGCCGGCGAGAACTTCGCAGAAGTGGCCCAGCAATACTGGAATGATCACGGCCAATCTCTGGGCGGTTTCTGGGATTCGGTGTCGCTGGATTCCCTGGCCAGACCGTACGACGAAATTGTGAAAGAAGCGGACAAAATCGAAGTAGGGCAGGTGGCCGGTCCCATAGAGATGGGTGGACATATGTTCATTGTCAAACTCGAAAGCAGGCAGGAGAGAGGCTACGAACCTTTCGAAAGCGTCCAGAGGCAGGTCGAACGATACCTTGTATCCGAGCGTCATAATTCAGTCATTCGTAAGATCGCTTCCAAATACCTCGGAGAGGCTTCGAAGGGAGAAACAGACGAGTTCATGGATTTCTGCCTTAAGAAGATCTACGAGCAAACGAACGGATAGCAATGTCGCTCGGGTCCAATTGTCGGAGCCCGTATTGTAGAGTGCCGGGATAATAGAATGCAGATTATTGCACATGGTATAGACCTCGTGGATTTCCCGCGAATTGAGCGGATGGTCGAGCAACACGGTGAACGATTTATCAACCGCGTATACACGCCCGCCGAGCAGGCGTACGCCGAGGCAAACAAGAACGAAATAGAGAAACTGGCGGGCCGATTCGCGGCCAAGGAAGCTGTTCTCAAATTGATCGGAACCGGCTGGCGAGGCAAGATCGCCTGGACAGATATCGAGGTGGTCAATAACGCAATGGGCCAGCCCAAAGTAAAACTCGATGGGGAGGTCAAGAGGATTGCCAAGTCGCTCGGCATTGGCCAGATAAGTGTAAGCATTACCCACACGGCCAACTTCGCAATGGCCTCGGCAGTCGCGTTGACACAATCAAATGAAAGCGAGTGATTTTGATTGTATTGTGGTAGGTGGAGGCCACGCAGGCACCGAAGCCGCTCACGCCGCTGCGATAATAGGCGCTAAAACCTGCCTGATCACCATCAGCAAAGACACCATCGCGAAGATGAGCTGCAATCCCGCCATCGGAGGCCTGGCCAAGGGGCAGATCGCCCGTGAAATCGACGCGCTCGGCGGCTTGATGGGACTCGCCATCGACGCCACGGGGATTCAGTTCCGAACGCTCAACAAATCCAAAGGCCCCGCCGTCCGGGCGCCAAGGGCACAGGCCGACAAGTACAAATACAAGGACTTCATCCGCCAAAAGCTCGAACACACAACCAACCTCACCATCGTCGAGGCAATCGCCCGCGAACTCGTTGTCGATGGCGGCGCAGTCCGAGCTGTCGTTTGCAGCAACGGAAAAACCTACCTCGCCCCTACAGTCATCCTCACAACGGGAACATTCCTCAGGGGCCTGATGCACATCGGGACCGATCAATTCCCAGGCGGCAGGCTCGATGAGCCAGCCGCCAACGAACTCTCAACGAGTCTGATGCAAATCGGCCTGGAACTAAAACGATTGAAAACAGGCACGCCCGCAAGACTCGACGGAAAAACTATTGATTTCGACAGCCTCGAAGCACAGCAAGGTGACGAGGACCCAAGACCTTTCTCATTTCTCAACGACAGAATAGACTGCAAACAGGTCCCCTGCTGGATCACCTACACTAACGAGCAGATACACAGCCTGATTCATAGCAACCTACACCGGGCGCCTTTGTATTCGGGCCAGATCACCTCAACAGGCCCACGATACTGTCCGAGCATCGAAACTAAAATCTTGCGTTTCGCCGACAAGTCTCGACACCAGGTGTTTCTGGAACCTGAAGACCAGACCGTAACGACAATCTACTGCAACGGCATCAGCACCTCACTGCCAAAAGATGTGCAGGACGAAATGCTAAGACTGCTTCCCGGCACGCAAAAAGCTCGTATCGTCCATTATGGCTACGCCATAGAATATGACTACGCCCCGCCGACACAGCTCCATAGCAGCCTTGAAACCAAAAACATTTCCGGACTTTTTCTCGCCGGACAGATCAACGGCACAAGCGGATATGAAGAAGCTGCAGGGCAGGGAATCCTTGCAGGCATTAACGCCGCCCGCAAACTCCGGAGCGAAGAACCAATAGTGCTCGGCAGAGATCAGGCGTATATTGGCATTATGATTGATGACCTGATGACAAGGGGTATAGACGAACCTTATAGGATGTTCACATCACGTGCTGAATTCAGGCTGTCACTAAGGTCTGATAACGCAGACCGAAGACTGACGCAAATCGGCAGATCAGTCGGGACCGTAAACGATTATCGCTGGAACAAATTCAAGCACAAGCTCTCAAGCATTCGAAAACTAAGAGATTATCTGACCTGCACTCGACGCGGCCCGATCAGTCTTTGGGACGAGCTGCGTCGGCCCGATAACACGATTGCTGAAGCACTCCAAAGCGACGCGGCAGTCAGGACCATGAACGTCTCTGATGAAGTGATCGAAGCAGTGACAATCGATGCCAAGTATGAGGGCTACCTCGTCAAGCAGGATCGTCTTGTCGCAAACCTTCAGACATTGGAAAACAAAAAGATCCCACCCAATCTTGATTACAGGACCATTACTCACCTAAGAGCCGAAGCCAAAGAGAAGCTCTCGGCCTTCAGCCCGGGCACACTCGGTCAGGCCTCACGAATAAGTGGAATAACACCTGCCGATATCACAGTAATCCAGGTGCATTTGAGAAAAACCGGTTTCAACAGAGCCCCGACAGCTAAACCTAATGGCCGCCGGGAAGGTAATTCCGATGGCCGAACTAACTGACAACATCTACAATCAGAACCTGGCCAGACACGAGCCGAAGATGAAGCTCTGGCGTTCGGCGGGACTGATGCTTACGTACAAATGCAATTGCGCCTGCGAGTTCTGCTACTACCACTGTGGCCCGGACAAGGGGGGCCTGATGGCGGTTGAAACAGCTATCGCCGCATGGACTTCGCTAAAAACGCTGGCAGGCGACGCAGCCAACATCCATCTCACGGGGGGCGAGCCATTTCTCTACTGGGATAGACTGATCGAGATACTGGAAAGAGCTTCGCACGAACGTCTTGGGAAAGTGGATCTGATCGAAACCAATGGCTTCTGGGCTACTGACGACAAAGTCATACACAAATGTCTATCGCAGCTCGATAGGCTCGGTATGCACCGACTGAAAATCAGCGTCGATCCCTTTCATCTCAAATATGTCGATATCAGTCTTGTACGCCGGCTGGCTCGCGTTGCCATCGAAATGCTGGGCCCAGAGCGTGTGCAGGTCCGCTGGCGCAAGTATCTTGAAGAGGCACAGGACATACCAACACTGCCATCAGAGCAATTAGAGCAGCAGTATATCAACAGCCTGAATGATTATCCCTGCCGGTTCACTGGTCGTGCAGCGGGAAGACTGGCCGCACTTCGCGCCTCGCAAACAACCGAGGAGATTGCTACGAAAAACTGCCGCACAGATTTCCTTGGAGCAAAGGGCGTACACATCGATCCATTCGGAAACGTTTTCAGCAGCACCTGCAGCGGGATCATCATCGGGAACATTACACAAAAACCACTCGATAAGATATGGAGGAACTTCAATCCGAACAGTGACAGCCTCATAGGTAGGCTATTCCACAGTGGCCCGGCCGGGCTGCTTGAACAAGCCAAAACCCTCGGATACAAACAATCGGAAAAATACGCAGGCAAATGCCATCTATGCACCAGCGTCAGGCAGTATCTATTTGAAAAGGGCGTCGAACAGGAGGTTCTTGGACCGGAAGAATGCTATGGCTGAGACTTAAATGTCGATGCCTGAAACGCATCCTTGTAATAGGAAGACTACTCGATGCGTTTGGCGCCTGATATCGCAGCGGCTTCTATCTCGAAAAGCAAATCGTCCCGGCAGACATCACATACAACCGTCACCCAGGGCCAGTCGATCTGACTTCTGAACGTCTCGAAAGCCCGCTTGATATCAGTTGTCTTGCAGTAGGCCATGACCTGAACAACATCGTTGTCGCCCAGCCCCATGTCACCCAGGACAGCCCGAACGTTCTCTATAGTCGTCTCTATTTGAGCGGGACCGTCATCAATGTTCGTCGTGGCGCCGGAGGCATCTATGGACGCGGTCCCGGAAACAAACACAGTTCGCCCCGCAGGAGTATAAACTCTTGCGGCGCGGGAAAAAGCTGATCCATATTCCAGAGCACACTGCTGTTTACCCAGAGCCCCGAGGTACTCCGTTGTTCCTTTAGCCCCAAGCACCGCAACAAGATCCATCGACAGTTGCTCCCCGCTGGCCGGTCCCAGACCAATGCCCGTGCTGGCAGGCATGGATTGACGCGTGCCGGCCCCGACAAGGCCACGCTCGCGGAAGAACTCCGTCCGAACGTGATTGAAATCGTCGTACCAGGACAGAATATCGCCGAGCCACATCCACGTACGCGCAACCGAAAGAAAATCGGCTCCGAACTGTTCGAGTATCGACTCGGCACTATTGAAAATCGCACACGCCTGATCGGGGGCCTGCTCGCTCGAAGAATCCGCTATCGCCGATAGAGTTAGGTAGCCGCGGTCGGACATTCTGACGACTCGTCCGCAAGCTGCCTGGCCCAACCTGACAACCTCAACATCCGAGACGCCCGCCACTGCATGTACTTGTACACCCACGAAGGGACACGCCCCCTCCGCTTGGCTTACAAGGTAGCTGGCTTCCACCCCGTCATCAAGCTCGCCGTAAACCTGACCGCGCACGGTTCGAAGCATACCAGCGGTCTCAACGGCGCAGAAAACACGCTCCTGAATAATGCAGGCCTTCATGGATAAAAGACGATCGCGGATGCGAGTGAACGCATCTCTCGCCTGTTGTTCGAGTGACAGCGCAGAGTCGGCGGCGGCCCAGAGATAGACCTCTGTCGCCTCTGGTGATTCAGCGATACGTGTGTCAAGATCTACAGTCATATCAATCACACCCTCCAGGGTCAAACTGTCTAATCGGCCGTATACCTTGGTTAAAACCGATCTTACAACACGAAATCTATATTATACCATAGTTCTATCGGCAAATCAATAGTGACCTCTACGCAATTGACACGTTTTCCGACACCCTTACAAACGTGTCTATGCGGGGAGCCGCCAGGAAGTCTCTTTTTTCGGACTTTCAGTGACATACCCTGATCGGCTCATCGCTCGGGATCGGGCATCCAATTTCCCAGTGAACGGTAAAGTCTGCCCACGGCCGTGCTTTTGATGGTACGGCATGACCGCCAACCAATACTACACCAGGAATGGCCTAAGAGGCTGCGTGAATCCATGAGGAATCCGTGATTGTGTCAGACTTCGACCTCATCTTTCAGCAGCCAAGCCGTCGCCGCGCAGTTCTGACTCAATCCCACCGGCCCAATCTGGATGTTGCGCAACCCCGGTTCCAGACTATGTCATAGTCACCCATGTCAGGTGCTTTCGCGCAAATGGCGGGCTGAAACCGGAAAATAGCTTGAACTTTTCCTTTATGTGCGCATCTTCATTGCTGAGGACGCCAAATGAATGAACGCCACCAGATACTGGAGCAAATTCTAATACTCAGATGCCAGATGGGTGACAAAGCAGCTTTTGCCGAACTCTTCAATCGCCACGAAGCGCCGCTGCGATACTTCGTCAGCCACTTGTTGGCCGACAAGCAAACATCTGACGACATGCTGCAGGAGATTTGGCTCAGCGTCCTCGCCAAAATAAGCACCCTCAAAAAAGCAGATGCTTTTAGAGCCTGGCTCTACCGCATTGCCCGCAATAAAGTGTATCAACAGTTGCGAAGGACTCAGCAGGCAACAAAAATCCAGGAAGAGCTGCCGCTGATCGCAGAGACCGAAGATTGCGAATTCTCTGCCGAGGATGCAGAACGAATACATCAATCTCTGGCCAAACTTAAAATAGAACACAGGGAAGCCCTCATGCTTCGGTTCCTGGAGCAGATGCCATATCAACAAATGGCAGAGGTCACAGGCTGCAACGTGGGGACCATTCGATCGAGAATCCACTATGCAAAACTCGCCCTTAGGCAAGAATTGGAGAAATAGCCATGAAGAACTCAGATAATCTCAAAAATGAACTGATTAAGCAGATGGACACAAACTCTGAAACAATCGGCGGCAGGAAAAAATCTCCCGAGCAGATACTTGCCATCGATACCGCGAGGCTCAGACGACTCAAACGAGTTACTATCTTCAGTTGGATACTGTCCGGGTTTCTGTTCATTATTGGGGCTATAATCGAAAAAGAACAAGCCTTTCAACAAGCGTTTCCTCTCCTGACCAGACCCGAACAACAAGTTATACTCTGCCTGCCCATGGTGCTGCGGGCCATGCTCACAATTTCCCTCTTCCTCACGATCATGCTCTACGTCCGGGCCAAAACCCTTTCAATGCACCAGATTCAAGCCCGCCTGTCCAACATCGAAATGCTGCTGAAGAAGATGTGTGACGACAAGTAGCAGGCCGGATATTTTCTTCCGTGCGCTTGAAAAAAGTGTATGATAGTTATTGCCACAACGACAGACTCCTGGATGTGAGGTAATACATGAATAGAAGGCAGTTCCTTAAATTCGCCGCGTCTGGGGCAACTACATTTGCAATGTCCCACACGGCATTCCCCGCCAGCCCAAACAAAGACAAACCCAACGTCCTGTTCATGGCCATCGACGACCTGAACGACTGGATCGGGTGCCTCGGTGGACATCCAGACGTCAAAACCCCAAACCTTGACAGGCTCGCAAAACGCGGTGTGCTTTTTACCAACGCCCATTGTTCCGCTCCCGCCTGCAATCCATCCCGCGCCAGCCTCATGACAGGGATTCTACCGTCCACATCAGGCGTTTATCACAACCCACAGCCCTGGAGACAGTCTCCGGTGCTGAAAAATGCCGTCACTATCCCACAGCACTTCATGAATAACGGCTATTGCGCCGTTGGCGGTGGTAAAATCTATCACGGTGCATTCCCCGATCCGCCCTCCTGGCAGGACTATTTTCCGTCCCAAAAGAAGAACAAACCCGATGATCAGATGCCGCCGAACCGGCCAGTAAACGGAATCCCTAATACAGCGCACTTCGACTGGGGCCCGCTCGATGTTGAAGACAACCAAATGGGCGACTACAAAGTCGCTGACTGGGCAATCTCAGAGCTGCAAAAAAACCACGACAAACCATTCTTCCTTGGATGCGGTTTCTTCCGCCCGCACCTGCCCTGGTACGTGCCGAGGAAATACTTCGATATGTACCCAGCCGACAAAGTGACACTGCCCAGCGTCAATGAAAACGATCTTGACGACGTGCCTGAGATCGGCAAAAAGATGGCTAAGCCGCAAAAAGATCATCGCAAGGTTCTCAAGCACAACCAATGGCGCAAAGCAGTCCAGGGCTACTTAGCTTCGATCAGCTTCGTCGATACCTGTGTAGGCAGAGTCATCGAAGCGATGGACAAAAGCAAATACTCAGACAATACCATCATCGTCCTATGGAGCGATCATGGCTGGCACTTAGGCGAGAAATTGCACTGGCGCAAATTCGCCCTCTGGGAGGAGGCAACACACAACGTCCTAATGGTCGTTGCACCGGGCGTCACCAAGTCCGATCAGAGATGTGCCCGCCCCGTTACCATGCTCGATATCTACCCAACGCTGATCGACCTGTGCGGCTTGACTCCGAAGCCGGAACTCCAGGGCCGGAGCCTGGTCCCGCTGTTGAAAGATCCAACTGCAAAGTGGCAGCGCCCCGCCCTGACAACTCACGGCCGAAACAACCACTCCATCCGTGACGAGCGCTGGCGATATATCCGCTATAGCGATGGCACCGAAGAGCTTTACGACCACGAAAAAGATCCGCTGGAATGGACCAATCTCGCAACGAACCCACAGTATGCATCAGTTAAAAAACGCATGGGCGAGTGGCTACCTGGAAAAAATGCCCCGGATGTGCCCAAGACGCGATCATAAAACAACAAGGCCGGAAATTCACCAACACCCTGTCAATCACGCTTGTGAGGCAACTGCGGAATAAGCCACGACAAAAAAGCGTCCGCGCTGCGGGTTTGTATGAGGATTTTGCCAGGGCCGGTTAGCTCGCAAACCAGTCCCTCACCACTAAACAACGTGGACTTCAATCCTCCGACGCGTTTAACGCCGTAGCCCACACCCTCATCAAACGCCACCATGTGGCCGGTATCGACGGTGTACTTCTGCCCCGCCGCCAGTTGCACCTCGTGGATCGCGCCATAGCTCGATAGAAACACCATCCCCGTACCACTCATCCTCAACAGGAACAGCCCCTCTCTTGAGAAGAATGTTTTTGCGCCGCCCCATTTTGTGTTCACTTCAATCTCAGGCGAGGCGGCTATATACGCACCCGACTGGGCGAATATCGTCTGGCCTTTAAGCTCGACTGCGTAAATGTCACCAGGCAGAGAAGGCGCGAATGTCACTTCACCAGCCTCGCGCGCGTTGAATGTATTAACGAAAAAGCTCTCACCGCCAAGGACACTCCTTTTCAAAGCACCGAAGATTCCGCCCTTCGCTGCAGTTTGCATTTCTATTCCACTCGACATGCTCACCATCGCACCCGACTCGGCACAAACACTTTCGGCCTGACCCAGCGAGACTTTAAGAAGAGAATACGAAGGCGTGTACAGTATTTCATGTTCCATTTTCTTGCGACTCCTTTTAATCCGGAGTGTCGGAAGCTACCAGGGCCACTTCTTCTTGGTATTGCTCTGCTGCAACTCTAACACCTTGATCCGTTCTGAAAGTTGATCTTTTTGTTTCTGCGTCGATTGCAATTGCTCTTTGAGATCACCAATCGCCAATTGCCTGCGACCCAATTCAACCGCCTCTGCGTCCTCTTTGGCCACCATGTCCCGCATGCGTGATTCGTATGCCTGGGCCTTCCTTAGCTCCACCTGGGCCTGTGCAAGTCCCTGCTGCTGCTCGGCGCTTTTGTCGCTGATTGCCTCGAGCACCTCTATCTCGGCTTCCAACTTCGTCCGAGAGGCCTCCACCTTCACAAGCTCCTGCATCAACGCCCCCACCCGCTGCAACTGTATTTCCAGCCTGCTGCTCAGGTGCCCCGCACCATATTCCTCGGCCAGCTTGCGAATCTGGTCTTTTTGCTCCTGCTCCTTTTGCTCCAGCGACTGTCGCTGCTGGTCGAGAACGTTAATCTGTCGATACGTATCGATCTCGCCCCGCTCGGATGCTTCCTCCGAAGGTGCACAGCCACAGAAATATACAAGTGCGCCGATCAGGCACCAGAACAAACCACCATTGATATGTTTTCCAACTTTTGCCAACATAGCTCTACCTCCTAAATGATATAGGACAAAACACTACATCACTCTCGTCCAACGCTGCCCATGTATCATACCCCCACTCGGAAGCTCTGTACATATGCTTTTCTACCTATCGATAAATCAGCCTCAAGACCCCGATGCTTAATGCAGGCATTACTGCGAAAGCACAAATGCTTCCAGATCGAGGATTTCCTGCTCTGTTAGACCGGAGGTTTTGCCATGCTTGTCCTCAGGATTGTACTTCCTCAGCACTTCTCCGATCGTCGAGGCCCTGCCGTCATAGAGATACGGCGCTGTTCTCCAGACTTCGACCAATGTCGGCGTATCGAAATGCTTGTCCGTATCAAGTCCTTCGCTTGTTCCGACATCGTACTGAAGCAGATTCGTGTGTAGCGCCCCGGAGTGGCAGGATGCACACCCAGCCTTTGTAAATAGGTCTTTGCCCCGCATAGCCGATTCGCTGAATTTGCCTTTGACAAGATAAGGACTCACGAAAGGTTTGAGCGATTTGAGATACTCATCTATCGCAACCGCCTCCTCTTCAGGCCGGACCGCAAACTGGATGTGCTTAATGCCCGCGCGAACCGCCGCCTCTGCATCAGCCCGCACGCCTGTCATCATCGCAGGTGGCGTCTTGTGCGCCAGAAGCATGCTCTTGGTATTCTTAGGATTCCCAAGACCGTCATTGAGCAAATCCCAGTTCAGCGCATCGGCTCTGGCGTTACCAGGGTGACAGCTCGCACAGCTTTGCCACTGTTGAAAGCAAAGCGAAGCATCATTGAACAACATCTCCCCCCTACGCTGTACAGTCATCGCCTCTTCGGCCCCGAGCCTTACCGCTTTCGGGTGAATCCGAGAGCCATCCGATATGTCAACAATGCTCATACTGTCTGTGAAGTATTCCGCCACGTATGCTTTTGAGCCGATCACTGCAATCGACCGAGCCCCCTTGCCGAGAAGCTTTACCCGCCGACGCATACCATAAAGAAAACTGAGTTCGTTTGGTATTTCAGATCCTGAGCTTGAACTGTAAGTGCCACTTGAGTAGTTAGTGGCGCCCTGATTTTTCGCCTGGGCATGACGATCTGCGATCTTCTTCATCATGGCTTCGACATCGATTACGCTAAGCTCGTCCGTCCCGGCGTGAGTGACACACACATATTTGCCATCCTTCGTGCAGCCGAGAGCCCAGGGATTGGCGGCGCCGCGATCTACATCGTCGAGCAGAACAGTCTCAATCAACTCTCGTTTCTTTGCATCGATGATGCTTAGTGCATTGGTGTTCATCCAGCCTCGTTCGAGCTGTGTCGTCGGAACCGTATACCGCCCCAGAATGTGCGCGACAAACACAAATCGACCGTCCGGAGAAATAGTCACGCCGTTGAGACCGGTGCTGCCGTTGGGCAGTGAAATTGTCTTGTCACACTTCAGGCTCTCAGTATCTATAATCGTAATCTTCGAAGCGACAGTGTCAGCCGTAGCTGGCCCATCGGGAAGATGATTGCCAACAAACAGCCACTTACCGTCCGCAGTAATATCCGCCGCCACCGGCTCGCGCTGCACCTTGATCTCGGTTATCACCTTACACTCAGCCAAATCGACCACCGAAATGCTGTTGTCGAACCGATTGCAGATGTACAGCCGTTTGCCGTCCGGGCTGGCCACAGGACTACACGCTCCATACCCTGCGGCTGTGATAGGTGTCGCCTTTTCGCCGGCGACCTCGATCACGCACGCAAATCCCTGCTGATTGCCACAAGTGACATAAAGCTGCTTCCCACCACTACCGAGCGCAAGTCCCGTAGGCGCCGCCGGAATGTCTATCGTCGCTACAACCTTTGACTCCGCGATATCGAACACTGCAACTTTCTTCGCGTTAGCCCAGGCCAAATAAAGCCCGCCCCCATCCTCATTCGCAACCACTGCCGAAGGCGAAAGCCACTGCCCTTCGTAAGCATCAACATTGGCCGCAAATCCGGCCACTACCGCCAAAACGATAATAATCAATCTTCCCACGATACAAACCATCGTATTTCCCCGGTAATAATAATCAGCCCTGTTTGCCCTGATCCGCCTCCGATTAAAAAGAGCCGAAGGGCTATGCTTTAGCTATGGATAATACCCGAATTCCCCCTCAAAATCCAGAACGCAGAGTACAAATCATAGCAAATAGCGTTGCTAAAGATCATTCAGGGCTGTGCATAAAAGAGGCTATTAGAGGTATATCAATTACCTGCGATATCACTTTGGAAAACCCTGTAAAATGCCGAGCCAATATTGCTCAAGACATTATCAAGGCTTATTACTTCTCACGTTTCGAAAGGATCGCCTCTATCTCGTCCATTGTGCGATTCATCGCTTTCATGGTCTTTTCGAATGGCTCAGGGGTGGTCATATCGACGCCCGCCTTTTTGAGAACCTCGATAGGATAGTCGGAGCCGCCCGCCGAGAGAAACTCAATGCACTTCTCGACGGCGCCCTGCTCGCCGGCAAGCACTTTTTCCGACAGCGCCGTCGAAGCGGTAAATGATGTGGCGTATTGAAAAACATAAAAGTTATAGTAGAAATGCGGAATATAGGCCCACTCGATTGCGTAGAGATCGTCGATATGGCATGCGCCTTCGTTGTGGCCGTAATAGCGCTTTAGTATGTCACCATAGATTTGAGTCAGCACATCACCCGTAAGCGCATCGCCCTGCTCGGCCTTCTCGTGCATACGCAACTCGAACTCTGCGAATTGCGTCTGCCTGAATACAGTCCCTTTGATCCCATCCAGATAGCTCATCAACAGCGACAAACGAACGTCATCGTCCTTGATCTCCTTGAGCATCTTGTCGATCAGCAGCGCCTCGTTCAGTGTGGAGGCCACCTCCGCAACAAACGTAGAGTAATTGGCCGTCGGATAGGGCTGGCGATTGTTGGAGTAGTAGCTGTGCATTGTGTGGCCCAGCTCGTGCGCGAGGGTGCTGACGTCGTCGTATTGTCCGTTATAGTTGAGCAGGATATAGGGGTGTACATCGTAGGCGCTGCCGCTTGAGTACGCTCCCGAACGCTTGCCAGGCGTGGGGTATACGTCAATCCATCGATTCGTGAAGGCGCCTTTGACTACTCCACAGTAATCGGAGCCCAACGGCTCGAACGAATCGAGCACTAACTCTTTGGCCTCTTTGAGGGTGTATTTCAGATCGATACCCTTGACCACAGACGCGTATATATCTGAGTATTCGAGCCTTTCAACGCCAAGCATGCGCCTTTTCAATCTCAGGTATCTATGAAACGTATCGAGGTTCCTGTTCACATTTTCGATCAGCGTCATGTAAACCTGGATCGGAATGTTGTCCCCATCCAGAGCGCTCCCCAATGAAGACTTGTAATGCCTCGCCCTGGCGTAGAACATGTCCCTCTTGACCTGCGAGTAAAGTTGTGTGCCAAAAGTGGCTTTGAATTTCGCGAGCGAGCCAAAGAATGCTTGAAAGACGGCTTCTCTGTCTTTGCGATTGGGAACCGCACGATATTGCGAATAGCCCGCCTTGGTTAAAAGGGCTTTAGTCCCATCACTCAACACTATCTCCGGGTATGGAAACTCAGCATTCGTAAAGACACCGAAAATCAAAGACGGTCCAGAAGCCATCAGCCCAGCTTCGGCCAGTATCTTCTCTTCCTTTTCTGAAAGGGTGTGCGCCTTGGTGCGCTGGATGTTATCCAGGAACATCCTGTATATCTTCAATCCAGGCTCAGAGACGATAAACCGGTCTATCTTCTCCTTGTCCATCGCGGCGATCTCAGGCTCGATGAAAGAAGCTTTGGAATTGTATTCAGGGAAAAGTTGCTGGATCTGCTGATAAATAGCCATGTAATTGGAGTCACGAGTATCCTCGTCGGATTTCATGTGCGCGTAGCTGACCAGTCTGGAAAACTCCTTCGAGATATTGCTGTTCAGATCGAGACATGCGAGCAGATCCCCGGCCGAGTGGCTTAGTTTTCCCTTGAACTGGGTCACTTTATCGAATTGGCTCACCAGCTCATCCTTGGCTTTGCGCCACGCATCATCGGAAGTATAAATATCTGTAAGCCGCCATTTGTCATTCTCGCCAACTTCGGCCCTGTCTCTCGTCTGAGACACGCACTTGGTCTGGCACAATCCACAGGCCAAAGTCACTCCAATGACAAGACCGGAAATTCTGTTCATATCTTATCCTTCCAAATAAACTCTTGCTTCCAACACAAATATTCCGAAGTCCCTTCAAAGTCGAAGACGCGCCGATGCGGAACGATACTATTGATAAGCAACACAATGATTCTAACAGTGTTAATTAAATAGTAATTCTATTACGCCTTTGGTGTCGCTTGTGACGCATCAGGGATCAAGGGCGAGACGCCCTCGCCACTACTATTCCTTTTCAACCACCTTTTGCCCGAAGGCGCCTATTGCTGTGATATCGCGTCCAACACCCTGAACGGTATTGCAGCCGGCAAGAGACACCAGCAATACTGTCAATACAGCCAAAAGAATAATCTTCTTAACCATTTTGCCACACTCCCAAACGAATCCTTTCATGTACCTTTATGCCCGATACCTTCCATGCCGCAATCGGGCCTTATCGTCATTTAGGCGCCCACCATGAATAAGGCTTCGGCGCATCAGGGAACGGCTCCATGCCGAAGCACTTGCCACTAACAGGCTCCTTGCCAAAGAAAATCCTGTCGGCAAATTCTACGAGCGTGCGCCAGTCATCTTCGTTCTGAGCATGAGCACCTGGACGATAGTATATCCCAAGTTTGTCTGTCGCGTCCAGAAAATCAAAAACAGGCAAAGCGCCGCGATACGATTGCTGAGTTCCCAACGGATTGGCCCACAAATCACCGAGCCCATCGACCGAAAGCAGCGCACGTGGAGCGACCAGGGCCTTTAGAAAGTGCTGATCGAAAGGCAGCCTTGTTTCCTTGCCAGCAAAGTCGCGAAAACGTTCTGCGAACCAGTAGGAAAACCTATCGGGTCTGGTTATCAATTCGAGCGATTCAGCTTCTTCGTCCGTAAATCGATAACAGCCCGCGCCGCCACAGCCTGAGCCGTTGGGCACGGTAATCGCGATTCGTTCATCCAAGGCGCCTGCAAGAAGGGCGACTTTGCCGCCGCGAGAATGGCCTGTAAAGATGATCTTGTCGTTGTCGACTTCATCGAGCGTAACAAGATAATCAATGACCCGCATCGCACCCCACGCCCAGACCGCCAGCGTTCCCCAGTCGTAATCAGGATACGCCATTTGGGCCGCGCCGATTACGTTGTTCTGATCCGGATCGAGATCGGTCCGTACGTAATCGGCCACAATGTACCCACGAGCAACGATCTCCTCGGCAATCGGTACGTTGAGAATCGCCTCGTCATTCTTCAGTATCACAGGAAACGGACCATCGCCCCACGGAACGATAATACCGACATTGAAGCTGAAGGTTTTCTCCTCGCCAAAAGGAAGAATCTTTTTCTTTGGCGTTATCGTAATTAGAACGTGCCTCTTGACCGCGGCACCATCAAAGGTAATCGCGCTCGACAAAATCTTGCCAGTCACTTCGAACGGAGCCGGCGGCATTTGCCCATACTGATAATAAAGCATCATCTCCTTGATTTCTTCCCGACGCTGGCGCCATTCGGCTTTGTTCCTGACCCTTCCACCAATTTTTGTAATAAACGGATCAGGCAGCCCATTAACATCAGGTAGTTCATCAACGCCTGGGAATTGCGCAAATTGAGGGCCTAATATTATCTCACAGCCCGCCGAGCTTAAAAGACACAACGTCGAGATCAGGCCAATAATAATACCTATGTATCTGCCACTTTTATTCATGACAGCACCTCTTCATCATACTCACAACACTCAACACGACCTTACTCCTTCAATCCCGACAGGTCCATCTCAAGTTTCTTGTTCTCGGTAAGCATCTGATCCCACGTGATCATTGTGTTCCTATGGCCCGCCTCTCTTCCGAGAAGGATTGCCAGCGTGCTGCTGACGCTTGGCTCAACGGTCGGATTGTCGTATATGCCCTCGACTATGCTCTTGCGAAACGTCTCGACATTGCGCCTGATTCCCTGCACGTACAGATCGACAACCTCGCCCCCGCGATAGCCGCCGCGATTTCCTCGAATCCAGCTCTTGCCTTCATAGCCTGTTTCCATGTAGCCGAACTGGCCGTAAGCGGTGCAGTTGCATACAAAACCATGCGTATTTTTTATGTGCTCGCCGCGATGGTTGAGGATAAGCCCGTTTTCGAACTGATAGCTGATGGAATACACGTCGCAAGTGTCACCATGTGGATCGGGCTTAACCTGCCTGGCACAGCCCATCGCACTAACAGGCCTTGCCCCGGCGATCCAAAGCGCAAGATCGACTGCATGAATCCCGGCGTTTACGAGCATCCCGCCGCCAAGGGCCAGATCGTTCACCCATATCAGGCGCGTTAGCCTGCTTTCAATCGTGCTGGTCTTTGGCGGATCGTCGAACGCCTCATCTGTATAGAGCGAGCTGAGCAATCCGACCTTCCCAATGATCCCTTCCCGACACCGCTTGACAGCTTCGATATTGAACGGGTCGGTCCTGGTCTGAAAATCCACCAAAAAGACCTGCTTGTTCCTGCCCGCCTTCTTTGCAGCCTTATCAACCGCCAGCGTCCCCGGGACATCCACCGCCAACGGCTTGGCCACATAAACGTGACAGCCAGCCTCGACAGCCGCCGCACAATGCTCGGGGAAAAAGCAAGGCGGCGTCTCAAGAAAGACTCCATCCACTCCGCTCGCAATCAACTTCTTGTAGCCAAGCAAACCGGAAAACCTGCGATCAGACGCAACTTTCAGCCTCTCGCCAGCCGCGTTCGCGACCTGGGGAAAATAATCCGCAACCGAAACAACCTGATAGCCTTCATGCTCGGCGAGTATCCCAGCAATCAAACTCCCGCGCCCGCCCAGACCGACAACACCCACCTTAACTCTGCTATTGGCCTGAGCACCACGAACGAGCGAGGGCTTGACTATCGCAAAAGATGCAGCCGCCGTCGCCACACCTGCAATGAATTTTCGCCTGTTCAGCCCAGAGCCTGGACCGTGGTTTTCGTTCATCCAACTTCTCATTGTTCCAGCCTCATTGTGTGATTAGCCCATCAACCCTCAATGGCCTGTTTTCGACAAGTCGCCACCCGCTGCAACAATAGCAAGCCAATACAAATTGCCATTCTACGCTTCCGTGCGGCCCGAACCAAATATATTCTCGAAGGTGGTCGAACCAATCTAATTGGCGTCTGTGAGCAGGAACCAGTGCGCGCCGCGCTGGGCGGGCAGCTTAACTATATATCCACCATCAAGATACGGCGCTTCGACCGAATCCAGTTTGCTTCCATCTCCCCCGAGCGGCACAAGTTTCAACCCGGCAGGCCCTGCGATGTGCATTATCCCTTTGACCGGCTCGGATAATAAAGGCATCCTTCCACCATCTGAAGCAACAACGCGTGCAATGGCCGTGATCAGGACGTTGCGCGAAACGCCTATCGCTTTGCCATCAACGCTCGAAACAGCCACCGCAGCCTTGGGCGTTTGAATTTCGAAACTCACACCCTTCAACTCGAACTTCTCGCCGCCAATCCAACCATGAACAGCCTGAGTCTTGTCAGTGTTAATAACCTGATAGCCCTTTACCCAATTGCGGACAAGCTCGCCTGTATCAGAGCTAACTTCGCTGTGTCCGGCACCGATAAAATCCCTATTGAGATCAGTGATGACTTTCACGTTCGTATCCACCTTCGACTGCTCGTCCCAATCAAGCTCCTTCGTATCGGTCAAACCTATCGCAACCTTGCTCCGCTCAACAAGCGTCCGCAAAGCAGCCATATTGCTTGGATGACTGTTCTCCATATAAAGCTTCTGTTTATCCAACATTATGCAGTAACTCTCCTTGCCCTCCTGCACGTGTCCCTGGCGATAGAGCAGCGCCGCGGCTGGCATCAGTCCAGTCAGTCCCAAATCTGAAAACGAAGACCACGTCCCCTGCCTCGATGGCGTCCCGAATCCCTGTTGCGAGTAATTGTATATCATCGGAGCATCCCACCCCTGCAGCGCAGAGACGCTCGCTACATATAACAGGGCCGTAAATCTATCCACGCCGGGCCAGGGGACATTCCACTCCGTAATAGAAACGGGCTTGCCATAAGCCTGACCGCTTGCCATGTATGCAACGTAATTATCCTTGTAGCGAGGATTGACGCTCAGCGCCTCAGCCTCGCCATACGAATGCACATCGATAATTCCACTGGCGGCGACCGAAGGCAGCCCAAACAGTGACATCCCGCCCCACATCTGAGTAGTCGAGACGGGGACTTTCACTCCTATCGCATCAAGCGCATCGAGCATTCTCCTGTTCCACTTATACTCCTGATCCGCTAAGTACATCTTGCTGGGTCCTGGCACCCACGTTCGAACGGTCAAAGGAAATTCGAAGCCATGCTCCTTGGCGAACTCCTTCGCGCGATCTTCAAAGATTTTGTTGTGATAAGGATTGTTCTTGTCCGCCAGCATAAGGTTGCCAAAATGGCTCGTTATGTCGTTTTCGTTCGTGATGAGCAATCCCATCACAGCAGGATCGTCTTTGTAGGCAAGATTCGTGTATTTGTTAACGTGGCCCAGATACTTTTCGTTGAACTGCTTCATCAGCTCTTCAACGCGCCCGTTGAAATAGCAGTACCCCTTGCCCTCAGTCCCCTTACCAGACTCGCCACTGCTCATCATCTCGGCAAAGCCTTCCCCGATATCGTCGGCCTCCTTGAACAGTCTTCCCACGTGCAAATCGAGCCACACATAAACACCCTGCTCGCGCAGGCATTTTATCCAGTAATCCAGCCGATCCATCACCTCTTCATCCAGATGCTGGGAGTCGGCCCTGCTATTGTCTATAACTGTTCTGCCCACCCAGCCCATTGAATCGTGATGATGTATTCTCATCAGGTTGTAGCCAAGCTGCGCGATACGTTTTGCCTGGGCCTCGATCTGGTCCTTATCAACGAAAATCGCGTAGGCCGCGATGTTCCCTCCCCAAAACTTCGCCTGGTCGCCATTTTCGAAAATTAGCTTCTCGCCCTTTGCCTTAACGAACCCGAACTTACCCGCGGGCTTGTGATTGAGAAAACTCAAATCCACAGGACTCTTGTCGTGCAGCAATGCCCCTGAATACCAACCCGCCGAATCCTCGGGCCCGTAACGCTCAAACAACGTCTTTGCAACCGTCGCCCCCTCGGGCAATGTCACCGTCATGGAGACAGTATCCACCCCGCGCTCGACCTTCTCGCCGATGAACATCGCGCGTATCTGATCCTTGCTGCCCCGCTCGAAGTATATACTGGCCAGCGGCCTGCTGAACTCGAAGCTGATAGCCTTATCTGGCGCGACCCGCCAGCTCCAGCCCCGATTGCTCGCCATCAAACGAGGCTCGTCCACGTTATTGCCAAGCGCCGCACAGTCCCGAACCAGCCTGAACTCAAATCCACCGCCCACGATTTCCTCCAGAGCATTCGCGGCCCTGATATTCCACTTATAGCGCAACTGATTCGAGCCTACGTATTGCACGACTCCTTCGATATTCAGTCCCAGCTCCGCGACCCTGCCCACGAAAGTAATTCCACCTTCGCTCGACGCGCCGAGCTTCATTTCCGCCCCCGCCCATTTCCACTGTGGGCCCCAGAAAACGTAATTCGAACGCACGACTGGAACGCCATCGCACAGCACTTCGACAGCCGCATCATCTGTCACCCTCACCTGCCATGGAGCCCCACCGGCAAGCGACACAGCCCAGCCAAACACAAAAGCAATAACCGCCAAATACACCATGACGTTATTCTTTCGCACTAAACAGTTCTTGAAACCGCCATTTAGCATCGTTTTCCCCTGTCGAAATATAAAATGAGTCATCAAAAACAAAAGCCTCCCCCTAATCACCTGGCCCTCTGCCATAGGTATCCGTCATTTTAGCCAGCTCTCTAACAACCTCTGCAGTCACCTGACCTGGCTTTAGCCGCCATCTCCAGTTACCCTCAGTCGTGCCTGGCAGATTCATGCGTGTTCGCTCGCCCAGCCCAAGAATATCCTGCATCGGAATAATGCAAAGACGAGCAGCCGAACCCATCGCCAGCTTTATCAGCTCTGTATGAATATTGGCCCCAGAGACTCGCCTGCCTAAGTAATCGAAAAGCCTTTGCTTTTGCACCGCCTTGGCCTCATGTGAGAACCACCCTTTAATTGTGTTGTTATCGTGCGTGCCAGTATACACAACGCAGTTCCGATCAGGATTGAAAGAGTTGTCCAGATCGTCCTCGTCATCATCCCCAAAAGCAAACTGCACGACCTTCATCCCGGCCAGCCCATACTTACCAACTAACTCGCGAACGTCTTTCGTGATATGACCGAGGTCTTCTGCGATAATCGACTCGCGATCTATGCGTTTGAAAAGCACGTCAAAAAAACTCTCGCCGGGCCCCTTCGCCCACTTACCGCTCCTGGCCGTCCTGTTACCCGCACGTACCTGCCAGTAAGCTGCAAACCCCCTGAAATGGTCCAGCCTGACCAAGTCGAACAAGCGCAGGTTGTGCTCGACTCGCTCGACCCACCACGCATATCGGCTCTTCTTGAGAGAAGCCCAATCGTAAACAGGATTGCCCCACAACTGCCCCGTCTTGCTGAAATAATCAGGCGGCACCCCTGCGACAAACCTGGGCTTCTTCACCCTGTTCAGCTTGAAAACATCCGGATTCCCCCAGACGTCGACGCTCTCGTACGCCACATAAATAGGCAAATCGCCAATGATCCCGATACCGTGTCTGCCGCAATAGTCCTTCAGCGAAAACCACTGCTCAAAAAACATGTACTGTAGAAACTTCTCCTTCTCTATTGTCTTATCCAATTCACTACGAACAGCCGCAATGTCCTCCTTCTTGCGATCCCGCAATCCCACAGGCCACTCGCTCCAACTGCTATTGCCAAAACGCTCCTGCAGCGCAACGAAAATCACATAATCGTCGAGCCATGCCCTGTTCTCGTGACAGAACTCATCGTATCCGCTCCTCCTGGCC
>CAZYMD010000041.1:27055-29753 GCA_964649005.1 uncultured Pirellulales bacterium
TATAGTTACCATCCACCTTAAATAGAAAATCCAGACAACCATAGCATCCCCCATAGGCACTGTAAAGCCCTATCACGTCAGACTCATTACCCAACCAAAAGGAATGGGCCGGACTCACGCAGTCCGGCCCTTTTTGACACTGATAGTCTAACTACACTTAACGGATACTATGTTTTCTGGCCTTTATCTGTAACACGCCTTTGAGGAGGAATGATTATGTTCAAGGATCCTGTGGCTTTATCCTGTGAGCCCTCTGCGCTCGGATTCTTTTGCTTCTCAAGCTGCTCCATACGCTTCTGCATCTCGCGTATCTTTTGTTCGAGCTGCTCGAACCTGTCACTGCCCGGGCCAAAATTAAACCCAGGCACACTATGTTGCATCATCTTATCATTAGGAATCAGCGTTTCGGGTTTGATCTTGATATTAAAACCGCCGCCCGCCCCTTGCTTTTTAGCTTTCTCAAGTGCGTCGAGGGCTGACTTGCGATACTCTTGGGGGAGCTTGTCGATATCCTTTACCGCCGTCTTGTACTCGGTCTTATCGATCTTGACGATAATAATCGTATCTTCGTCCTGTGGATCTCCCTCGATCGTAATCTCATAGTCCTGCCCGCCTTCGGAATATCGGAAGCCGTAACGCTGCTTGAAAAGACTCGTGATATCCATATTTCCGGGGCCGTCTCCCTTGGGCCAAATATCCGCAAAGGGCATCTGTATCCAGCCCTGCTGTCCCGGGCCTCTGCGAAATATCCTACCAGGCTGCCACTGCTGCACAACATCAGGCTCCGGGTGATACTTCCATTGAGCATCCAATCCGATAGCGTCCAGCTTGAGCTTGACAGGCTTCCGCTGGCCCAGGTGAATAATCTCCAACGTAGCTTCCTGGCCGATTTCAAGCTTCATTAACTCTTCTATCAACTTCTCGGAACTGTCCGCCTTCTTACCCTCGAAGCCGACAACGATATCGTCACGATCAATACCCGCTTTGTCCGCCGGGCCGCCAATAACTACGTTAATAATATGCGCCCCCTCGCCCTCCACCAGTCGAAGATGCTTGACCAGCAGCTCCGGTAGCGGCTGCGGGTCCAGCATAATCCCGATATGCGGCCGATCCATCTCGCCGCCAAACGCCATCCCTGCCCCTAACGCTATGCTAACCAGTAAAAATATAACTGCTTTCGTTCTCATTACATTACCCTTTCCCATATTCTCGCTGCACATACCTCATATACTTCGGCGATAAACAGCAGGTTTAACAACATTCTCACGATACCCCTCAACAATGTACTCATTACCCGAATCATCGGGAAAACTGTACCACTCCACGTTCCGCGTCACCCCGCGCGGACGTTCATTCTTAACAGTTTTGACATCAGCAATAGTCGGAGCAGTTTCATTCTTTGAATCATCGACCATATATATAGGCCCTCGCTCAGGCTCTGAAGTCCCTGATTGACCGGCCGACAAGAACAGATGCACTCCCAGTCCGATCAGAATCCCCGCGGCCAGACCGGTTACAAAACGCACCGTCCCAGGTGACAGAAAAGCCCTTATAATCCGAGGCCCTCTCCGCTGCCACGCCTTGTCGAAAATCTCCTCGAAGGGCCGCCCACCCGCTGTCACCTCCGTGCTAACGGCCTCCTCGCACTGCTGGTGAAGACCCTGCAACTGAACGAAAAGCTCCCTGGCCTGATTATCGGCCTCCAACGCTTCTTCAAGCATTCGATTCTCCTCGGCTGTTATCTGGCCGTCGAGGTGTTTACCCATCAAAATTTCAAGCATTTCACTGTTCATCTTCATTGCTCCGTAACCGTACTCCGTTCGGTCAATTCTTCATGTATCATCCGCCGTGCTCTTACCAGTCGTATCTGCACGGTCGTAATCGGTATCTCAAGCACCTCCGCCATATCGCTGTAGCTTATATCTTTGCTGTGCGCCAGCATGAACACCTCACGGTATTTGCTGGGTAATCGCCCGGCTGATTCGAGTATTCTCCGGCACTGCTCTGCCTGCTCCATGCCTTCGACGAACTTTCCGGCCCGCTCATCACATTGCTGCTCTGCGACTGCCTCGGTAAGCGGTACTGCTCCTTTCTTTCGCCTCCTGCGATACTGCAAAGCTTCCCTGCGTGCCAGAACCGCTAACCAGGGCCTGAATCGCTCAGGCTCACGTAATGTGTTTATCCGGGCGATCACCCTCAAGCAAACCTCCTGTAAAATATCATCCAGCTCACCCCTCCCGGCTATGCTGTACACCAGCGCCTTGAGCCAGCTCCAGTTCCGTTCCAAAAGATCCTGCAACGCTGCTTTGTTGCCCTTTATTGCGCTGCACACCAGCGCCGATTCGTTTTGTTTGATCTTTGTTTTCATAGTGTCTACTCACTATATACAGATGGCCGGCAGTATACCTTCATACATAAAATTCGAACTTTTCCAAAAATTTCCGCATATTTTCCGCAAATAATCCGTTTCGATCCCTCCCAGCACCCTAAAAACGCAATATCGCATGCTTAAACACACAAATAGCCATACCCGTAGATAGATAAGCAGGAGCAAGCGAGATTATCTCAATCTTTGAAGGAATATTGCAACATAAGCGTCCTTTTTATAAAGACATATACGCCGGCAACCACATATAAGAACCTGCAAAGGAAGGCAACTGAGAATGATTGTGCCATTTTTGCTATTCTGGATTCTCAT
>CAZYMD010000042.1:0-6494 GCA_964649005.1 uncultured Pirellulales bacterium
GGCGAGGGTTGGTTTTGTTCCTTGGAGGGTGGTCCAGGGGGATTGGGGGGATTTTAGTTGGACTGTTGTTGAGGTGGCGGCTATGGCGGAGATTTCGTTGGCTACTATCAGGTCGAGGTTTTTTGATTTTAGTTTTTTTTCGGCTTGGGGACGGAGGGCTTTATCTTCTAGTGCGAAGCCTACAACGAGTTGGCCTTTGTGTTTATATTGGCCCGCCCATTTCAGGATGTCTTTTGTGGGTTTTAATTTAATGGTGAGAGGTTGGGTGGACTTTTTGATTTTGTTTTTGGCGGGCCTTGCGGGGGTGTAATCGGAGACGGCGGCGGCCATTATCAGACAATCGCAACGTTTGAAATGTTCTTTTACAGCAGCGAACATTTGGGCGGCGGATTCGACTTCGACCACTGTTGTGCGGTCGGGCGGTTTTAGGGCGGTCGGGGCGGTTATTAGCGTGACATCGTGGCCAGCTTTTAGTGCGGCGATGGCGAGGGCGTAGCCCATCCGGCCGGAGCTTGCGTTGGAGATGAAGCGGACCGGGTCGATGTATTCTCGCGTGCCACCTGCTGTTATTAGAAAGTGCATGGTGCAAGCCTTACTTTTGGGGCTTGATTCGTTCGACGATTTTTTCAATCGCCTTTAGGATATCCTGCGGCTCGGACAATCGACCTATCGCTTTTGTGCCACAGGCGAGCCTGCCAACGGCGGGGCCTATCAGTTCGACGCCTGCCTTTCGGAGCTGCTCGACGTTTCGCTGCACGGCGGGGTTTTCCCACATGTTATTGTTCATCGCGGGGGCGAACAGCATCGGCTTGGACCAGCAGGCGCAGAGCGTTGTGCTAAGCAGGTCGTCGCAGACGCCACAGGCCATCTTGGCGATTATATTGGCTGTAGCGGGGGCAATTACCACGATGTCCGCCCAGTCGAGAAAGGAGATGTGGGCGGTGTGAATTTCCTGCGGCGCGGTCCAAAGATCCGTGAAGACGGGCGAGTTCGTTACAGTCTCGAAGCTCTTGGCTGTAACAAAGCGCTGGGCGCTGCCGGTCATCACAGTCCTGACCTTCATACCTGAGGCGGTGAGCTTGCTGGCCAGGTCCACGGCTTTGTATGCGGCGATTCCGCCTGTGACGCCGAGCAGGATGTTGGCTCGATTTGCGGCGACAGAGGGCTGATCGGAGATCGGACCGTCAGAATTATATTTCTGTCTGCACATCGTCGGAAAGGGGGTTGCCATCTACTGCAATCTTGTCACGCAGGATTTCCTGAACGACAATATCAAGCATGGTTTTTCCTTCGAGGTCGTCGATCAGAGGTCTCGCGCCCTGCAACAGTTCTTTCAGGCGTTTTTGGACCAGGGCCGTGAGCCTGAATTTGCCGCCTACTTTCTTGATTAGTCTGTCATTTCTAAGTTCATCTATCATATTCTATAACTCGCGTATTATGGGTTTCATTATGTTTGTCGGGCGTCTGGTATCAGGCGTCACGTATTATCTGCGTGCACTCCCCTACGGCCTGCTCGAGGTTGTCGTTAATTATCATGTGTTTGTAGTGCTGCCAGGCCGCGGCAATTTCATCACTTGCGCCTTCGAGTCTTTCTTCGGCGGCATCGCTGTCGTCCCGTCCCCTTCGGCTCATGCGTTCGGCCAGATCCCTTTCGGTCGGCGGAAGGATGAAGATCATCACGGCATCGGGATAGAAGGTCTTGGCCTGCATGGCGCCTTGGACGTCTATTTCAAGGATCACGGTTTGACCGGCTTCCAAAGCCTCTTCTACCTTTGGTTTCGGAGTGCCGTAGCAATGACCGAATACCTCGGCGTGTTCCAGAAAGCCGTCTCTTTCAAGCTGTTCTTTGAAATCCTGCTCCGAAAGGAACCAATAATCCCGGCCATCGATTTCATTGGCGCTCTTCGGTCTTGTCGTGGCCGAGATGCTTAGGTGAACGTTTTCCAGTTGTTTCACGACGGCCTTGCAGATAGTGCTCTTGCCGACCCCGGACGGGCCGCTGACTATCACGACTTTGCCTCTATGCTTTTTTTGTTGATCCATACCTTTACACGTTGCCATATTCACTCTTCTAAACCAGATAGTAATCCGCCGGCCGCTTCCATTGGGTTTGCGGTTGCGATTCTTTTCACGATATTTACTCTACGTTCTGTACCTGTTCCTTGATTCGATCTATTCGGCATTTTATATCGACGATCCACTGCGTAATCTGAGTATCGCAGGCTTTGCTGGCGATTGTGTTGGCCTCTCTGAGCATTTCCTGGCAGATGAAATCCAATCTTCGTCCGGCCTGCCCTTCTTCCGTGCAGCTTTGGGTGAACTGTTTGATGTGCGAGTCCAGTCGCGAAAGCTCTTCGGAGACATCGGATCGGTCGGCAAAGATCGCGACCTCTCTGGAGAGCAGCTCCTCGTCGAGCTTCAGCTCAGCGTGGGCAAGTAGCTCGTCCACTCTTCGTTTCAACCGCTTTGCATATTCGTGTATGACAAGCTCGCTTCGCGAGCGAACGAGTGTGACGCCGCTTTCTATCTTGTTACAATTCGTTCTCAGGTCGTCTTCAATCGCTGCGCCTTCTGCAACACGCATCTGACTGACCTTGGCTATCGCCTCGTTGCTGATCTGAAGCACTTTTTCCCTGATATGCCTGGCAGCTTCCTCGTCTGGTTCGACGGGCCGAATGATGCCGGGTATGCTGAGCAGATTGCCGAGGTCTATCGTGCCGCTGATTCCGATTGCCGTCTCAACTTTCGCAAGCTTGGCGGCGACAGCCTGTAAGGCCGCTTCATCGAGATCGAATAGTGCATGCGCCGAGACATCTTTGAGTCGCAGGACGTAATTAACGGTCCCGCGTGACAGATGCTTTCTTAGCAGCTTATCGACATCATCTTCCAGGAAGGACGTTGAGTCAGGCAGTTTGATTATGGCTTTGAAGTAGCGATTGTTGACCGTCTTGATTTCAACAACGTAACTAGCCCCGTTCAACTGGCCCTGCGCCTCTCCGTATCCGGTCATGCTTTTTATCATAGCAGTATACTCTTATCTGATATCCGGCTGGTTATGAAAACAGCTCTCCTGTTCGGTTTTAGCCATATCTTAGCCGCCGGAGTTCGGATCGGTTGCGGTAGTGGCTGTCATATCAGGCGCGGACGGAACCTCATCCGTTCCAACCGGCTCGGTCGCATTATCCGGCAGAGGCTCGCTGCCCGGGATCTCGCCGCCGCTCGGCGTTGTTGCGGGTGTAACCGGCTGTTGTTGTTCTGTGCCCTGTTCCAGTACGGAACTGCCACTGCCCGGTCTGTACCACTTCGCCAAGACTACGGCGAGAATCAGGAAGACTCCGACCATCATGATTGTCACCCAGGTCAGGAAATCGCCCGTCTTCGAGCCCAGCAGGTTACTGGCCAGACCGCCACCGAAGGCTCCGCTCAGACCGCCGCCTTTGCCCTTCTGGATCAGGACGACGAGGACCAGGATGATGCAGCTTAGAATAAAAAGCACGGCCACAATGTTCAATATTAAGCTCATGGCTAAAACTGGAAAACCAATCATATTTGCTCTCCGAAAGCTCTTGCGTTACCAATGACGATCGAACACGAGGGGCAACTACACCGCTGCCTTGATTATCGCGAGGAAATCGCCGGTCTTAAGGCTTGCTCCACCAACGAGCACGCCATCAATATCTTTTTGCCCCATCAGCTCTGCGGCATTGTCGGGTTTTACAGATCCGCCGTAGAGGATGCGCGTCTCCTGTGAGATTTGCTCGTCGTACAGTTCAGCCATCAATTCACGGATGAACTTGTGGACTTCCTGTGCCTGCTCGGGCGTTGCAGTCAATCCGGTGCCGATTGCCCAGACCGGCTCATACGCTATCGTAACGGCCTTGACCTTCTCGGTATCCAGCCCGGCCAGCCCTTCCTTGACGTGTCGGCTTACGACATCCTGCATCTGGTCCGCCTCCCGCTCGGCCTGAAGCTCGCCGACGCACAGTATAGGCAGCAATCCACCGCTTATGGCAACAGCGACCTTCTTATTTATCAACTGATCGTTCTCGCCCATGACGTGGCGACGCTCCGAATGCCCGCATAATGCATATGTGCAACCGACGTCCTTGAGCATCGAAGTGCTGATTTCGCCTGTGAAGGCGCCCTTAGGCTCAATATAGAGGTTCTGGGAGCCGACGGCGATGTTGGAGGCATTCACCGCCCTTGCGACCGACTGCAGGTACACAAAGGGTGGGCAGACGGCGACGTCTACGCTCACGCCCGCCAGGCCCGATGAGCCTGAAGCGAGGCCCTTGGCCAATTCAACGGCGCTCTGGCTGTTCGTATTCATTTTCCAGTTACCGGCTACAAATGGCTTTCTCATAAGACTCTCCTGTCAAGTGTTATTGGCTATAAGCTGTCGATTCACAACCGGTTCGCCAAGAGTTGCGAACAAAAAACTCCACTAAAGCAGATTTGTCGCCCTTGGGAAGCTGCCCAGGATGGAAAGCTGAAGGCAATGTTGCTTAGCTTCAGCCAAACCGTCCTGTATGTGCTTCTCGGTTCGGTGTCCGAGGAAATCCATGAAGAAGTAGTATTCCCACTGCCTCTTTTTGCTGGGCCTTGATTCAATGTTCGTCAGATTGATACCGTGCCTCTTGAACACGTCCAATACATCCGCCAGCGCACCGGCCTTGTGGGCCGTGCTGAACATTATGGCTGTTTTGTCCTGGTCCGTCGGTCTGGCGTCTTCTTTGCTGATGACCAGAAACCGCGTCACATTGTTTGCGTTATCCTCTATATTCTCGCAGAGTACGGCAAGCCCGTACAATTCCGCAGCGATGTAGGAGCCGATTGCGGCTGTATTCGGCTCGGCAGCCGCCATTTGTGCCGCTTTGGCTGTAGATGCCACGGGTATGGTTCGCGCTCCAGTGAATGTGGCGCTGAGCCACTTTCGACACTGGGCGAAAACTTCGGGTTTTGAATAGACCTTCTCCACCTTTTCCAGCGGGCAGTTGGCCAGCAGATTGTGGTGGATTGACATCAGGACTTCGGCGCAGATATAGACATCGGTTTCCGTAAGAGCGTCCAGGGTCTCGATGACGCCTCCGCCCATTGTGTTCTCCACCGGGGCCAAACCGAGGTCGCAATGGCCTTTGCTTACTTCTTCGAAGATGCTTGTAATATCCGTCAGGGATTCGTAATCCACGCTCTGACCGAACTTGCACAGGGCTGCATTATGACTGAAACTGCCTTGGGGGCCAAGATAGCCGATACGCAAAGGCCTTTCGAGTGTGAATGAACCGCTCATTAACTCCCGCCAGATAGCAGTCAGACATCGATCCGGTAAAGGACCCTCATTTGCCTTGGCGATCTTCTCGAAGACCTCTTTCTCACGATCGGGGGCATAGACGGGCTTGGCGGTCTTATTCTTGTGTTTGCCTATTTCGATAACGACGCGCGCACGTTCATTGAGCAGCTTCACCAGTTGCAGGTCGACCTGATCAATCTTTTGTCGTAGCTCGTCGAGAGACATAATTCCTTGCAGCCAAACGCGCAAAAACAATGCGCACAATCACACTCTGCGGTCAAGAGACCGGATCGCTTTAGGGCCTTGGGCTGTGGTTCCGATCTCGCCCACTGGGCTTTCGTCGTAAACCTAACCTGAGCCGGATTTTGTAAAAACCATTATACTTATCAAAATTTGTGTCTTGCGTCAATCTATTTGGTGGATTAGATAGGATATCCGTGGTTGAAATATGCGAAAAAATGAAAAAAAGTTTTAAATATTGTGTTTTTGAGACGAAGTGGGGCTATTTCGGGCTTGGGGGAACGGACTGCGAATTGTGGGTCAGTCAGTTGCCTGGGCGGAGTGCGGGCGAGGTGGAGGCTCTTTTGTTGGAAGGGCTTGAGGGAATTGGGAGATTGCTGCTTCGCTCGGTTAAATCATGTGTAGAGGGGGCTGGTGGAATTACATCCTCCTGCATATCGAAGCCACAATCCGATCGTTCGTATTTCAAAGCTTTTCAGGAGCAAATCGCGGCTTACTTCGATGGAGATTGTTTCGAGTTCGGTCCCGATGTTCCACTGTATCTTGGGTGCAAGGCTGCTTTTACACAGGCGGTTTTAGGCTCGTGCAGGAAGATTGGGTTTGCGCAGACTATTACGTACTCGGATCTTGCAAAGCTGGCGGGCAGGCCAAAGGCGAGCCGGGCCGTGGGGCATGCGATGGCTGTCAATCCACTGCCTCTGATTATCCCGTGCCACAGGGTCGTGCGGACCGATGGGGGGCTTGGGGGATTTTCCGCTGTCGGCGGCGTGACTGTCAAGAAGAGGTTGCTGGACCACGAGCGGTCTTGCGCCAAGTAGGGATCGGGCAGCGTGTGACTATCCGATTAGGCTTTGCGCATACTGGGTCGCTTGGTACACTATGCCCGCTTAAGTCCATTCTTTAGGAGTTTCAGTGTGCGCACAACGATACTATTGTTGCTGGCGAGTTCGATTTGTGTTTGCGG
>CAZYMD010000042.1:6594-29376 GCA_964649005.1 uncultured Pirellulales bacterium
AGTCGATGAGCAGGAAGATTCAGTCGCCCAAAGGCGGATACGCCACCTGGAATGCAAACCACAAATACAGGCTGAATGACGAGCGATTGCAGGAAACAACGTTCGAAGGATCAGTGGTGGTTGAGGATGTCAATATCAGCTACCAGCGGGGCCTGGAGGAGCAGGCGGATTGTCTGGCTAACCAGATCGGCCAATTGATCGCTCACGTTGAGGAATCTACAGGGCTCGATATTCGGCTCAGCGCCAAAGCGTACCTGCTGCGTCTCGATGAGGCGCCTTACAACTACAATATGAGATTCAAATTGGATCCCAATCATTTTGCAATACCCATGTTCGTGCGCGCGGGCGAAGAATCGTGCGAAGCGATTGTTGCCAGCAATTTCATATACCCAGGTTTGTTCATGCACGAGATGGCGGAGATGTCGCTGATCTTTCACAAGCCTCCTGGCGTGGTACTGCCCGACGCGGCGGGGAAATTTCTGGTATTTAAGCCCAAGCTGCTCAACTACACACGGTGGTTCAGGGATGGCATGGCCAACTATGCGGCTTATCTGGCCTATCTAAAGTTGAGGCTGCAAATCGAGGCTGAAAGACCACCGACCGAGTGGGCCATACACTCTCACCCCTTCTCCTCACTGGATAAGGTTGGGACAAAGCTCTTCAAGTGGCATCAATATTCCCCGGCCCGATGGAGCGACGACTACTACAACGCGGCCCTGGGTCTGTTTCTGCTTGTTACTGACCAGTTTGGGCCCGACAGCATCAAGAATATCTTCCAGAGAATTAACCAGCAGGATTATCTTAATGGCAAGGACCTGATTAAAATATTCGACGAGGTGTTGGGTGTTGATTTCAAGCAGCTTGTCAGGGAATATCATTTTCCCAGGACTGGTTTGCGAGTAAGGGGGTTGACCAGGGCGCTCGCATTGAACGAAGGATTAGAGGTCGAGACCGGTCTGTTCGTTTACAAAATCGATCCAAACGGCCTGGCGTCTGATTCGGGCTTAAAGGAGAAAGACGTAATTATCAAAATAGGCGATGCACCGGTCGAGTGCAAGATGGATATGGAATGGGCCCTTTTCAAGTCGCGCGACGAGGCTGCTGTGGATGTCACCCTATGGCGCAAAGATACCGGGGAAACTATCCTTACACTAAAGCTCAAAGAGGATTGAGCGATAAGTTAGCTACCGGCGTTTTATGCCGCTGATAATGCTATTGGCTCTGATGAAACATCCTGGATTCCCGCTTTCGCGGTAATGACAAACTTACGCGGGAGTGACAATAAAACGCAAGAGAAAGTTATGTAAGAGCCTTTTAATCTGCATGTGTTGTCACGTGCTGGTATTGGTTATACATAGGCGCTGTGGCAGCAGTGGCGCATGCTTTCGCCTCGGGCCGCACGTTGTTGCTGCTGCAGGAAGATCGGCGGGCGGGTGCTTGCCATATCCTTGAGTTTGGCCAGTTCCGTATCAGTGATTGGCTTATCTTCACTGGCTGCATCGATGGCTCTGTCGAGCAGGTCGAGGTATGAAGGAGTTATCCCTGCGACGACTTGCTTTTGCGACAGCGTGAAGCGCAGGGCCATGCGGATTTCATCCTTTTCTTCGAGCGTGTTGTACCACCATCTGCGATGCCTTTCGGCGTCTTTCGGCCAAGCGCCTCCTGAAGTTGCTTTGATAGCGAGGACGCCTGCGCCTTGTTTGGCTGCAAGCTCGATTACCTCTTTGCCGAAACCGAATGAGTAGTACTCGACAAAGTTGATTGGGAACATGATGCTATCGAAGCGAAAGCCGTTCATGGCGGCCAGGGCTGACTTAGTGGTGTGAGCGGAGAAGCCGATGTAGCGGATTTTTCCTTCTTTTTTGGCTTCGAGAATTGTCTCCATTGCGCCGCCCGGGGCAAGAGCTTTTTCAACCTCTTTTGGATTAAAGAAGCAGTGCATCTGGTAGAGATCGAAGTGATCGGTCTTCAGGCGTTTTAGCGAGCGCTCTAATTCCATGCGGGCGCCATCCTTGTCGCGCATCTTCGTTTTGCAGGCGAGGAAAATCTTGTCGCGCGGGATGCCCTGGAGGCCTATTCCCATTTTGGTTTCGCATTCACCATCCCGGCCGTAGGCGGGGGCGACGTCGTAGTAGTTGAGGCCTCGGTCGAATGCCCTGTGAAGACCGGCCGTGCCTTCCTGCTGGTCGCAATTGGACAGCGCGAGTCCGGGGAAGCCCACAATCGAGAGTTTTTCACCTGTCCGCCCCAATACGCGGCGCGGCAGACCGCCTGTTTTCTCAGATCTCTTAGCGCCTCGCGGCTGTTGGGCTATGATCGGCTGGATTCCAAGGGCATACCCGCCTGCAACTGTGCCTGCTGTTTTTAGAAATGACCTTCGTTTCATAATAGCACCTCTATTTACATCTCTGGCTGCTATTGCAGCGGTTCGATATAGATGTTGCGAAACTCGATGGGGCTGCCTTCGCTTTGGAGGCAAATCCAGCCTTCGGCGTCGGTCGCTTTGGTTCCTTCGTTTTGCAGAACACCGTTAACCATGACGGTGATAGTATCGCCATCGCAGGCTATATCGTAAGTATTCCACTGCCCGGCGGGCTTCTCGCTGCTGGGCTGCTTCTTGGGTATGCTGACGTATTGTTTCGAAGTGTCCTGTTTGTTTTGGCCATTTACGGTGAGGCCTGTGCCATTGATCAGGACGAAGTCACCTGCGCTGCCCGATTTCAACTGGGCTTCGATACAGCGGGGCCAGACTTTTTCGGGTCCGCTTGAATGAAGGAGGACACCACTGTTGGTTGGCTGCTCGGGCCATCGCCATTCGACATGCAGTTTGTAGTTTGCATATACGGCCTTCGTGCGCATGTAACCGTTGGGTTTGCCTTCACAGCGCACGACCGAATCCTTGACGGACCAAATTTTGTTCACGTCGATATTCGGATCATCAACGTGCAGCATCCATCCTGCAAGATCGGAGCCATTGAACAGGGCTGTTTTCTTTTTTGGCGTCTTGGGCCCATATAATCCCTGACAACCAACGGAGGCCAACAAAAGCGTTACCAGAATACACATTGCTATCGATTTGACGGTTAATTTCCTCATAGTGTTTTCTCCTTCCGGTCTCCAGTTGCCGGGAGCTCCTTCTGAAACATTTGGCCGCCTCGCGGACTTTTAGTATAGCCTTGTTTCCACTAATAACACTGTGCTATTAGTTAGTTGCACGGTTTAATTTGTCTTATGAGTTCAAAGTGGTTTATACGATCTGATATGTTATAGGGCTCTATAGCGGGAAAGCAATTATATTATAAGACGATTGGTCTGTAGCATCGTGTTGGAAAGTGGGCTTCGGGCTTATTGAGCGGGTCATAAGGGGTGGTGATTCGGTGTACGAAGGGTTGAAAAGCATACAAGAAGCGCAAAATCCCGGTAGTTTTGTTGTTTGTCTTGCATTGATTCAGGTAAGGACCTATAATTGTGCTGTATTGGATTTTGTCTATTTATAGGGACGATCCGTGGCTGAGTTGGAAACAGTTGCTGATGCACTTAGGCTGGCTATCATGCGAGAGGGTTATGCCTGTGAATTGTACAAGCAATTACGATTGAGTGCAGATGATCCTGAGCTTCAGGATCTTTTCAGAGATCTGGCCGAGGAAGAGCTGGAGCATAAGCGCAAGCTCGAGTTCGAGCTTTTAAAGCAGGGCTGTGTCAGCAAGCCGATCGAGACGGAGATTTCACTCAGCGCAATCGAGTACCTCGATGAACTGCCGCCCCCTAAAGGCATGGACTATGCGGAGGTGATGCTCTTTGGTATTGCGAAGGAGCGAACTTCCTTTCAATTCTACTCGCTTTTGGCCGGGGCAGTTGAAGACAAGGAGCTGCAGGATGGATTCCTTGCTTTGGCTGAGGAGGAGGCAAGGCATTTGGTGCGTTTCGAAGATGCTTACCGTGAGGCGACTTCAAGCCGGGGGTAGAATGTTGTGACCGTTGAGGTTAAGCGTGATGTGGGTGGTGTTCGAGAGGGTTGTCATGTCATTATTCACTCTTGTTCAGAGCCCGATAAAGCCAGCAGTACGTACAAATAGAGACGCAATTGTATTTTGGAATTTATGCTATTAAGGATTATCGGGTGTGTAGTGTATTTGGCTGGAAACGGTCCGGCCTGCGAGTTAATAAAAACGAGATGGTCAGGTTCAGAGCTTTTACGCTCATTGAACTTTTGGTCGTTATCGCGATTATTGCGGTGCTGATGGCGATTTTGATACCGGCATTGAGCCGGGCGAAAGAGCAGGCTAAAAGGGTGAGCTGTTCGAACAATCTCAAGCAGATCGGTCTTAGCTTGAATATGTACGGTAACGATTATGATGGGAAGCTGCCTTTGAACACCTTCGGCTACTGGCTCTGGGATGTCTCATATTCGACGACAGACTACATAATTGCCTCAGGTGGAAGCAGAGATACGTTCTACTGCCCTTCCGATCCGCTCAAGACGCCTGATATGGCTTGTTTGTGGCAATTCTCACAAAATATACCTTTCGGCACAAAGCCTGATGAGATATCCGAGCCAACCACGAACAGGGACCAGCATTATCGAGTAACCGGATACTTCTGGATGTTGGATACTCAGTCGGGGCGTAATGTCGAACCTGTAGGCGAGCCTGTAAAGCATTGGGTTAAAACTCTCAACTGCAAGCAGCCATCTGAGCAGGAGTTGGTTACAGACGCTACTTTGAGTAATGGGGAAGATCCTGCGACTGCGAGCTTTTTGGACGTTCAAGGTGGTTCGTGGGACCGGTGGCGGGTTAACGACCGCACCAACCACGTGAACAGGGCGGGCAAGCCCGAGGGGGCCAATATCGTTTTTGTCGACGGGCATCTTGATTGGCGGCGGTTTTCCGAGATGGATATCCGCGTGCGGCCGCCTTATCCTTATCATTGGTGGTAGAAGGAACAGTTGTTCCAGGATCATAAAATGCTGCGGAGAGAGCGGGGGAATTAACGCTCATTTTTTTCTCGGACTGTTTCGAGTTCTGATTCCCACTTGTGTTTTTGCATGATGCTTCTGCGCATTCGGACTGATCTGCAATTCGTTGCATGGTCCGGATTTGGGATTGGCGAGATTGTGTTGATGGGGGCATTTAGAGGGGCAGAATCGCCACAAGTCGGGGTGCGAATTGACCGACTTATTAGTTGATTTCGCATAGAAACGGAGGTTGTGTTTCCTGGGTTTCGGCGGGATGATTATCGGTTGATCGCTGAAAAGAGGGAACCTTTGCTCTGGTTTTATGTCTGATAAGTAGTCGGCACGGGAGGCCGGCGATGTTGTGTTGTTGAAAGGATGATCTGGTGAAGGCCCAGCTAAGGCGGTGTTTATGTCGGTGTTTACGACAGGTTTTGGAGCTACGCATGGGATTTTGTTGTTTTATCGGATTTCGGGGTGATTCACGATGACGGGACGGCGTTTTATTCGCGCATACAACAACAGGCTTTTCGTGCTACTTATGGTTGTTCTATTGCTGGTATGCAAACCACCGGCTTTGGGCGAGCAAAGTTCGGGCGGTTCTCTAACGACGATATTTACCTTGAAGCAGATTTCCGCCGACCAGGGCAAGTTATACCTTGCTGAGGCGGGCGTGGGTACGGTATCGATTCTTCCGGGCACATCGGCGCTGGTTGTTTCGGCGGGGCCGGCGGATTTAGCCAAGGCAAAGGCGATCCTGGACCTTGTCGATTCGACGGAGGCGTATGTGGTCAAGGCTGTGCTTACAGGCGCCAACGCACGGTATGCGCCGAGTGCTGAGAAGGTTAATGAGAATATTAGCGGGGTATCTGTGGGCAGTTTTGCCAATCCTCCAGAGGTGGGCGCGCAGGCGGGGGCGATTGTCGATATGCACAATAACGCCCTGCTGGTTCTGGCTCCTACGGGACGGTTTGGGGATATTGTCGAGGTGGTCGGCAGGCTTCAGAAGGAGGCTGTGGAAAAAGCCCAGCAGACCCTGGAACAAACGCCTCCCAAGCCCGGCACTGGAAAGATAGAGGTCGTAAGCATCCGGGACGCTAATGAACCAGTCAATGCGCAGGACGTAGTTACAGTTGTGCAACCCGATCAGGCTTCGCCCAAAATCAGTGAGACCAAAGCCGCTAAAGACGGCAACGCGGAACTTTCGCTTAGCCTGCCTGAGCAGATTGAAATCATTAACCTTATAGATCTGGTGGGCAAGCATCTGAACCTGGACTTTATATACGATCCGGTGAAGATCAAGGGTGAGGTTACTCTGAAGCTCAACGGCGCGCTAAACGGGCCTTTGAAGGTTAAGCACTTGTATCCGCTTCTCGAGCAGGTATTGAAGTTCAAACAGTTCGCGATGACGCGGCACGGCAATTTCGTGTTGATCGTTCCGGTCGGCGAGGTGATGGACTACGATCCGAAACTTGTTGAGTCCTCTGAAGACCACACAACGCAGAATGGCGACGTGCTTGTAACTCGCATGTTCAAGCTCAAGCACATCGATACGGTCAGTGCGGAGAACCTGCTGACCGGCCTGAGTATAGGCGCCACGCCCATCGCGCCGATACCTGATGCGCAGATGCTTATCGTTACTGATTATGCGTATCGCATGCCAAGAATAGAAAGAATTCTTGAGATGATCGACGTGCCTGGCAAGCCTAAGAAGTTTCGGTTCAGGCAGTTGAAGTACACTATGGCTCCGACACTTGCGCAGAAGGTTATGACGCTTGCTGAGCAGTTAGAATCGGTCTCGATCACAGTTGGGGATCTTCCTTCAACTCCCAGCACACCGGCTCCAGGAGTGCAGGGTCGGACGGTTCCAGGCCGTTCCACGCCGGCCAGGACACCGACACGGATTCCACAGCGCACGACACCTACAGGAGAGACTTCGGCGCAGCCATCTGTGTATCTCGACGCCGATGAGAGAACCAACCGAATCCTGATGATAGGGATCGATGAACAACTCGACCTCGTCGAGGAGCTGATAGAGACGCTCGACGTCGCCCAGCAGGACTTGCGGAATCTGAAACTCTACAAGATCGTGCACGTCGACGCCGAAGATGTCAGGACAAAGCTTTCCGAGTTAGGAGTCATAAGTGAGGCAAGGGCGAATTCGAGTATGAATTCTTCCAGGCGGAACGAAAGGATCACGGGCCAGCGAGGCACTCCCCAGTCTAACGCGGCAGCGGCTGCGGCTGGGCGGAGTCCGCTCCAGACTTCGAATCCCCTGTTGGATACCGATGGGTCGGGGGGCCTGACTTTGTCGGGTGAGGCGCAGGTGGTCGTTATCGAAGCGACCAACTCGTTGCTGGTCAATGCAACGCCCGAGCAGCATGCGCAGATACAGACGATCCTCGAATACGTAGACAGCACGACCGATGATAGTGACATACCCTATATTATCTATCCGCTTGAGAGCCAGAAGCCTGAGGAGCTGGCAAGTGTTCTGCAGAAGCTGATCGAAACGACGATCACGGACAAAGAGAACAAGATCGAGCAGGTCGTCAAAAAGACGGACGAGCAGATCGAGATTGTCCCTGATGAAAAGTCGTTCTCGATCATCGTATTCGCCAGCAAGAAGAACCAGGATTGGATCAAGAAGCTGATCGAACAATTGGACAAGCCCAGACCACAGGTGCTGATTGATGTGACGCTGGTCGAAGTAACGAAGTCAGACAGTTTCGAATATGATTTGAACCTTGTGGAAAGTTTTCCCAATCTTTTAGACACATCCGGCCTGGCCAGTACAATTATCCCGGGCGAGAATCCGGTTAGCTCATCATCAATTATATCTAAATTGTTATCGAGTGACCGTGATCGTTATGTTGATTTTCAGTCGGCTGGTGGGAGAGGTACGGGTTTTTACGGTGACAGACACATCAATGCTCTATTGACTTTGATGCAGGAGAAAAGCTACGGTCGCGTATTGGCAAAGCCCAAGATTCTTGTCAACGACAACGAGGAAGGTACGATCAGCACTACGGATACGACGTACGTCAAGAAAACCTCGTCCATACCCGTCACATCAGGGACAGCGGGTACACAGGAAAACATGATTCAGACATCTATCGACTATGAGGGATACGATGCTGGAATCGATCTTGGCATCACTCCACACATCAGCGAAGGGGACCTGCTTCGTCTGGAGATAACACTGAACCGCACGGATTTCGGGGATTTGGGCGGTGATGGGCCTCCGGATACGACGGCCAGCGACCTGGGCACAGTTGTAACCATCCCTGATGGCAGCACGGTCATCCTCGGTGGAATGATCAAGCTGAACCAGAGCAAGGGCGGGAGCAAGGTGCCGATTCTTGGAGATATTCCACTGATTGGCGGACTGTTCAGGAGCGTGAACAACAGCGATCTTCAGAGAAGGCTGTATGTGTTCGTCAAGGCCGAAATCATAAGACCTGCAAGGGATTACGCCAAGGGCCTGCCCGATCTGGAGAAGATATCGGAGCGGAATCGCCAGGCTTTCGAGAAGTTTGAGAACAGATTCCAGAAGTACTCGAACATTCCCGGTATCAAGCCAGGGCCTATGGATCCTTTGAAGGTGCTGGAGGCTGAGTAGTAGCAATCAAGGATGAGTTATAATAATATTAAGAATTGAACGCGACGAGGCACCGGCGAAAGAAATAGATGAAGGATTTGTTGATAAAAACCGCGGAGCGAACCGGGCTGGTTGACGCAGGTCAATTAGTTAGGTTTCTTGATGAGAGCACCGATAAGGGGCGTCTGGACGAAGTTTTGCTCAACTGTCCCTTTTTCACGGAAGAGGCTGTTCTCAAGTTGTTCGCTGAGGCGTTGGGCTGGGACTATCTTGCGGAGATACCGGCCAACTCGGTTCCCGCCGAGTTTGTGGAGTCGGTGCCGGCTACGTATGCACAGCATCATTTTCTCGTCGGGGTAAAGGAAAACGGCGAGGACGGTGAGCTTACGGTGGTTCTTTCAAAGCCACTGGATGCCAATGCGCTGGACAACGTCTCGAAGATGACGAACATGGCTGTAAAAGCGGCCATATCCACGCGAACGACCATCACTTCGGTGATAGACGTCGCGTACGAGCAGCGATCTACGGTGATTGAGGAAGTGGCTGAGGAGCTTGATTCACAGAACCTCGACCAGCTCGTCGATGAGGTCACCACGAGCGACGATTTGCTGGATGTTGTGAATCGCCCGCCTGTGATCAGGCTGGTTAACGACGTTCTGTTTCGCGCGCTTCAGTTGCGGGCCAGCGATATTCACGTTCACCCATACGAGGCGAAGATTCAGATTCGCTACCGCATCGACGGTATCCTGTACGATGTGCTGAACCTGAACCGCAACGTTTTGCCTTTGATCATTTCGCGTATCAAGGTGATGGCGGGCATGGACATCGCGGAGCGTCGAATGCCCCAGGACGGCAGATGCAGCGTAAGGCTGGGCCAGCGAGAGGTCGATCTGCGTATCAGTACCGTGCCCACCAGCTTCGGCGAACGGGCTGTCCTCCGATTGCTCGATAAGAGCACGGGCCTGTTCGGATTGAACGAGCTTGGCCTGTCGAAGGGGGATCTGGAGAAGTTCGATTCACTCCTGGGTCGTTCGCATGGTGTTATCTTCGTAACAGGACCCACCGGCAGCGGCAAAAGCACAACACTATACGCATGCCTCAACAGGACGAATTCATCTGAGAAAAATGTCATAACAATCGAGGACCCGATCGAGTATCAGCTCGAAGGTATAAGCCAGATACAGGTCGCCAGCAAGAAGGGCATGACGTTCGCGACGGCCCTTCGGCACGTGCTTCGTCAGGACCCTGATGTGATTATGATCGGCGAGGTGCGTGATATCGAGACCGCCAGAATGGCGATACAATCTTCACTGACGGGCCACCTGGTTTTCAGCACGCTTCACACGAACGATTCAGCCGGGGCGGTCAGCAGGCTTCTGGATCTTGGTGTCGAACCTTACCTTGTCAGCTCGTCGTTGATAGCGATAATAGCGCAGCGTCTCGTCAGAAGGGTCTGCGAGAACTGCAAGGAGCCTTACAAGCCTACGCCGCGAGAGCTGCGAGAGCTTGGAATAGGCGATAATGCGTCTATCGACGCCAAAGACGCCAGGTTCTTTATCGGGACCGGGTGCGATAAGTGTTTTCAGACGGGCTATCGCGGCAGGACCGGCATTTATGAAATACTGATGATTAACGAAGAGATTCAGGAAATGGTCTATCGCAGGGATACGGCCGGCTCAATAAAGAAGAATGCACTCGGAGCGGGGATGCAGACTCTGCGCATGGATGGCGCTAGAAAAGCAATATTAGGTGCGACGACCATTTCCGAGGTGCTCAGAGTTACTCAAGCGGATGTAATGTAGCCTGCCCTTGCCTGCTTGTGTTATCATTCGGGTGTGGCTATCCGCTCTCTTGTGGCAAACGAATCGGGGCGGTGTCGATAGAAGACAATTGGTGAAAGACGGGAAATGCCCAGATACCAATATATTGCGATTGCCGGAGACGGCAAGAAGGTCAAGGGCTCAGTCGCAGCCGAGAGCTCGTATGCCGCGCGCAAGCAGCTTCGGGCGCGAAGCATCCATCCGACATCAGTCACTGAAATCGGGACCAAAGATGAGCAAAAGGCCGCGGTGTTCCGGTTCCTCTCCAAAGGCAAAAAGACACAGATCATCGATTTCACAAAACAAATGGGCACCCTGCTCAACTCAGGCATCAAGCTGACCGAGTCGCTTTCGGTGCTCACCATGCAGGCGTCCGATTCCGACTTCAGGAACGCCCTTACCGATATTCGCGACAGGGTTGTTACAGGCGAATCGTTCACTGAGGCCATGATGGATTATAGCGACTATTTCGACGTTATATATGTCAGTATGGTCAGGGTCGGTGAGATGACAGGTTCGCTTGGCAACAGCTTTTTCACAATCGCGGGCTTCATGGAGAAACGCCGGAAAGTGGAATCGAAAGTAATGACGGCGATGATATACCCGATCGTTCTGTTCTGCCTCTGCCTGGTTGCAATTATGATTTTGACCGTCAAGGTTATTCCAACGATTGCAGAACAGATCACGAGGACAGGCCAGAAACTGCCCTGGATCACTCAGCGTCTGATGGATGTCAGCTACGTTCTGCGAAGCTGGTGGCTGCTTCTTGTGATTGTGGTTATTGCTGGTATTGTATTTGCGATAAAGCGATTTTTCAAGACCGAACGAGGCGCTTACATGCGCGACAAGTTCCTGCTGTCACTGCCCCTTTTCGGGCCTCTGCTCAAACAACGTGTTGTCGCACGTTTCGCATCGACTCTTTCGACTTTGCTAAGCTCGGGTTTGGCAATGGCCGAGTCGCTGCGCGTCGTTGCGGAAGTTACAGGCAACAGCATTATGAAGCGAGCTGTCAGACACGCGAGGGAACGGATTCTTTCAGGAGCGGATATCGCAACACCTTTGCGAGACAGCGGCGTTATCGATCCGGCCATCGCCCACATGGTTGCGGTAGGCGAAAAGAGCGGCGAGCTTGAGGTTATGCTAAAAAATATTAGCGACAACCTCGAAAGCTCTACAGACGTAGTTATAGAAAGATTGAGTGCGGCGGTCGAGCCGCTTATCATAGTGTTTATGGCTGTGGTGATTGGAATCATCGCGTATGCCACAATATTGCCCATATTGGAAGTTTCAGCCGGAAAAATGTAAAGGATTGTCCTGGAGTTTAACATGACGAGGAAAAACAAACGTATCAGGTATGGTTTTACAATGGTCGAGCTTATGGCGATGCTGATAATCATCGGTTTGCTGGCGACGCTCGTTGTTACGAAGGTGGCGAGCAAGATCGATCAGGCGCGTGTCACCACGACCAAGATGAACCTCAAATCGCTACACGCAGCGGTCAACCAGTTCAGGATGGATACAGGGCGTTATCCGACGGAAGAGCTTGGCCTGCTGGAGCTTATCGAGCAGCCAAGCGATGTCGAGAACTGGGAGCCGGGCGGCTATATCGAGACCACCGAGGTGAACAAAGACGGCTGGGGGCGTGAGTTCATATATCAGCTCTTTCCCGGAGGCAACAGCCCGTTTGCCATTGTGAGCTACGGCGCCGATGGAGAAGAAGGCGGTGAAGGCTACGATGCCGACCTGTTTAGTACAGATGCATATTAAACGTCAGGTTTGTGAGCGAACGACCGGCTCTTCCGCTGCTCGGTGGGGACGGAGGAATTCGGGAATGACGTTCCCTGAGCTGGTAGTGGTGATCGTTATAATCTCGCTGTTCGTTCTTCTGGCGCAATTGAATTTGTTCGGGCTGTTGGGGCGCAGCAAGTTCAAGGCGCAGGTTCAGGATTTTGTTTCAACGTTGCGAATGGCGGCGACCAGCGCCGCTCAGGGCGATAGAAGATATGAAATCATAATAGATATAACGGAACAGAGCTATCTGCTTCGAGAAATAACCTCTCCCGATCTTTCGGAGGTTCTGGAAGAGGAGATTATATCGAGTAACTATTTCGCCGAGACGTGTCGGGTCGTTTATGTCGAGTTCGACGACGGCGACTTTACCAACGAAGGCAAGGCCAAGTTCAGGGCGGGCCGAGCGGGCTGGCAATATGGCGGCAAGATCGTGTTTTCCGATGAAAAGGAACAGTATTATTCAGTGGTTGTCAATAGACTCAACAGGATGGTCGTGCTGCAACAGGGCGACGTCGGACTGTTGAAGCCCAAAGGCCAGGCGGATATTCCGTGGCTGTAATAGAGCATATGATCTCAGCAAGCAATACAAAACGCAAGGTGCGAACCTCAGGGGCTTTTACCCTGGTTGAGGTCGTTACTGCGCTGATGGTGCTGGCGTTGTTCACATCCAGTGTTCTGGTCGTGATCAACCGTTGCGCGGGTTCGGCGATGGATTCAGGGCTCCGCATGCAGGCCTTCGAGGTGGCTCGCGAGAACATGGAGACTCTTTTGACGTCTGAGCTGCTGCAGGAAAGTATCGAGCGCGGCCAGAGCGAGAAGTATCCGGGCATCCAGTGGGAAACAACCGTGGAAAGCTTCTACGAGCCCATCACATCGCGGATGTGGATACGCGGCGTTTGCACCGCTGAGTACGAAGACTCGGCGGGCGAGAAACAGACTGTCGAGCTGATGCACTGGCTGACCGATCTAACCAAGGACCAGCTTCTGCAAATGGCAAAGAAGGATGAGCAGGGCGTTGGTGAGCTTCTCGAATCGCTCGAAGACGCGGCGGAGTACGCCGGCGTCGATGTGGAGACTATTGAGAAATGGGTCGAAGACGGCATGCTTGTGACGGACGACGGCGAGTTCATAAAACAGAACCTCGACCTTTACAAAGAAGCGGGCGGCGCGCCCACAGTTGAGCAGCAGGCCGCACAGATCCAATCCGAAGCCGATCTGAAAACCAAAGGGCGGCAGAAACAGCAGGATAATCCGGACGAGGCTCAGTACTCGAGTGAGGAGGAGTACATGAACGCCATAGACCCGACTACGGGGCTTACGAACAGGGAAGTTGAGCAGATGAGCTTCATGGATCTTTTCGAGATACTGATGAAGAAAAAGCAGCAGGGACAATAGATGAGCGTCAATCGCGTACAAACCGGAGAGTTAAGGGCGGCTCGGGCGGGCAGATTTGCCGCCGGCTTATCATTGGTCGAGCTGCTTGTCTCCCTGACAATAGGCGCCATGGTCCTCGTGACGGTATTGACCATTTACGGCAGGGCCGAGAAGACCGCATCGGCGGTGACGCGAAGGCTGGACGGAGCACAATTGCCTGGCGAGGTCCACCAGCGAATCGCGGAAGATCTCGATAGGATGATATCCCCGGGCTCGGGCACCAAGATAACTATCGCCAACAGGCTCGATGGAGGCTTTGCAGCCGCGAGGATTGAGATTACCAGGAGCATACTGGACGACAAGAACAAAGAGCAAATCCTCGAACAGATCGTCTGGCAGAGCAGCTACGATGTCGAAAGTTCGCTGCCGGGACTCGTTCTCTATCGCAGCCACAACGGGATCACGCTGGAGGACAAGCTCCTGGACAAGAACCGGACCGAACTGGAGAAGCTTTATCCGTTCGTGCCGATATGTTCGGGCGTGACTATGTTCAAAATCGAGGTTCCGCAGGGCGATATATTCCTGGACAGATGGAACAGCGATACACTGCCCAACGGGATCAGAATTACTCTTTCTTTCGCAGAAGCTGACAAGACGTCCACTGGTGCTTTCGAAGTGCCCGAGGCGCTGCAGATCACTCGCATGATAGCGGCGGATCGAACACGCAAGATCAAGTTTGAAATTGCGTCCGTCGGCGACGCCAACGAGCAGGATGTCACGGATCAAGCGGCGGGAACGGGCGAACAGGCCGATGTTTCAGGAAAAGCGATCACAGACAGGAACATGAATGTATCGACGAGACCTCAAAATACGAGATAACTGCGGAAGCCGGGGCATCATCTTACTGGTGACGCTCGTGCTCCTGGTCGTTCTCTCTACGCTGGGCTATACGCTGACTGCCCGCATCGCGGCGCAGCGTCACCGCGACCTGTATATCATCGACTACAGCAAGGCGCGATACAGTTGCGACTCGGCGGTAAAGTATGCGTTGGCGACACTGGAGGAGCTAGAGCCGAAATTGGTCGACAGACCCAACGAGCCCGACTTCTCCGATGTATTTGCGCTGACGGAGGAGCAGTATCGCGAGCTGTTGGCGCAGGTGATGGAGGGAATGGAGTTTGCTGAAGCCGAAGCGGAGGCCGAAGCGGAAGCGGGCATGATTGACCTGATGAACACTATGGGTGTTGGCGATTCTAACGACGCCAACAGTTTTATCGATCTTTTATCCACCGACGACGAATACTACGAGCAGGAGCCACCCGATATACGAGGTCCTTACGGTCCGCCCTGGCCTTATGTTACCGAGGCGGCGGAGTTCGAGATCGGCTCGGCCAAAGTAACAATCGAAATAGAGGATGAAAACGCCAAGTACCCCCTCGGCTGGGCACTGATAGAAGACGAGGACATACGTCTTGAAGCACGGGCGGGCTTCGATACCTTCTGTGAGTGGATGGGCATGCCTTTGGAGCAGGTCGACTCGCTGAAGGAGCAATTGGGGCTGGTCGCGGAGATAAAGCCGTTCAAGGTCAAGTTCAAACCTATGACGCGAACGGTTAGGACTCCGGTGACTACGCCGACCACGAGCCGGGGCCGCACTGCAGTATCGAGGACGCCAAGAACGAGGATAGTGAGAAAAACCGTTCCCGCATCGCAGCAGATGGCTGAACAGGCGGCGTATTTTGCCAAGCTGTTTCATAGTTCCCTTATCGACACCGAAACTCTCGCTCGTCCGATAGTGGAAAGCGATATCCGGAAAGAGTCGGTGCTGAAATATATGGGGACGTGGGCTTCCGGCAAAGTTAACATCAACACCGCTCCGCGTCACGTTCTGGAAGCGGCGTTCACCTTTGGCGGCAAGGCAGACAGGATAGCGGAGGCGATCATCCAGCGAAGGCGCATCAAACCTTTCGAGGATATGGAAGAGCTGAAGCGCGAGCTGTACGCGTTTTCCAACTCGATAGACAAATGTGAAAGTTACATAACGATGACCAGCCGGTGTTTTACGATTCGTGTCACGGCTGTCAGCGGAGTCGCGAAGGCCTCGTCGATCATCGCAATTACAAAAGACGGCAAGAAGGTCAAGCGGATCGCCGTGGTGAATACCTGATATATGATGATTTTGGAGTTTGCTCGAAGTGGAAGCTCATAATAGTTTGGGATTGTACATAAGTAGAGATAGCGCTGTCGTTGTCTGCATTGGCGGGCATGGTTCGCACTCGAAAGTGGAGGGCTGTTTCAGTGTCTCTGTCGCGGGCCAGGAGGAAACAGGATCGCACGCCTTGGCGGGTCTGATTGCGAAAGGGTGCGCCGAGCGGGAATGGAGCAGCGGAAATGTCACTGTAGCGCTGGATTGTGCGCTGTTCATGCAGCACAGCATCCACAGCGAGTTCACGGATCCGAAGAGGGTAGCCGCTACAGTGCGTTTCGACACCGAGGATGCACTCGCCACCGATTCCAGCGACGTGGCGATTGCCTTTCAGATCGCTTGCGTCAATGATGGAGGCTCCGATCTGAACGTGTTCACGGCCAGGAAGAACGTCCTTTCCGATATTCTGATGGCCCTTCAGAGCAATGGCATCGATCCGGTTTCCATCAGGCCTGACGTTCACTGTCTGTCTTCCTTTATCGAGCAGAAGCTATCGTCAGGCGAAGGTGCGACGGGCACAACGGTCTTTGGGATGCTTTCGGGGCGAAACGGATATCTGGTTATACCCCCTGTCGACGGCGAAGGCAAAACGCAGACCCCCACAACGGTTCGAACGTTTCTGCTCGGCGCAACACAGAACAGGTCGGAAGTGCTCCAGCGAGAAGTGCTGATGACCACCGCTCTGGCCAGGACGCTCGGCCCCATGAGCCGCCTTGCTGTTCTGGATACGAAGGGTGACGTGGACGGCGGAAGACTTACCGAAAGGCTCGGTGTTGAGGTTACGAGTATCGACATTTCCGAAACAACCGGCGACAGTATCGGCGATGTTGATCCTGTCGAATTTGCTGTTGCCTGCGGTGCGGCTCTTGATAGTCTCGACAAGTACTACGAGGTTAACTTACGTGACGATTTTATGCCTTTTCAAGGGGGCAGACGTCGTTTGGAGAACGCCCTGAAATATTTTAGTATCGCGGTTACGATTCTGCTTGTTTGTGTCGGGCTGTATTTCCAGATGCGGTTGCGGGTTTCAAACGGGGAAAACAACGATTGGCAGAGCAAGCTTGCCTCTAATTACCTCGCTGTGATGGGGCAGCAGCTTCCAACCAGAACCACTGTGAAAACCAAGCTTTCGAGTGAGATTAATCGCCTGCGAGCTAAAAAGACCGGCATCAGAAATCCCAACGAAGATTCATCGTTAAGCTCGAGACTTCCGCTGATCCTCGATGCTGTCAACAAGAGTGCCGGAACGACCGGCCTCCAGATCGAAGAGATTACAATCTCGGCCCAATCGATGAGCATTACCGGCAGCACCACTAACAAGAACAACACCCTCAGATTCCAGAAAGCGCTGGAATCGAACGGTCTTGGAGACGTCAGCGGCAACTACAGTGTTAAGGCCGGGCGCGACCAGTTTAACCTCAGCATAAAGCCCAAAAAATAATGCGAACGAAACTATGAAAGACATATATAAAAATCCATTGTTGTATTACATAGGCGTACCTTTGGTTGTGGGCCTTTGGCTGCTTCTCGTTCGAGGAGTGTATTTACCACGTGCGCGGGAGGCCGCCGAGAAGAAGCATAACGAATACGATAAGGCATATGCGCAGATGCTCGAGATTCTCAATCTCGATCCCGACCGCGCAACCGACTCGAACGAGGCGCCCAAGCAGTTCAGCTACTCGTCCGAGGTCTACCGCGTTGCGAGGATCTGCAATATCCCCGACAGCAAGTGCACGCTAAGCTCGAAAGGGATAATCAAGACGCGCGATCAGAAAACTCAGGGCGCCACTGTCGTTCTTCAGGATATCGACATCGAGAGTTTCGCAAAGTTTCACGACTCTCTGGTGTTCCGCTGGCCGGGCCTGGAGTGCGAACGAATCAAACTTACCCAGACAAAAGGCCCGCCCGACACCTGGCGCATCGACATCACGTTCAAGTACTACTACTAAGCCAAGCCGAATTGAACGAATCGTCTTTGGACCGACAAGCCCCCTGCTGTTCCTCAGTAGTCTTTAAGGTGTCTCATCCACTGCGGCCAGTCTTCTGGTTTTACGCGGCCTGCTTTGGTCCATTGGTTGGCCGTGTTGTAGTTGCGGTGCCATTTTAATGTCCAAAGCCCCTTTAGGCCGATGCGCCGAGCTGAGCCATCCAAGAATGAGATGTTTATGTAGCCATCGTGCCTATTGATGCAGAATCGCTGCATGGACTCCCGGCAGCCGCACGGAAATGAAGATTTCTCGTCCTCGTATGTGGGAGGCCTGTCGTTATCTTTTGGCCACGCACACCACCACCAGGCATCGCCAAACAGCGGAACGCGCTCGGCACTGCGTATGTTGGTGGTTTTCCAGAAGTCGTCAGCGGTGTTACCCGAAAGAGTCGCGCCAATAATTAAGCTGGCTGTTTCATCCGGCACCGAGCACCAGCTATTCATACTATAGCTGCCGAAATAGTGCCATTTCGCCATACTATGATTGTTGAGAAAAGGCTTGATTCTGCCCCATGCCCGAAGCTTTCCGCCGGTTACGCGAATATCCGTCTGGCTGAGCTTGCCTGTTGGGTCGGCTGGTTTGGTTGCCATGGGGCAGCACAAAGCGCGGTTGTTGCCTGCACGGCCTGCGTCTATCCAGTGCATCCAGAATTCAGGTGCTCCGATGTCGCAGAATCCCTGATTGTGCATCTCCTCCTCATGCTCTGTCGTGTATGTTTTCAGTATGATCGCCCACTGCCTCACGTTCGACCGGCAAACGATACAGCGGGCCTGCCTTTGGGCGTACTGTAGTGCAGGCATCACTATCCCTATCAGCAAAGCGATGATAGCGATCACAACGAGCAGCTCGATGAGGGTAAACGCTTTTCTCTCACACATAGTGTTGTGTCTCCATCAGCGTGTTGCGCCATCAATAGTCTTTGAACGATCTGAGCCATTGTGGCCAGTCTTCTGGTTTTGCTTTTCCTGCTTTGGTCCAGGGGCCTGCTGTGTCGAATTCGCGGTGCCACTTCAACGTCCATAGCTCCTTTAGGCCGACCTTGCGGATGGAGAAGTCCATGAATACAGCGTTTATGAAACCATCGTGGCGGTTGATGCAGTAGCCCCCACCCCAATATTCCTGGACTCTGGCATCCGGTATGGCGTCACATTTCGGCGGAGGTGTATGTGCGCCCCCGATGCATGCTGCCGGGTAACAGGCATCCATTTGAAGGGGTATATTGTTTGCGCCCCTGACATCGGGAGTTCTCCAGAGAAGATCACGGTAATGCTCATCCCAATCAGGGTGTGGGACACCCGCCCAGGGATTCGAACCATAGCTGCCGTAGACATCGTGGATTCGCATGGATTGGTTTTGCGATATCCAGCCCCATGCCTTGAACGTTCCTCCCATATCCTCAGATCCTCCTCCCCCCCCAGGCTTTCGGATAGCACGCTTGGTCGCCATAGGGCAGCAGCGTATTCCTTTGGTAGGATCCTGGTAGTGGTGATAACCTGTCTGAGAATAGTGGGCATTGTAACCATACCAGTTACCCCAGCCCCAATAGGGACCCCAGCCCCAGCCGCCCCAACCTCCCCAATATTTTCCCCAACGATCCCAGGCTTCCTTGTTCGATGGATCGGGGTGGGGGAATTGGCCATCGTATTCGGCGATTGAAGTGGCCCAATATGCGCCCCACTGCCTTAGATTAGACTGGCAGACAACCGATTTGGTCTGTTTTCTGACGCGCTGAAGTGTGGGCATGAGGATCGCCATCAGCACTGCGATGATCGCAATAACCACCAGCAGCTCGATGAGCGAAAAACCCCTCCGGTTCTTACCCAACGTTGCCATCTGAAGCACCTTTCGTTATTAACGAAAAGGTCCGCTTGATGAACAAATTTTCTCAGTGATCCGACGTGTAGTATTCTCTGCGTGAATTGAAGATACACCACATCAGTTCGTGACTTCAAGGTAATTTCGCCATGGGGGCAAAAATCTCGACAAAAGATGTGGACTACAAAAGCGGCCATCCGATAGACTACTACACTCAATTAGTGGCAGCATGATAAGGAAACACGCCTTTGGTGGGGTTTTCCTTGAACTGGCAAACAAGATATAGTGTCTATGAACGGGCCGAAGCGAACCGCAGGCCTGGAACAATGGCCGGACGATGAACAATGTAGAACTGAGAATTGCAGAATTCCTTGTTAAACGAGGCCGCTACCTGGCGATTTTGTGCCTTGTCAGTCTCGCGGTCCCGCTGTACTTTCTCAGAAACGTCAGAATCGACAATTCCACTGAAGTATGGCTCGGCAGCGAGAGCGCCGAATACGAGCGGTACCAGCGGTTTCTGGATAAGTACGGCAACGAGGAGTTCATCGTCATCGCCTCAGAGGCGGACGACCCTCTCGGCGAAGAGTCCCTGTCGTTCCAGAAAAAGCTATCGGACCGGCTCGGCGAGATCGAGCAGGTGGATCGTGTCTTCGACCTGGCGACGGTGGCGGATCTGCTCTCGCCCTTCAGGAAAGACTGGCGGGAACTGCTGCGGGAGAACGATCTGTTTCGCAATCTGCTGCTCGGCGAAGATGGGCGCACTTTCGGCCTGATCGTGTATCTCGAACGGATCGACGACCCGGCGGTCAGAAGTCTCGTTGTCGAGAAGATCCAGGCGGCTGTTGCAGAGGTGGCGGAGGGGACAAGCGACGTGCATCTTGCAGGTACGGCGCTGATGAATCTCGCTCTGGACAAAGGCTCGCGAAAGGCGTCACGCCAGTTCCTGCCCATTGCGGCCCTGCTTTCGGTTGTGTTCCTCACGATTATCCTGCGGAGCTTCGGTGCGGTCGTTGCAGTTATGTGTTCGCTGGGTGCGACGACCATCTGGACGATGGGGCTGTTGGTGGCTGCTGGAAAGACACTGAACATGATAACCGTCGCCATCCCGTCGCTGCTTTTCGTGCTGGCAGTTTCGGGGGGGATTCACATCACCTCTCGCTTTTTGGCATTTCTGCCGAGTTCGGGAAGCCGGGCGGTGGCGATTAGAGATGCGCTGGCGGAGGTTATGAGGCCCGTGTTTCTGTCGAATGTCACTACCGCTGTCGGATTCGGCGCTCTGACAGTATCGAGCATGCAGCCCGTTGTAGAGTTCGGCACGTTTACGGCCCTTGGTATAGTGCTGTCCTTCTTTTTCAACGTCACCATCATTCCGGGCATCCTTTGCACGCTGCACCGAACGGTAGTTCGTCCACGACTTATCAGGCCGCACTGGACCGCCGCCCTCGGCGTGCGGATGGTTCGCTGGAAGGGACGGGTGTTCCTGCTGGGGCTGGCCGCGTTTGTGCTTTCGCTTGCGCTGACCTCCCAATCCAGGGTCGAGTCGAACGTGTTGAGATTCTTCCCGGAAGACTCGAAAATCAGGCGCGACTACCAGTTCATAGGCGAGAGGCTGACGGGCTTCTATACTGTGGAGTTGGATGCGACTGTGGAGCCTTCGCAGGGAAGCACGTTGCTAAAAGCGATTGACGCGCTGGGCGAGAAGATTGTGGTCCGGCCGGAAGTGGCTAAGGTCATGAACTACAAGACGCTTGCCACCTGCTTCAAGGAGATTCCGCGCCCGGCTCTTATGCCTTCGCAGTCGGTGCGAAAAAATCCGCTAAGAACGATGCTGCGAACGTACAGGCACAGAGAAGGCGGGCCTCTTTCGTTGCGGATGTCGGTGTTCGTCCGCGCGATGTCCAGCAAAGACTTTTACGATCTGCTGGATTTCATCGAAGCCCAGGCCAAGCTCACGATTCCCACGGAAGCTACATACGAGCTCACAGGGGTCGCATCTCTTACCAACGGTGCGCAGCAGTCGCTGATAGACACGCAGATCCGCAGCCTCGCTATCGCCTGTGTCACCATATTGATTCTGATCGGCCTGTTCATGCGGTCGCTGCGCGCGATGATTGTCGCCATACTGCCCAACCTGCTGCCGATTTTTGGGGTCTTCGCTCTGATGGTGCTGCTGGATATACGCTTCGACGCTGCGACGGTCATGATCGCCAGCGTGGCCATCGGCATTGCCGCCGACGACACCATACACTTCCTTGCACACTTCAAGTGCGAAAAGCTCTCAGGCCTAAGTACTCTCGACGCGGTCGATGCCAGCCTCCAGAAGGCCGGCCGCGCGATCACGTACACCTCGATTGTCGCCACCGCAGGCTTCGGCATTCTTCTGCTGGCCGAGTTCCAGCCGATCCAATACTTCGGCGCCTTCACCGGCGTCACCATGTTAATAGCCTGGGCCGGCGACGTCTTCATCCTGCCTGCCTGTGTTGCGTATTTCCATCTATGGGACTGCAAACAAAGTCCGCCGAGTGAGTGATTCTACATTTTGCAGGCCACCGGATGAGTGGTTGTGATATGTGGAATGTGCGTTGAATATGCTCGGTGCAGGAGATTGAGGTTTTTCTGTCTGGAGCGAGCCTTTGCCGCTATAATGCTCCGTAGTAACAATATGCAACAGAAGTCAACATGGCCGTGCTATTCGGACACCGAGGATAGAACATGAGAAGACGAGAATTTCTGCAAACAATCGGCGCCGGCGCATTCGCCCTGGCGTTTCCCGGTGTGAGCAACCTTGCCGCCGCATCAAAACGCAAGCCCAATATCCTGTTCCTTTTCGCCGACGATCAAACGTACGAAGCGCTGCATGCGCTTGGGTGCGATGAGCTTGAGACGCCGAATCTGGATCGGCTTGTCCGTAAGGGCACAACGTTCACCCATGCGTACAATCAGGGCGCCTGGCATGGGGCAGTGTGCGTCGCCAGCAGGACCATGCTGAACACAGGCCGGTTTCTATGGCATGCCCGCGATTTAGAGCCTAATCTCAAAAAGGAAACCGCAGCCGGGCGTTTCTGGTCACAATACATGAAACAGGCGGGCTACGATACCTACATGAGCGGCAAGTGGCACGTCAAGGGAATCGCGCCGAAGGACATCTTCGATTTCGTTCGAGATGTTCGGCCGGGAATGCCAGACCAGAGCCCTGAAGGATACAATCGCCCTATCGAGGGGAAGCCCGATGTGTG
>CAZYMD010000043.1:0-6739 GCA_964649005.1 uncultured Pirellulales bacterium
CATAAACATGGACGGTTTGCCACCCGTTCGATTAGGTACTGCGCTTGATAATCTGCTTAAGACGGTTTCGAGCGGCTTTGTCGATATCGGCTACGTCGTGGAAAATGGCCTTATTACCATAGCGACGGTTGACTCACTTCCGAGCAAGATGGAGACGCGCGTTTACGACATCAGCGACCTGGCCTCAACTTCCATGCGAAACAGCGCCGAGACAGAATACGAAATAGTACAGCTCAAATACGCCGATCCACAAGAGGTTGAAGAAGCTGTTAATGGCGGTTTCAGGCACATGCCCGGTCAAGGACCTCCGAGTGTTTTCATTGAGTCACGGCCTGAGAACAACCAGGTGATTGTCTCCGGGCCAAAGGTAGTGCGAGATATGATCAAGAAGATGATCTCAGAGATTGATTTGTCACCGGAAGAGGAAATAGTGGCCAAGAAGAAAGCCGAGGAGTTCAGGAGGAAGAAGATGGAAGAACTCAAAGCATCGAGGAAGCGGTCGTCTTCTGTCAATAATGCCAAGAATGTTGAAGAGGATGTTGATAGTTTACCTGCGGCTTCGCATTTCAAGGTAGTGCCTGTCAATCCGTGGGTGATGACCGAGCGGGACTCGCTGTCCACTTTCGCTCTCGATGTTGATACGGCCTCGTACGCTCTTTGCAGACGATATATAAAGGCTGGTTTTCTGCCTCCTATCGGCGCGGTGCGGATGGAGGAATTTATTAACTATTTCAACTATCAGTATCCTCAGCGGGCCAATCCTACATTTGCTGTTCATGTGGAAGCCGCCCGCTCGCCCTTCGCCCCACGAGAGAAGAACCTGACGCTGCTCAAGATCGGGGTTAAGGCTCGAACCGTCGGGCGTGATCAGCGCAAAGCCGCCCACCTGGTCTTTGTTGTGGATGCCTCGGCATCGATGGGGCAGGCGGATCGACTGCCCCTTATTCAGCATGCCTTGAATCTGTTAGTGGGCAGATTATCGCAAGTCGACCGCATTACTCTGATAACCTGTTCGAACGAGGCGCGCCTACACCTTGAGACAACACCTGCGAGCGAGCGCGATAAGATCAGCAATGCAATCAATGCCATACAGCCTTCAGGGGCGACTAATCTTCTGGCCGGGCTGAAGCTTGGTTATGCTGTCGCTCGTCGCTCATTTTCCCCACAGCAGATTAATCACGTAATTCTCTGTTCCGATGGCGTTGCCAACGTGGGCCAGACCGAAGCCGACGCTGTGCTCAATGAGGTGGCAGAGGATCGGAAACAGGGTATAACCATTACATGCGTGGGAGTCGGATACGGCGCGTACAACGATGCCCTTCTGGAGTCACTGGCCGATCATGGCGATGGCAGCTATGTCTTTCTCGATTCAGCCCAGCAGGCTCAGCGGGTCTTCGTCGAGCAACTTTCGGCAACGTTGCACAATGTCGCGAAAGACGCCCGCATTCAGGTCGATTTCAATCCTCGTCGTGTGCGGCGATATCGGCTGATAGGCTACGAGAACCGTGACATAGAAGACAAACGCTTTCGTGACGATACAATCGATGCAGGTGAGGTGGGCTCGGGCCAGTGTTCGACGGCCCTTTACGAATTGGAGCTGATCGGTCAGACGTCGGCGGATAAGCAGGATGATCTGGGAACGGTATTCGTACGGTATCGCGACGTCGAGACAAATCAGATCGACGAGATATCCAAGCGTCTGGAAAGTGCTATTATTCAAAGACACACGGTCGAAAACGCCCCTCGTCTTTTCCTCGCGGCAGGCGCGGCACGGTTTGCCGAGTTGCTGCGTGAATCGGAACACGCCCGGCAGGGAAACCTGACAGACGTGTTGCGCATCGTCGAGCAGGTTAGTATCGCTCTGCCTCTCGATCGCGATGTGCGCGAGCTGACTGATCTGATCCGAAAGGCAGAACAACTACCGAGAGCGCCATAGTCACTGTATTTTACGTGGGTTTTACATACGTCAAGTTCAGTTTGAACGTATGATTAATATTATGACGAAGTCCATTGTAGCAAAAGACTGTACTTATATTGAGAGGACGAGGCCATGAAATTCAAGATGGCGCTGCTGTTGTTATCCTGGATATTGCTGACGTCGGGAGTTTTGGCTGACGAGTCTGTATCGACTACAGCAAATGATTCAACCGGCATCGAGATCGCTGAGGTGCGGATCACCAGCCGAATCGACGGCCAGCAGCTTGCCCTGAGTCTCGACTTCGAGGCGGTGACGAAGCAGGCGAATCAGCGGATGTTGCTTGTCCAGGGAAATGTGGTGCTTGATAAGTTAGGTCAAATGTACCTCGACTACAGGCTGGATTATGACCGGGAGAAGAAGGCTTACTACGTAACCTGGCCAAAGGCGGGCCGGCATCCGTTTAATGTTGCATTCGTCGCAAAACCGCAAATCGATCCCAACAGTCCATGGCGAGAGGCGCGCATCGAGGCGCCGTCCGGTCGAGTGCGGCGGATTCAGCTTGTAAGCGATCGGCCCGACCTCGAGGTGGAGCTGCCCGGCGCTATGCGGATCGAGCGTAAAATCAAGCAGGAGCAATTGACGATTGACGCTCTGCTTGGCCCTTTCCAGCCTCTTGTCGTGCGGTGGAAACCACTCGTCAAGCTGGCTGACGCCAAGTTAGTGCTCTCCAGCCAGGCCAATACAATCGTGGACGTACGAGCGGGCCTGCTGCACCTTGACGCGCTGTTCGATTTCCAGGTCGCCCAGGGCAAGATCGAGACACTGACGTTTGCGATACCATCTGAGTTAAGCATTACGGCTATCGATGGCGAGCACATCCGCAATTGGTCGGTCACAAACGACACAAACAGCGTGCGTAATCTCGTAGTCGCACTAAGCAGACCTCAGGAGAATGATTATCGTCTGCGTATCCTTGGCGAAGCAGGTGTGGGTGCACTGCCCGCTGAGTCGGAGGTGCCGGTTATCCAGCCTTCAGGTGGAATCCGGGCGAGCGGCCATATGGTCGTAGGGACAAACAGCGCTCTGCAATTAGTGGTCCTGGACTCATCGGGTCTGACTCAGATCGATGCAACCTTATTCCCTCGTGTGCAGGCGGGCGGGGCCCGGAACAGGCCCATCCCCCAAAGCAAAGCTTTCTTCTACACATACGCAGGCAGTCATTACCAACTGCGTCTCTCTGTAGATGATATCGTGTCCAGTTACGACGTCGCGGGGCGTTTTGTGGTTACTGTGAAAGAAGACGACCTCGTAGTCGATGCTGAACTGGAATTAGATGTGCGCGATGCGCCAATCCGACAGATCGAGATCGCAGTACCCACCGGCATGGTGGTTGCATCCGTCGATGGCGAGCAGGTTGAGGACTATCACCTCTCCGAAGCTCAGGATGCAAATGCTGCCGCAACTGTGAGCGCGGTATTCGCCAAGCCGGTGATAGGACGCACGGTCATTCATCTGCGTCTGGAATTGGGACGCGGACCGTTGGGCCAGCTCCAAACCATCCCGGCTTTGCAGGTGACAAGCGCCAAAACGCAACGCGGTTACGTAGTCGTCGCAACCGAGGCAGGGATCGAAATCGAAGATCCCCAGGTTGAGAATCTACGTGAGGTTCATACAGCGTCGGTGCCATTGCGCGTAGCCCAGGCACAGTTCGCGTACCGATTCCGACAGGCCGACTGGAGTCTGAGCCTGATGGCGCAAAGCAAACCGGCCGGGATAAGGGCGGAAGTGTTTCATCTGCAATCAATCGGCGAGGCGCTGGCCTATGGCTCAGCGGTCATTAACTATGTTATAACCGGCTCTCCTGTGGATGAGCTGCGTTTCAGCCTGCCCGAAAGTTTGGAGAACGTGGAGTTCGTAGGTAGTGACGTTCGCCGCTGGGTCAGGCAGGACGGTTTTTGGGTGGTGAAACTAACGCGCAAGGTAATTGGCGATTACAACCTGGCCGTAACCTACACTCAGCAATATGGCACCGATAAGCCCATTCAACTCGGCGCGCTGCAATGCCAGGATGTGCAGACACAGACGGGCTATGTGGTCGTAACGAGCCATCTGGACCTCAAGTTGCAAATGGAGCCAACTCAGGATGCGAACAACGTGGGATTGCTGGCGATCGCCCTGGACGAGCTGCCAAGCGACTATCACTTGCTGACAAGCAGTCCGATTCTGGCGGCGTACAAATACGTCACCGAGCCCCACACTGCAACACTCAGCATCGATCCATATCGAAGGAGCACGCTGCTGTCGGTGGTGCTCGATGTCGCGGCGCACCAGACGAGGCTCGCGGTTCGCCCTGATGGACGGATCGAATCGGTCACAACCGTTCGTTACAAGGTCAAGAACACCACGGGCCAGTTCCTGTCATTAGCAATGCCCGCAGAAGCACGTGTCTGGGCGGTGTCATTAATCGAGCGAAAAGGTAATGCCGAACAGGCAACGCGACTGGCTGCGTCACACGACACCAATAGCGGCAGGCTGCTCATACCGCTCAATCGCAAGGCCAATCCCAATGAGCCAACGACTATAGAGCTGGAATATGGCCAGGTGCACCAGGCAAGCGGCGGATGGAAGCGGCAAGTAGAGTTGACAGCCCCAGCCTCAACCGTTCCCATAAATTACGCCGACTGGTATATCACAGTGCCCGACGAATGGTCGATTGCGCCGGCAGGTGGAAATATGGAGCCACAGATCAGACAGATCGCTCAAGTTGATCTGGCTTCATTACTCCACCAGATAAGTTTGCTTTGGAACAGATCATCCGAGCGATGGATAGAACGACCTGCTGTATGGATTACGGGTATCCTGGCATTGGCATCCGTTATTGCGTGCACGATTTTCTTCAGAAGGCGGCTACCCGAATTAATCGTTTTGGTGTTGCTGACCGCGTTTATTTGGATGGGTGTTGAGGCATCGATGATTGGCCAGATAAGACGGCCCGCGCCCGCGACATCGGTGAGCTTTGCACAGGCGGTTAACGCCGATCCCGAGCAGGCGTTTAAGGTAAGCGCCGAGTTGATCCCAGCATGGCGGCAGAACATCACTATAGCGGATATCATCGCAGTGTCACTGGTTGTAGTCGCTGCCCTAATTGTCACCATAGTCCGACGACGCTTGCAGTGGGCTGCTTTGGCGGCATTTTTAGCTGCGGCAATTTATCTTACTGCTAAAATGCCCGTCACGTGGCCATGCCTGAAGGCCCTTTTAACCTGGGGCGTCCCGGTGATGGTAACTGCATGGTGCGCCTGGCGCGCATTGACTGGACTTCGAGGCAAAACACCTCTTCCGGCAGTACAGGTGAGCGTCGTTCTACTGCTGTTGATTGTTTCGCTGCTGTGCGTTTCCGGAGGCTGCTCCAATCGGTCGGCCAAAGTCAAACCGCTGGCTCAAATGCCAATGATCGAGAGTATCGAGTGCTCCCTCCTGGCTGAGGCGGACAGCATGGAATTGCGGTATAAGCTGCGAATCTCCGCGGGCCAGGCATCAAGCTTTGCATTGCTGAATGAATCCGCTGTGCTGCTCTCGCCTGTCGAACTGACTCGGCACGTGAAGGTTGAAACAGAAGATGGTTTGCACAAAATAGCCATTGATAAAGCGGACATCTACGACGTGAATGTGACATTTCTTGTTCCCTTACCTGTAACGGGCGAGGGCAGGCAGCGTCGATTCGAGCTGCCGCTGCCAATGGCATTGACCAACAACGTGAGCCTGGAGATACCTGACGCGAATGTGCTGATCGATGCGCCGCAGGCGATTGGCCTGATTCGCAGCGAGCAGGAGAACATGACTAAAGTCGAGGCGATGTTCACACCGGGCGAGCCGGCGGTGTTCACATGGAGGCCGAAAGAGCGCCAGACTTCGCAGGAAGAGGTTCGCTTCTATGCTCAGGATGTGGCTCTGGCGCATCTGAGTTCCGGACTTTCGCAGGTATTCCATGGTGTACGACTGCAAATAGCACAGGGACAGGTTGATACGATCAAGCTTGGCATTGCAGAGGGTGAAACGGTAACGTCGGTAAGCGCGCCGCATGTGGGCAGTTGGCGTTTCGATCCGGCGGCCAGACAGCTTGAAGTGCGTCTGAACCAGGCTGTTACAGGGACATACGAGCTGACACTAATAACACAATCAGCAAGCACCTCGGCGCCCTATGATGTGCGTCTGGAACCGCTGGTGGTTCAGGGCGCTCTCGACCAGCGCAGCGTGATGGGTTTGGCGGCTGATTCTTCTGTGTACATTCGCGTCGATCAACATCCCGCGTCCATGAACGCAGGCGATTTCGTTCGAGACAGCGAGCGATTAGTCAAAGCAGTGCCGGGGCTTGCGAGCGAGCAGATTACACAGGCATATCGCTTCGATTCTCCGGATAGCGTTGTCACGGGGCGCGTCCTCGCAGTACAAAGCGAGCTGCGCACTCAGGAGACTGCGAGGTTCAACGTCGAAGATGATCGGCTGGTTTACAACAGTCGGTGGATAATCGAGATTTCCAAGGCCGGTCGGTTCGACGTCGTCATGAACATACCAGAAGGCTTCGACATCGATACTCTTGCGGCCGAGCAGGTGAGCCACTGGGATGAAATGATTGAAGACGGCAAGCGAAACGTGCGCATTCATTTCAAACGCAAGCTGACTGGATCGATTCAGTTGAACATGGCCTTGAGTCGACCTGTGGCACAGATACCTGAGCGACTGACGGCGCCGCGAGTGGCGTTGGCCGATGCGCTCAAGCATACGGGAACTCTGGTAATAGGTTCGGAACAGGGCGTACGT
>CAZYMD010000043.1:6749-14734 GCA_964649005.1 uncultured Pirellulales bacterium
GTTTGTCGGTAGCATCTCGACAGGGCGTTAGCGAAGTCAACCCCGCCGAGATGGGCCAGCCTGGCCAAGGATTGTTGGCATTTCGTCTGCTGCGGCCTGATTGGCAACTGGACTTACAAACCGAGCTGGTGCAGCCTCGCGTGACCGTCCAGACTCTGCACGTTGCAGAGGTAACCGATGGTCTGGTACGTCACAATCATTATTTGCGGTATCGCCTGTTCCACGCAGGGACTAAAGCTTTTGACCTGGCTCTGCCATCCGATGCAGCGGGCATCACAATCACAGGTCCTGGAATCGCCAGACGAGAGCAATTAGACGATGGCAACTGGCGAGTAGAGTTGGCTGACAAAGTCTATGACCAGCCCTACCTCCTGCGGGTGACGTATGAGACGCGGTACGACCAGTCCGATGGTATAGTGAAATTGGCCCCCGCGCGTTGCCTGAATGTGGACTTGCAGCAGGGCCATACGGTTGTGTTCGCGACAGACCGCGTGGAAATCTCAGTTAACGATATAAACACGGCGCTACGCCCCGCCGAAGCACGTAGCATTCCCAAGTACTTCGGTGCAGGAGATCTTTCCGCCGCCGCGATGTGCTATCGACATGTCTCATCGGACCACATCTTGACGGTAAATGCCAAACGCCACGCCGCAGCCACACAGGTTGGGGCCGATGTCCGCCGCACCGACATCGAAACCGTTGTCACACAAGGCGGACAAACCATCAACCGCGTGAGACTTCTTCTTCGCGTTGGCAGCAAGCGACACTTGCAAACCATACTGCCGAAGGACGCAGCGATGTGGTCCCTGTCGGTTGACGGCCAGGCGGCACAACCGTCCATTCGTGAAAATGTCGATGGACACGATGCGCTGCTCGTCCCATTGCCTCAACAGGCATCCGGTGATGTTTTAGTCGATATGGTGTATATCGCAGGATTGGCTTCCGCTCAAACAGGCGGCAGACCTAACGGCTGGTCCGGAGTCCACGGCCTTTCGGGACCTCGATTCGATCTTCCGCTCAAGCAAATCACATGGCACGTGTACGTGCCCGAAGGCTTCAAATATGACGACTTTGCAGGAACGCTGACCATCGATAAGAAGGTAGTGATGAATCAGCAAGTCCGCCGCTATAATCTGTCGTTCTACGAAAAACAAATCATGGAGGCCAACACAGCAAACGAGCGGTTCGCTCAGCAGCAACAAAAGCTGGCGCACGAACTCGCTCAAAGAGGCTACCAGACCGATGCTCGCAGGGCGCTGGCGAAAGGCTACAATTTCTCGCGCGGCAATTCAGCCCTCAATGAAGATATCCGTGTGGATCTCGACAATCTGCTAAAGCAACAGGCCATGGTTGGTCTGGTAAACGTGCGAGGGCGTCTGCGTCAGCAGGCTTCCGGCGATGCAGCCGATCAGAGCGGTGGTCTGATAGCACCGGACAACCAAAGCCTGAGCTTTAGCCAGCAACAGGCCGAGCGAATCGAAAGCTCCCTTGGGCAGGCTGATAGTGAGAACCTCAAATTGATTACTCAACGGATCATCCAGGCACAAGAGGCCGCTGAGGGTTCCGTAGCCCAACTACAAATTGCCATGCCCTTTTCCGGCAAGCTATTGCGCTTCGACTCACCTTTGCAGGTCGAACCGAAGGCTGAAATGAATATCGCATTCACAGCGAAAAGACAGAGAATGGGGCAAATCGATCATAATCTGTGGTATGCCCTGGGTGTTTTTATAGCGCTGCTGATTGTCGGCACCGCGCTTGGCTTTGTACAACGCCGCTGGGACGGCCTGCACAAAATCCTTACACCGGCGCTACATCAAGTCGAGCCAATCGAATCCGCTCAAGGCGAATCCACCGACCCGGATGAGCCTAACGGCCAAGTCTCGGCTGATGAGCTAATCTGAATTCCATATAATTTAACGAAGGGATAACGGAATCCGTCAAAGCTCCAGCCGACACTGAGAACAAAGATATTGTAGCACCACGGAGGAAATAAGCCGGAAGGAAACATTGACCCAAGACGGGTTGATGCACCATACGAGACCAGCCAACAAGCAAGGTCCGTGTCGTTTTCACATATTGTATAACTCTTCGTCAGTAAGGATAGTGAAGCCTGCGCCCCCTACGATCTGTTCGGCCTTCGCCATATGCGGCTGCTCTATCTCTATGCAACAAATACCTGTTTTGTGCGGTTGCAGTACGAAACCGTAAGCGTCAATCACATTGATACCATTGTCAGCGAGGGCACAGGTGAGTCGGTGAAAGTTGCCTGGTTGATCGGGAACGGAAATCGCAAGCACATCCTTTAACGCGCAGGCACAACTGAGATCCGCCAAAGCCAGATAGGCATCCTGTGGTTTGTCGACAATCAGTTTCAGCAGTCCATAGTCTCCTCTGTCCTGGATTGCGAAGGCCCTGATGTCAATTCCGTTCTTAAGCAGGTTCTCAGAAATGGATTTGAGCCTGCCGGGTTTGTTTTCCGCGAACACAGTAAGCTGTTTTGCCATAATCAGATCCTCAGACTTTCGGGCGTTCGTCCACAACGCGTTTCGCTTTGCCTTCAGAGACGGGCAGCGATCCAGGTTCATGGAGTTCAACCGCTGGATTGATGACAATTGATGATTTCAGCTCTTCCTTGATGCGTGCTCTGAGAGCATCCAACTCTGAAGCACCGCCCAGGAAAAGCTTCGGGTAAATCTCAACTCTGACCGTTAGGCGGTCCAGCTCTCCTTTCTTGTCAACGTAGATCTGGTAGTTGGTGGCCACTTCCGGAATTTTCATTATTTTCTCTTCGATCTGCGATGGGAAAACATTAACGCCGTTGATGATCAGCATGTCATCGGTTCGACCAAGAATTCTGGAGAGCCTTCGATGTGTTCTGCCGCATTCACATGCTTCCGTGTGAAGAAACGCCAAATCTCGCGTGCGATATCGCAGGATCGGCGTTCCACGGCGAACGAGATTCGTGAGAACAACCTCGCCTTCCTGTCCGTCTCTGAGAACTGCGTCTGTCTTCGGATCGATGATCTCGACGATGTACGCATCCTCCCACAGGTGCATATCCTTTTTATACATACATTCGAAAGCCACGCCCGGACCGTTCAATTCACTCAATCCATAGGAATTGTACGCGTCGATTTCGAGCAATTGTTCTATTTTCAGGCGAGTGTTCTCCGAGTGAGGCTCTGCGCCTACGAAAGCCTTCTTTATGGCAAGCTCTTTACGAGCTATGTTGTCATCCTTAAGCTTCGAATGGATATGCAGCAAGTAGCTCGGCGTTATGTGGAGAATAGTCGTTCTAAAATCCTTCATGGTCTGAATCTGGCGTTTTGTATTTCCGCCACTTATGGGGATTACGGTCATTCCCACCCTCTCCGCTCCATAGTGCAAGCCCAAGCCACCGGTAAAAAGGCCGTAGGTCATCATGTTCTGAAAAATGTCCCGGTTGGTTGCGCCCGTGGCGACTATACTGCGGGCAAGTAAGTCGGTCCAATTGTCCACATCATCACGGGTATAGTAGATAACCGTGGGTATACCCGTGGTGCCGCTTGACGAATGAACCCTGGTAATATCCTGCATGTCAACCGCAAGCATGCCCTTGGGAAAACTCCTTCGCATATCATCCTTTGTAGTAAACGGGATGCGTTGAAGGTCTTCAAGCCCTTTGATCTGTTCGGGAGAGTTTATGCCGACCTGCGGCAACCGCTTCCCATAGAATGGGGTCTTGAGCGCCCAAGCGATGATACCACGGAGCCTCTCGGTTTGAATCTGCCGGATACCATCTCTATCGAGCGTTTCAATCTCTTTGTTCCAAAAGGGTATTTCCATCTGGGCCTCTTTCGTAGGAAAGGATTCCGTAGATAATGCTGATAATAGGCTCTATCCCTTTCGGTATATCGAGCCTGAAGCACCGTTGTAATGATCTCAAAGCCCTTCTATTTCGCTTTGTGTGACCACTTTGATATCGTTGGTCGCCAGTATCTTCTGTGCCAACTCAGCATCCTCGAATCTGAAAACCAGCAGCGCTTTGTCACTGAATTTCTCGACGAATCCGTACATATATTCAATGTTCACGTTATTATCGTTGAACACCTTTAGCACGTCAGCCAGGCCGCCGGGTTTATCTCCGACTTCTACTGCGACCACGTCGGTAAGATTGGCTACAAATCCGTTTCCACCGAGCAATTTGAGCGCTTCGCTGGGCTTGTCAACCACGATCCGCAGAACACCAAAGCTCTCGGTCTCAGCAATTGTCAATGCTCGGATATTGATGCCATTTGCCCCCAGAAGCGAGCACACGTCAAAAAGCCGGCCTTTTCGATTCTCGAGAAACACCGAAATTTGAGCTATCTTCATTTCTGAACTCCTATATCGTTCGTCTATCGACGATTCTTTTTGATTTGCCCATGCTTCTCTCAATAGTTTTGGGCTCTACGAGTGTTACCTTTACCCCGATTGATAGAACAGCCTCAATCTTTTTCTTGATTTGGGCGCCAAGCTCGTTGAGCTTCCTGATCTCGTCGGAGAAGAATCTTTCTTCGACCTCGACGAGCACCTCGACACTGTCCAGCTTGTGAGCTTTTCTATCCACGACGATCTGGTAGTGAGGCTGGGTGCCTTCAATTCCGACGAGTACGTGCTCGATCTGTGATGGGAAGACATTTATGCCTCTCACTACAATCATGTCGTCGGTTCTTCCCTTGATCTTGCTGATTCTCGGGCTTGTCCTCCCACAGCGGCATTTCTCACTATTCATGCTGACAATGTCACGAGTGCGATATCGAATAAGCGGAATACCCTGTTTGGTTAGCGTCGTAATAACCAGCTCCCCGTCCTCACCTTCAGCTACATCCTCACCCGTATTGGGATTGATAATCTCGGGGTAGAAAACGTCACTGAAAATGTGGAGCCCGTCCTTGTACGTACATTCCTGTGCCACGCCGGGACCGATGATTTCGGAAAGCCCGTAAACATCCGTGGCGAGCATGTTCCAGGCGACCTCGATCTCCCGCCGCATTGATTCGCTCCAGGGCTCGGCGCCGAAAATGCCGATTTTCCAGTTCCCCTGTGTTGGATCGATCCCCATCTCTTTCGCTTCTTCTGCCATATAGAGCGCATAGCTGGGTGTGCAGCCAATTATACGGGGTTTGAAGTCCTGCATTATTTTCAATTGTCTCGCCGTTTGCCCGGATGATGTGGGTATGATTCGAAGACCCATCTCCAGAGCTCCATAGTGAAAACCCAATCCGCCGGTAAATAATCCATAGCCGTAGGCAATCTGTATTGTATCGCCCGGTTCTGCGCCAGCGCAGCACAGTACTCTTGCCATAACGTCGCCCCACAGTTTGAGATCGTCCTTTGTATAGCCGACGAGGGTGGGATTGCCGGTTGTGCCGCTGGAGACATGAATCTCATTGATCTGGTTCTGAGGCGCCGAAAACAGACCATAAGGGTAGTTGTCCCGCATATCCACCTTTGTTGTGAAGGGCAGTCTCTTGATATCGTCGATAGAGGTCACGCTACCCGGTACAACACCCGCTGCATCGAGTTTCTGCTTGTATGCAGGGCAGTTCTGATAAATGTGGGCTATGAGTTTCCGAAGACGTTCACCCTGAAGAGTCTTAAGCCCGGCAGAGTCCATGCATTCGACATCTTGCTTCCAGATCATGATTGTCCCATCCTTCTTCCTTCGAGGAACACCTCTTTATTCTTTGCCACAATACTCTTCTTGAAGACAGTTTCAATCGCTTTGAGCCAGCAATCCTGCTTTATTGGGAGTTTCGCCGATAGCACCCCGATCAGGGCTGTGTTCAAGCAGCGCGGATCATCGATAGCGTTGGTGACTTTGTCAAGATATCCGACCAGGTCGCCTCCGCCTTTCTTGAGGAACTTCTTAAGCCGGCTGTGCTCTTCAAGGTGGAAACAGACAAGAAAATCCGCTCCGCCTTCCGAGATCAGGGGCGACGCCACTTTAGTTCCGAATCGAACGTGAGATTCCACAGAACCCCCACGCTGTGCCATTCCATGCACTTCGGATTTCTTGACGTGGTAGCCGCCGTACATGGCCGCCCAGCCGCATATCTCGGAAGCCTTCAATATCCCTTGGCCGCCAACTCCTCCGAATGTGATGCTGTAAACCTTATCGTTCATAAGCTAATGTCATATCTTTCGCTTGATTAATATGCATGGGTGCCTGGAAATAATCACTGACAAGGCGTTTTCGTCAATTCTTTTGTTTACCAGAGCCTCAAAATCGGCGAGATTTTTAGGGTCGATGACATCTACGTTGTCAGCTCCACAACTTCGGCAAAGGTCCTCCAGGATAAGCTTTTTTGTCGGCTCGTTTCGGATTGTTAAGCCCGTAGCAGGGTGTTGTTGACCGCCGGTCATTGCGGTTGTTGAGTTGTCCAGTATGATAATAAGACCCCTTGCTTTGTTGTATACGGCATTGATCAGGCCTGTTATACCGGAATGTACAAAGGTGGAATCTCCAAGAACACCTACTATTTTCTTCTTAGGGGCCGCTTTTCGCCATCCCTCGTGGAAAGTAACACCCGCTCCCATGCAGACGCATGAGTGCAGAGCCGATGTTGGAGGCAGGCAGGCAAGTGTGTAACAGCCGATATCCCCTGCAACATAGAGGTCGAGTTTCTTCAGAATGGCGAATGTGGACCAGTGAGGGCAGCCCGGACAAAGTCGTGGTATTCGCTTCGCGGCTTTCTTAACACTTCTCGCTTTGCCCTGAACAATCGAAGGTATGCAGGCAGGATCCAGCTCCCCAAGCATAAAGGATGGATCCTTGGCCGATGCTTTGATCCCGAGAGTCTTGATGTGCTCTTCCAGGAACGGATCGAGCTCTTCGATCACATACAGTTTCTTGACGCTCTTGGCGAAAGCCTTGATCTTCTCATCGCAAAATGGATAGGTCATACCCAGCTTAAGACATGGCGCCTCCGGGTATGCCTCTTTTATATACTGATATGTCACACTCGAAGTGATAAAGCCCAGCTTCTTGCTTTTCCCTGGCTCGATCTTGTTGAATCGCGTTTTCTCAGCAAAAGCTTTCAGCTTCTTGATTCGCTTCTCTACGAAGGCATGCCTTACACGAGCGTGTCCGGGAACCATCACATATTTGGGGATGTTCTTCTCTAATGGAGGCTGCTTGGGGACTACTCTCTCGCCAAGAGCCATATCCTCCTTGGTGTGAGATATCCGCGTCGTCATTCTCAGAAGTACCGGTGTATCAAAGCGTTCGCTGATCTTGAAAGCTTCTTTGACAAATTCCTTTGCCTCAGCAGGATTTGATGGTTCAAGCAGGGGGAGCTTTGAATAAATGCTCACCCACCGCGTATCCTGCTCGTTCTGAGATGAATGCATGCCAGGATCGTCACAAACGACGACAACGAAACCTGCTGATATTCCGGTATAGGAGGAAGTCATCAGGGGATCCATTGCGACGTTGAGCCCGACGTGTTTGCAGGCGAACAAGCTGCGTTTGCCTGCAACAGCAGCTCCAAGGGCGACCTCAAAAGCAACCTTCTCGTTCACTGACCACTGGGCGTCTATTTCGGGGAACTGCGCCAGGGTTTCGAGTATTTCCGTGGAGGGCGTGCCTGGATAGGCACAGGCCACACCGAGTCCTGCTTCGTATGCACCATAGGCCAAAGCTTCATTGCCTGAGAGCAACGCTTTTTTGAGCGATATTCTTTTATTCATAATACGCCTAATTCTAACGATTAGGCCGCCTCATTCAACAAGAAATGAGGACTTATAATGAACTTATGTTTGAAAAAATAGACAGATGGCCTTTTTAGAACCGGTATTCCACGTTAAATCGAAGGAAATAAGCGTGGTCTCTATTGCTTTGGTCGTAGTAGCTTCCCGGAATCAAATACTCTCCAAGCAAGTGCCCTGAGAGCTGTTTGTTAACCTTGTATTTGGCCCAACAGGTGAACAATTGACCTCTAAACTTGCTGTGGGGTGATATA
>CAZYMD010000043.1:14834-29157 GCA_964649005.1 uncultured Pirellulales bacterium
GGAGTCATCTTTGGTTCCACCCTGCGTTGCACCTTCGACGCGATAGTTCCAGTGATCGTCAATCTTGCTCTGAATGGCCCCACCGAATGTAAATATCTCGGCCTTGCGCGACAGCGAGGCGGGGAAATCCGCCGTGTAGTCGACAGGATTGTCATTCTTGTACATGAAGTAACCTTCTAACTGGGTTTTCTCCATGGACTTGTTGGTTAGATAGAGGATTGCACCGTACTCATCTTGTTCTGTGAGTCCTTTTTGACTGTCATTGATAGGTTTGAGCCATCTGTCGGCGGCTGCCGCATGGTCGATATAGACCAGATCGATCTTTGTTTCCTTTTCTTTCCAGTCATAGGTAAATCTAGCTGCGTCTACGAATATTGTTCTTGACCCATCGAGTGGCGTACCATCCAAAACAAGCCAGCCGTTACCAAAAATCAGATCCTGCCTACCTATGACGGCGGTGAGCGGTGCTCCGAAAAGATTGCGAGCGGTGATGTTCATTGTATCAAACAGGGCTTCTTCCAGGTCCTCGTATCCAGGTTTTTTCCTCTCAGGGTCCTCCCACGTCCTGAATTCCCAAGTCAGTCGAGTATTGAAGTCGACATCAGTGTTCAAGAGCCATTTCGTTGACCACCTTGCACGATAACGCTGGAAGTTCCATATACTTCTGCTGTGCTTGCCGCTCTTGGCGTCGTCTTCCAGAGTGTCGATGTTTTTTGCATAGATTGTTCTGAAACGGAAGTCCAAACCCATTTTTAAATATGGCGTTGGATTGTTGAAATTACTCCACCATTTGTCCCACGCATTCGCAGGTTGCGAGTCCTTGGTAGGACTTACCGCTCCAGAGGTGGACTTGACCTCTTCAGCGTGCAGAGCAATGCCACTCAATACAATCAGGCAAACAAGAACAGCGATTACTGCAATATGCTTTTCACGTTTCATTTGAATCTCCTTGCTCCAGTCATATTATGTTATCTAACGTCTTCTTATAGTGAACTAATCCTATTTAAAGCATTTGTCAATTTGTTCTTTGGGAGGTGGCGTAGTTAGTAGCGTGACGACTATGGCTATTATGATCGAAACCGGCAGTGCCACCACGATAGGATCAACCACCGGCCAGTTGGGATGGTCTGCGAGAAGGCTCGGTTTGCCGGTCAATTTTACCACGAGGCCAATCGATCCGGCTTCCTTGGCCTTGATGAACAACAGCCAGAAAGCAGTCACCGCAAAACCGGCCACCATAGAGTAGATAGCGGCAGACTTTGTCATTCTCTTCCAGAACAGCCCTCCGACGAATGCGGGAAGGAATGCAGAGGCACACAATCCAAAGAATATTGCTGTTGCGCGAGCTATAATATAGCCTCCGCGGGCATAGTAGCTCCAAAGCATAGCTATTACGATTCCGATTAAAACGCCGGCACGATTAATACTCAGGCTTTTGCCATGTCGTCCTGTGACCTGTTCATAAACGTCGCGTCCAATGCTTGTACCTACAGTATGGAACTGACTTGAAAGGGTACTCATCGCCGCAGCTAATAGCGTCAACAGGAACAACAATCCGAACCATTTCGGCATCGCAGAAGTTATGTATGTTGGGATTATCTGGTCGGAATTACCCTTTGCATAGACAATGGAAATACTACGTCCGGTGACAACTCCGGCCTCACGTGCTGATTTGTCAAGTTCGCCATCGAACAGGACTACAGGGGCCATTTTACCCTCGACATCCCCCCATTCACCCGCCTCGTTCTTCTTCATAATCTGGAGCACTGCCTGTCCCTTCGACTCGTCAATCGTCTTAGCCACCCGGCCTGTCAGAGTCGGACCTTGCTGAGCGAAGTAGGCGTTGGACAGGCTGCCCACTGTAAAGGCCACGCCGGTCATGATAAGAATAAACACTCCGCCTACCACAACAGCTCTGTTAAGCTCACGTGTGCTCTTGACTGTCATGAACCGAACGACCAGTTGAGGTTGCGCCAGAACACCGATTCCAACTCCCAGTGAGATCGTCGAAATTACGATCCACCACAAATCATATTTTGCATCCCCGAATCCGAACGCGGGCATGGCCGTCCAGCCTCGATGACCCATCGCTTGTAGCTTGCCCGGAACCATTGTCGCTAAATCTCCAAGGGATTTGTGGGCGGCGGTAACGCCACCGAGCTTGCTGTAAGTGAATATAAGAAGCGTTAGCATGCCGATGAACATAATCGAGCCTTGAAGAGCGTCACTGTACATAACACCCTTGAGGCCGCCCATTACGACATAAGCAGCAATTATTATACTAAATACGAGCAGTGCAACATTGTAGTCGATTCCGAACTGTGTTGAGATGAATTCGCACCCGCCGATCAAGACTGCAGCGGCGTATAGCGGTATAAACAGGAATATTACAAGCCCTGCGAAGATTTGGATAAATTTACTATCGAATCGTCTTGCGAGCAATTCCGGGAATGTGTGGGCATCGAGTCGGTGTCCCATCCTTCGCGCCGAAGGAGCCAGAAAGACAAAGGCTATGAATATGCCTACAAAGATATTCAAAAAGGTGAGCCACAAGACGCTCATACCGAATAAGCCGGCAACGCCTCCAAAGCCCACGATGGCGCTTGTAGAAATGAAAGTTGCACCATAACTCATCGCCATAACGAAAGGATGTGTCTTTCGCCCTGCAAGAAGATAGTCTGTGGCTGTTTTGGTCCGGCTGTAACCCAGCCAGCCAAGAAAAACAACCAGCATCAGATAGATCAGGACAACAAGAATTTCTGTGAGTCCTACTGCCTGTGCCTGTGCGAGCATTGCGCTGTCCTCCCGATAGCAGTCTGCATGATTATATATGTTTTCAACGGCGCCTTTATCCGCCAGAATCCCAGCGAGAAAGCTTGTTGTACTGTATCACATTGACTTACTTTGGAGAGAAACATGATCGGGCCGAAACATCTCAGCAAGATCAACTGATTCTGTAAGCACTTGCATTTCTCCCCGTTTTCTGAATATGTTCCGTACCAATGGCGTGAAACATGTGTGTCTTATTGCTGACACTTCAGAGTTCTTCTTCAACCTTCTTTTCCTCTTGTGCCCAGTGTATGTCTTCTTCCCGAGTCTCGTCTACGCCGTGATTCCATCTGAATATGCCGTAAATGACGCACAAGATGGAACTCCCGATACACAAAAGGTATACCATTGATACGTATTTGTCCTCAATGCCAAGCATGGCTAATTCTCCCACTTTCCAAGGTTTTCCTGCTAACAATAATCTTTTCTCTTAGGTTACTTAACTGTCCAGGGCTATGTTTATTAGATGCACCCTTGGTCTTTTTATCGGGCAAGTATAGACAAAAACAACAGGGAAATCCATCTCTTTTTTATGGATATGGTGCAACAAAATGCACACAAAAAGAGGTAGGGACTTGCTTAAATAATGTCACATTAGGTGGCAAGTAGTCTTAATGTTGAACCTATATGACTCGATAATCGTGGTTTAGAGCGCCTTACGAAGGTTATCGGGCTATCTTTTTCAGGGTAATTCCAGAAGGCTTAGGGCATTAGCGGAAAGGATACGATTCAGTTTTTCTTCTGGCAGCATAAGATTTTTTAATAACAACAGTGTTTTTTTCTGATCTGTCCAGGGTGAATCTGTCCCGAACAGAAGGTAATTATCCGGATGGTTCAGGATCATTTCTCTGGCTTTAGGCTGTTCCAGGTATTCCAACGCAAACGATATCTCCATATAAATCGGATGGCCTATCATGAATCTCTCGACTTCGTCCCATTGTTCCCATGCCCCAAAATGCGTTGTAATGAGCTTCAAATTAGGGAAAAGTTCCTGAATTCGTACGATTTTTTGCGGATCGGCTCGTCTGATTCGGGGAAATGCGATATCAAAACCCGTGTGCATTACAACCAGCATTCCTTCATTTTGCAACTTCTCATATATGGGCAGCATACGATCTTCATCAATGAAGAAATCCTGGTAGAAAGGGTGCATCTTGATCCCTTTAAAGCCTGCTGCTTTTATCTGATCGATCTGCTCAAGGCAGCAAGTATCCGCCGGGTGGATTGAAGGCATCAGCTCAAACTGATCGGAATGAACCTTCCTGCACCATGCAAATATGGATTCGAACTGTTCCGGTTTTGTTGCAATACAGCATACAAGACTCTTTTCAATACCACTTCTCTGCATTGAGCCCAGAAGCGAGCCCATTGTCCCATCGAGATACGCCGAGACATCCGGCGTCTCTGCGAGCAGTGCCTTCATAGCGCGAGGAGCCAGAGAATCCGGAAATGCGTGTGTGTGGAAATCAATTATGCGTTGTGCCATGCCTGTACCGTGTATTATTCATAAATAGCGGTTTCCATGGCGATATTTACAAAGCCAGCTCTGATTCTAACCGTTAATTTTGGGCTGTCCAGCCTTCTCATTACACCGGCCGCAGGTATACAGATCATTGTATTGATACATGAACACCTTTTTTGTATCATCCTCTTGAATGCAAATGCTCAACTAAGCCGGAATAAGCTGGCCCATAGTCAGGAGACACTCAGATGCAGAAAATTCGCGACTTTTTCAAGAACGACCGATTCGCCGAACATAGCGGCATCAAGCTAATCGATGTATCACCCGGCTATGCAAAGGCCTGTATGGATATCAAGGAGTTCCACCTCAACGGCGCCGATATGGTCCATGGCGGGGCCATATTCACGCTGGCCGACCTTGCCTTCGCCGTTGCCTCCAACTCACACGGAACGATCGCCGTTGCGATTAACGCAAGCATCTGGTACGTCAAGGCATCGACCGAAGGAACCCTGTTTGCAGAAGCTAAGGAAGTTTCAATCAATCCCAAACTGGCAACCTACAATATCGACGTTACAAACGAAGCAGGTGACACTATCGCCACTTTTCAGGGTATGGTATATCGCAAGAAACAGACAATTGGCGAGTGAGCGATCTACACGCAAAGTATACTTATTCGTGCAGGTCATACTGCTCTCCTTTAAGAGAAGCGTGGAATCAGGTGGGATTATTTCACAAAATCACTTTTAAGAGCAGCGGGTGAAATAACACCAATGGATATCGAAGGAAAAAACGACCATCATTTTGCAGGGTCTCAAGAGCGAGAGTTCCATTGCCGAACTCTGCAATCAGAGCAAGCATAACAAATGGTGTAACCTCACTGACCGAGGGACCTAAAGTCTTCGAGCACAGCGGATCCGACAGAGCCGCATAAGCTAATCCATCACTCCGTTATTTTCGCGGATTCCGGAATATCTGAAAACGCTTACCTTGTCGTAGTCTACGCCAATGTTCGCAGCATCACAAAAACAGACAAGCCTTCTATTTGGATTCGGCTGGCGGCGGGGCCAGTTTTTTCGTCAATTCCTCTACTCTCTGCTTCGCTGCGGCTTGCTTGTCGTCCTTCAGGCCCGTTTCGAGCGCCTTTTGATAGGATTCGTATGCAGGCTGCCATTGGTTCGTCTGGTAGTATGATGTTCCCAGCAGAAAGTGCACCGCAGGCTCCGAAGGAACCGCCTGCGCCACTAACACCAGCGGCTCGATTGCCTGCTCGTACTTTCCCTGCCGAAATTGCGACACTCCCAGCCCATACTTCGCGTGTACGCTACCGGGGTATCCGTGCGAGGCAACCGCAAACTCTTTCTCGGCCTGGTCGAACTTTTCCTTACCCAGAGCAATTTCTCCCAGCCCGATATTCGCCGGCACGAAACGCGGGTCTTTCATAAGCGCCGTCTGGTAGGCTTCGCCCGCTTTATCGAGCCTGCCCAGCCCACGCAATGCATCACCTTGGAGCTTATAGAACGGCGCCTGACGGGGGTCCATCTCAGCCGCTTTCACCGCCGCATCAAAAGCTTGCTGATATTCCTCTTTGCCATAGTGCTCGATGCCGCTATCGTAGTGTTTGAACGCCCCGTTCACTTTGTGCAGTCCGGCTAAGCGACGCTGCCAACGCTCTGCATATATACCGTCACCCTGGATCAGCCCTGAATTCGGGATATTCTTCTCGCTGATAACATTCCGGATATCCGCGATGCGCTCGTCCGTAGGCGGGTGCGTGGACAGATACTTGTCCAGAAACGACGCTTTGCCCTTATGGAATGAGCCGAGCAGTTCCTGCATGGTGATCGACTCATTCGGATCCCACCCGGCCAGGGCCATGTAATACGTCCCGACCCGGTCGGCTTGATGCTCCTGCTGCCGGCTGTACGACAGGCCGAACATCGTAACGCTCAGTTGCGTACCCAGAAGCACCGCCTGCGTCGAATCCGACTCGCCCAGCGAACTCTGCAGCAAGCCCAGCCCGACGGCTGTAATCATCTGCGTGCTCATTCGCAGCGCCGAGTGCCCCGCCGCCACGTGCGTAAGCTCGTGCCCCATAACCGCTGCGAACTGCGCTTCGTTCGTCAACTCCGACAGGAAGCCGCGCGTCGCGTATACGTGCCCGGGCGTCGCAAATGCGTTCAACACCGACGTATTGAGAACTGTAAAATCAACCGGCATTTCGGATCGGTGCGAAACTTTGTGCAGCCGGTTCACTATCGAGCCTAAATAGTTCTTGAGTTCAGGATCGAGGTATTCGCCATCGTACATGAAAACAATATCCGGATGATACCCATTCCCCATCTGCAATTCCTGGCCCTCGCTGATCAGAGAAAGTTCCTTCTTCCCAGTCACCGGGTTCACCCGACAGCCCGCAATCGCAACAAGTGCAAGCAGGCCAACAACTACAACTCGTTTCAATAGCTTCTTCATTATCTGATGTATCTCCACAGTTTTCCTGACCGCGCACTGCTCGCAGCCCGCGCTGTCATAATCGACTCGATCCTTTGCAGGCCGCTTCATTGCTCTTCGACTCGCACATAATCAGGCTTGCCAGCATCCGGGTCCTGATAATTCAAATTCGACTCCAATTCCTGGAGTGGCGTCTGGTCCGCCGCAGGCTGTAGCTCGATAATCTCTCTGCTGACTGAGCAGCCCGAACTAAACAGTCCTACGTATGCAATGAACGTTAATACAAAGGCCCTTAGCAGCACTATGCCAGCCACGTGCAGCTTATGCCAATACCCGCTCGATACTCGATTCAATTCTCGTTCTGTTTTCATAAGTCTCTTCGCTAATGAATTTTCTGATTGTTTATAGAACTATCGCCCAACCACCCCAAGTCTGTTATGAGTTAGGCTTCAGACCAGCCGGCTCGCATCCTGACCGCTCAGCAATGCCTGTACAAACCATATTATATAACGCTATCGACTATTTTGGTAACCGAAATTATGTGCTTGTATGTGCGCAAACGTCCCAGAATATTGCATTTTCAGTGAATTGACGCTTCTTGGGGGCATTCTGTCAAGTGCATTGGCCGTGTTGATAGTTAGAAGCGTTGAAATCGCCGTCCCGATTATGGTATCATAAACAGTGTGGCGTGCAGGAGCACCGATTAGACGTTAAATGGCAAATCACGGATGGCGGGAGAACCAGTGCAAGAAGAACCGAGCTCGGAACTGTAGGCATTGGAACTCCTAACCCTTAGAATGGCCCTAAGCACGAGGGTAGAGTCATTAGAACTTAAAGCATATTTTTTACGTAAGAACGGCCGAATTGATGGAGGTGTGGTAGTGAGAATGATATGTATAATATTAGTCTTGCTGACTATTGCAGAGCCTGTCACCGCCAATTTATCGGTATTAGGTGAGTTTGTTGAGCATTGGCTTGAGCAGGGTGAATGCGAATACGACCTCAATGGTGACAATGGTGTGAACTTTGTTGACTTTGTTTTGCAGATAAACAGGGGTCTCGATGCAGCATTGGTCGAAGATATAGATTTTGTCAATAAGAAAAACAAAATCAACCACGATCAATTGGACTTCGTCCGTAATAGCATAGCGTACAACAAAGACGGCGCCTTTGTCGCAGATGGTGTAATGCGCACGGATTTCATCACGGTTGCTTCCCCTGTTGAATATTCGGTAGACGATAATTATGCGGCTGTAGCCTGCGATAGTAACTATGTGTATTCACTTAAACAGAGGAACCCCTTCGGTCTATTTCGCAGTCAGGGCGCCGGGGCGGGATGGGAGCTAATCCGTTATTTTCCCTCATTCATTCAAAATGCGAGGGTAACGGAAAATGGAACGTTATTGGTCGCCTGCAGAGCAACATCCGATGGAAAAGCGGGTGTGTTGTGGCGTCGTAACAGTGATGATAGCTGGACCGAGGTTGTCGATCCGAATGCATTGACGCCTATGTCATATATTCCATTCTGGGGGTGGACCCAGTTGGATGGGCGGATATTTTTCAACGAGTATGGGCCTATGAATGAGCCCAACAATCCCCGGTGCGTTTATATGTCCGAAGATGACGGCATAACCTGGACTAAAATACACAATCCGGATAATGTCACAGGCCGCCATTGTCATACTATTGTTGCATGTTATGTCGATGGGGAATTTCGCGTCTATTGCAGTTACGGCGATGGCGGTTCAAGATGCATGTATTACCTCACCGAACCGGATGACGGCGGAACCGAGTGGAACAAAACAGAGGTCGTATTAAACTTTTCGCAGCAAAACACTACAGGTATTTGGGTCCCCGAACAAAACTGCATTATCTGGGGCGCTGATGGATTTGACAAATCCAGTGCGATTACCTGGCATAACCTTGCCGATGACTCATTTAAGGTTTTACAGAGGACGGATTTCCAGTGGGAAGGCAATGCATCATATAACGCGAATTACAAGTATTTAACGATGGGACGATACGGCAGCATAGGCATCGCACCGGCCTCCAACAACGGAAATTTGTGTAACCACCCCTATTCGGGAATCTGGATTAGCGATGGATTCGAATTCTGGGCGAAGGCGGTTCGTTATCAGGATGGAGAGATGCATTTTGCGGGCATAGGCCCTGATGGAAATATTTGGTTACGAAAAGGTATGGTTGCGCCATTCTCTTTTCACTCTCAAAGCTCTCTTTATTTCCCGATTCCCAGGATCAGAAGGCTTCAAGGTGCTTTGATCGAGCGGGCCAGCAGCAATATATGGCATTGTGATTCACATCCACCCACCATTTATGACGCCAGAACGGTTATCAATAATGATTATATAGACGACAGGTGGGATGTTAATTCGGCTTGTAGTCGATGGCTGAGCGATTCCAATGGTGATGGTCTCTGTGCCCCCATTGAAAGTATAGAAACACTATCGGCGCCGGGATATCCAATTTATGAAACCATGCCCGATATGGATAATGGTGATATGGGATTCTTCACGTTTTGGGTTAAAGGTCGAATTGGCGATGGATACGGAGGCAATATGGGGCCATGGAAAGCCGGGCGTGCGTACGCTAAAGTCAGAGTTGCCGAAATTTCCCCAGGTATTGTCCGCTCTAAGGAAGAAGAAGTATATTTCTGGCCGGGGCCTACGAATGATTGGCAAAGAGTTGTAGCTCACGTTACGCAGGATTGGGCGGTGGAAAAGCCTGGGTCGTCACGGATATCAGGACACATAGTGGCGCCGGCAGGCGTAGATGGAAAGGCGGATGTTGATCTGCTGATTGATGGGATCACGCTTGAAAAGGCGATTTGTCCCGCTGAATGGGCCCCTCAGGATCGTAAGAGACAGCATGATGTTTTAAGCTATGAGCCTTATGATTTTCCTGAAGCGTTCACGGATATATTCACGGTAGCTTCTCGGTTTGGCAGCTATTCGATGGGCTGCTCGACAGCCGGTGACGGCCAAAGTTACATTTACCTGAAAAGTTATGCCGTCGATAGCGAGAACTTTTTTGCCGTTGTCTATGATACTTATGATAATACAATTAAATTAGTCAATGAATGCGAAGGTGCTAATAGTATTTCGGTGATTTCAACCAAGCCTGTATACCTGTTCGACCAGGAAGCATTTACGATAGGCGTAACACGAGATGGCGCAATAGTGAACCTGTATGTTTGGGCCGGGGGAGAATATCAAACAACATCGGGCACAATTACGAACCATCCGATTCGTAAGACTTACTGGGGCTGCCACCCCTCAGGCTCACAGGGAGGCTCTTTAGTCTTTGTTCGCGATAGAATTTGGAATGAGGCGAAAAGCGCCGTGGATGTGAAAAAGGAAATGCAATGGCCTGAGCCGGTTTTGCATTGATTGATGGTGCAAACTGAGTGCTTGTCTGGTTTGATCAAATTATTTGCCTTTTTTGCTCCGCTGGTAGAAAATTTTTCCAGCCCCTATAGCCTGTTATCGGGGTTAAACCGGAGCCTTTGGCCCGCTCTGGGCAACACAGGCAATATGCTAAGATGAGGTTTCAGGCTGCCCGCATAACTGCGTGAAGCACCGCCCCCTACCGCTCATTTACCCCCATTCTACCTCGACTCCCCGCCCTGCCTGGCCCCCTCGAAAAAACTTCATGCTCGCCAACATAATCTGCCGATGCAATGAATGCCCCTGTTGGGCGACAGACGAGTATTTCGAAAATATCGAACTATCGTTGGACATAAAGGAATAAACTCGATCTTGCCGGCCAGGGGCTTTTTCTTTGCGCCTCTACAACCTCCGGCTGCATCCCAACTCCGCCAAATCAACTCCGCATCATACTTGAGTATATGTCGTGGTTGTGGTAACCTAAAGTCTCGGATGGGATCACTGATTGTGTGCCCCTGCGGGCTGAAATGGGTGTTCTAAAGTATGACTATGACAAGACAGCAGTTATTCTGGTATTTGACAATTTGCTCGATATTGCTTGCTCCTTCGATTGTGTTGGGAGACTGGCCGCAATTTCGTGGGCCCTGGGGGATGGGTATCGCCTCAGCGCCGGGCGATGCTAAGCCGCTCGGCCTGCCACTCAATTGGAGCGAGACTGAGAACGTAACATGGAAGACCGCTATCCCGCACAGGGGCTGGTCGACGCCTGTCGTTATGGATGGTCGTGTGTGGCTTACGACAGCAACTCTTGAAGGCCACGACTTCTTTGTTATTTGTCTCGACGCTTCCTCAGGTCAAGTCCTTCTCAATCGCAGGCTCTTCCACACCGACAATCCTGAGCCGCTGGGCAACGATGTCAACTGTTACGCATCGCCCTCGCCTGTTGTCGAGCCCGGTCGGGTTTATATAAGCTTTGGCAGCTATGGAACCGCATGCCTGGATACAACAACCCACAAAGAACTCTGGAGACGCACTGACATTCCATGCAGGCACTATCGGGGACCGGGCTCATCGCCTATCCTATTCGAGAACCTGCTGATCATCACCCTGGACGGTGTGGACCTCCAATACGTTATCGCCCTCGACAAGAAGACCGGGCAAACCATCTGGAAGACCGACCGGACCGCCAACTGGGACGATCTCGACGACGATGGCAAGCCTCATAGTGAAGGCGACCTGCGAAAGGCCTTCTCGACGCCAATAATAGTCAAGGTCAATGGAAAGACTCAAATGATCAGCGCAGGCTCCAAGGCCGCCTATGGCTACGATCCTGCTACAGGCCACGAGCTATGGAAAGTCCGCCATATCGACTACACAAGCGCCACCAGCCCCCTGTTCGCCAAGGGGACAACCTACATCCTGACAGGCTTTGGCAGAGCCGAAATGTTCGCAATTGACGCGACCGGTACTGGTGATGTCACGGACAGCAATGTACTCTGGAAGATCAGGCGGAACATGCCCCGAACTCCTTCGCCGCTTCTCATCGGCGATATTATCTATACGCTCGCCGACAATGGCGTCGTCTCGTGTCTGGAGGCTGCGACAGGCGAGCAAATCTGGCGGCAACGCATAGAAGGCGATTACGCTTCATCTTTGCTGTACGCAGATGAGCGAATTTACTGTTTCAGCAGAGATGGAGTTGCGACTGTCTTAAAGGCTGGGCGCACCTTTGAGGCCTTGTCGACGAACACTCTCGACTCAGGCTTCATGGCCTCCCCCGCCGCCTCGGATGGCGCCCTCTTCCTACGAACAAAGACACACGTATATAAAATCGAAGCGAGCAAATCGAAATAATCCGAAGAACTCGCCACCGATAGTCACTACATATCGAACCAAGCCATCATCCGAAATCCGAATCGGATATCAAGACAGCCTATGAGCAACGTCGAACGGGCGTTGACATCCTTTGTGGCTCAAGATGATTCGTGTCACCGACCTGGTGAGGGCTGAGCCGCCTGCCAGTTATTCGGATCGTTGCCATACAGTTCCGGATCGATCCGCATCAGCGACATACCATCACCATCCGCCTGCATCGGCCACTGATCGATATTGTTAGGCTGATCCTGCGGATGCCTGCCATCACTATAGCTGACTCGCTCGATGCGTACGTACTGGCGCACACCGTACCTGTCAACATCGCCCGGCAGCGAAAGCTCGAGCTTCTCGCCACCATCATTGAGATTGCCGTTGAACGGCCCAAACACCTGGTTCGGCCTCATAGTAGGATATCGCCACATCAAAGCCGTCGGATTCTTCGCGATAACGATGTACTCCCCTGCGCCGATTGTCACCTCATTCGGAATCTCCGGGAACGCGAACTCTATCCCATCGGTAAACTTCCAGGGCTCGGCCTTATCATAGCGATACAGGGCAACTGGAATCGGGCCGATATTATACAGCTCGACGTATTCGTACTGGTCCCTGCTATACGATCCGCTGACGGGCCAATCGGGATTGTACATAATCTCGGTTATGATGATCGGGCCAACCTTTGGATACGCATTCGAACCCCAGGCTGTCGGCTGGCTCATCAGCACGAAATTGTAATTGCCCGTGCTCTGTTTGTAGTATCGCCCAAACGAAACGCCCGTCTCCGAAGCACCGAAGTCCTGTGCCTCGCGCCAGCCCGTCAATACGCCGCCGAGAGCCGAGGTCAGATAGACCGTCTCACCGTTCTCGCTCAGGGCAAAAGCTTCGTGTTTGCCTGGGTCCATATTGGTCTCGCCAAAATTGACGTTCTGATAGAAGACGAGGTAACTATGCGCCCCAATACTCGTCCCGGCGGCGATCTCGTACTTCTGCCGGTTGGAAGCGCTGTCGCTGAGGAACCAGCCTCCGATATCGATCTGCTGGTCCGTCGTGTTGTATAGTTCGATCCAGTCCGAAGCCTCATCGTGAGAATGCGCGAGAACTTCGTTGATTACAATCGATCCCGGATTGGGCAGTAAGCCACTGTCGTCGGACCCGGGCGAACCACCGATATAAACGCTGGCACGCCAGGAATCCTTCTCGTCCCAACTGTTCGGGTCCGGATTGGCCGGGTCGATGATCGTCAACGAATATCCGTCACCGTCAGCGGCGCTATGCCAGCCATCCTTGTATCTGAAATCCAGAATCGTCTGGCCCGCCGCATCGATTAGCTTAATTCGTTCTCCGCCATTGGCGAGCTTGCCAGAATACTGGCCGAGGACAGGCAGAGCATCGCCATAGTGCGCCGCAAAGGTTTCGCTGTCTTCTACGATCAGTCCATATTGGCCGGGTCCAAGCTCAACTGATGGAAATATGAAATCGATCCCATTAGTGAAAGAGACGAGCTTCAGGTTTATTACCTCATCGCCTATGTTCTTCAGCTCTATGTACTCGGTATTCGGATCGTTCGCTTCCGCTGCGCTCGCGGGATGATACATGATCTCCGTTATGCGCAAATTGTCGGCAATCGGGCCTATCGAAAGACGCGCCTTGTTTAGGGCGCTCCACGTGCTGCCATCCAAAGCACGAGCGGCCACATGTGCGCTCTCATTCAGCGCAAATCCGGTCTGCCCTGTGGCGGCCGCTGAACCTACAAGCTCCACTGAAATGAGCATGTCGGAGCTTGTCATCGTGACATTCATCCCCTGAACAGCCAAAATGTTCGCGCCCGCATGTATAAAACCAAGGAAGGACGAGATGTCGATTTCCTCGAACTCGACCGCCTGGGAATCTGAGTGCGAATTGCTCGCCCGCGAGTCCCATTCAGGCTCATCGGTAAAATTGCGTCTGGCCACTTCTGTGCCGTTAAGATAGGCGACAAATCCGTCGTCGTAACGGACCTTTAACGTCAGTTTCGTCAGACTATTGAGGTTGCCTGCGGTCACCTCGAACGGGATACGAACGTAGCAGGTTGCATTGTTCCTGTACATCTCATTCTCCATATCGAGTGTGATATAGCTTTGGTAGCCCGAGCTTCTCTCGAAGCCTACCCCCCCGGGATTGCCCGAGCATAGCAGCCATCCGGAGTCATCGAACGCCCCGGCGCCTCTCCAATTGTCACTCACAGGCCCGGTCGGCGCCAGCACGCGCTTGTTCGCGTTCTCAGGCGCCAAAGTCACCTGTTTGCCGCCGCCCCCTCCATTGGTATATA
>CAZYMD010000044.1:0-3658 GCA_964649005.1 uncultured Pirellulales bacterium
GAGCGTTGGATGGAGACGATTCTGCACGAGCTTGGCCACGGGATTTACAGTAAGTATCACGATAGAAGCGAACCCTGGCTGCTGAGAGAGCCTGCGCACAGCTTTACAACTGAGGCGATTGCGATGCTGTTCGGGAGGCTCAGTAGAAATGCGGCGTGGATGCAGGAAATGATGGAACTGTCGGACCAGAAGCAGGCCAGGGTCGAGCAAGTGAGCGAGAAGTATTTGCGTTTTCAGCAGGTTCTTTTCGCTCGCTGGGCGATGGTGATGTACAACTTCGAAAAGCAGCTTTATGCAGATCCCGATCAGGATTTGAACGGTCTGTGGTGGGACCTGGTTGAGAAGTATCAGTATGTAAGACGGCCCGCCGGCCCTGCTGATGCGGGCTGGGCCTCGAAGCTGCACTTCACTACGGCGCCGTGCTATTATCACAACTATATGTTGGGTGAATTGTTAGCTTCGCAATTGCATCATTATATTGTTCGCGGCGTGCTGAAGCTTGAATCGGGTAAAAATCCAAGCTATGTTGGCGACAAACGAATTGGTGCTTACCTGCGCAAGAACGTATTTGCGCCTGGCGCTCGATACGAATGGAATGAGATGATCCGACGGGCGACCGGAGAGCTGTTAACGCCGAAGTACTTCGTCGAACAGTTCATTGAGTAAACATTATCAGTGCATGGCAGGTTCTTCAGGCAAAATTCAGTAAGATGCCCAAGCAATAGTCAAGGTTACTTCATAGGAAACGAATGATCTACATAGCTGCAATAATCGCATATCTGCTCGTGCTCACGGGGATCGGGGCTTACAAGTCAAGACAGGTCAAGACTCAGGCGGATTTCACGGTGGCGGGCCGGTCGCTGTCACCATGGGTAATGGTCTGCACGATGTTAGCGGTTTGGATCGGGACGGGGTCCATCGTTGGCAACGCAGGGCAGGCATATCGTGACGGGATGGCGGCGCTGTTTCTTCCGTTGGGTACGTTCATCGGAATGATACTTCTGTCGTTGATCGCCACGAAGGCGCGCAGCGTCGAGGCATATACTGTTCCTGAGATCATCGGGACGCGCTTTGGACGCAGCGCGAGGATGTTGGCTGTTATCGCGCTGATTATTGCGTATATGGTTATCGTAAGCTATCAGTTCAACGCGGGCGGAATGGTGTTAGAGGTTATCGCGGGAAAGAAGACGCCTTTGGCGATGGAGGCCGATAGCGAGGTGACGAAGTTTCAGGTGAAGAAGGGCTATCTCGTATTCGAGCCTGAGAAGGATTGGACGGGGACTGCGAGAGTCGGATTTCATGTGAAAGAAGGGGATGGGTGGTCGAAGGATGTGAAGAGCTATACTGTCGATGTTGTGCCCGCAGATCAGATTGCTGCGAGGCAGAAGGAGATCGCCACGGAGAAGCTCGAGAACCATATCGCTATAAAGGAAAACACAATTGCAGGAATAACCGTTGCCGGCTACGACGCTGATGTTGGCAACAGCACGAGGTTGTACAGAGTGGCGTCTTTGCCTGAGCATGGCAGAGTGATTCTTTCCGAGCCCAAGCTGACGGCGGCCAGAGCGACGGTTATCGCGGCGGTTTTTATCATTATCTATACCATGCTTGCGGGCCTGTTGAGCCTGGCGTTCGCCGACATTGTGACGGGGACGATCATTACCATCTCGCTGTTTATTGCGTTTCCTGTGCTGTTGTATAAGGCGGGAGGATTCAGCGGGATGGAAGCTGCCTATGCGGCGATAGGGGACAGACCACATCATATGCAGTTCTGGGGAGTCTATAAACCAACGAATCTCATTAATTATTGCCTGCCAGTTTTCCTGCTGGTGCTTGGGGATGCAAATCAGTATCAGCGAATCTTCGCGAGCAAGAACGCCAAGGGGGCCAAGAAGGCGGTGACGGCCTTGATATTTCTCGCTCTGGCTATCGAGCTGCTTATTATCGCCTCGGCGTGGGTGGCGGGCAGTATGATCCCCGATCCGGAGAATGGACGCTATGTATTGATCTATGCGGCCAAGCATTTCATGCCTCTGCCTTTGGGGATGCTGTTTCTCGTGACTGTGGTTGGAATTATAATCTCGACCGCCGACTCGTTTCTGCTGGTTCCAGCTACTACGTTTATCAAGGACGTTTACCTTGTCTATATCAATCCGAAGGCGAAAGAGAAGACGATTGTGTTTTTCAGCAGACTGCTGGTGCTGATTTTTGGGGTTATTGCGTATCTGGTCTCGCTTGCTTTTGCGGAATCGACAACTGTGTTCAGGAAGGCGCTCTATGCCTTTACCATCTATGGTTCGGCTATCACGCCTTGCCTTGTCGCGGCGCTGTTCTGGAAGGGGGCTACGAAGCAGGGCGCGATTCTGTCCATCGTTTCGGGGACGGCTGTCGCTCTGGCATGGGAGGAGATGAGTTTCATTAAGAGCAGCCTGCCTGCTTATTTGTCGGGACTGGATGCGGTCTTGCCTGCGATGACTATTTCAGTTGCGGCGCTGATCGTTGTGAGCCTGCTGACTCAGAACAAGACAACAACCAGCAAGGACTAATCTATGTTTGACGCAGCCACATACATCACAAGAAGAGAGCGCTTGAAAAAGCAGGTTGAATCAGGGCTGATTCTGATACTCGGCAACGAGGACAGCCCGATGAATTATACGGACAATGCGTATCCTTTCCGGCAGGACAGCTCGTTTCTGTATTTCTTTGGGTTGGATGAGCCAGCTCTGGCGGGGGTCATAGTTGTTGACGAGGGCGCCGAGGGTGTCTTTGGCGATGATGCGACTATCGATGATATTGTGTGGATGGGGCCACAGCAATCTTTGAAGGACAAGTGCGAGCGGGCAGGCATCGCTGCATCGCTACTGAGTGACAAGCTTGAATCGATCCTTAAGAAAGCGATGCAACAGGGGCGAGCTATTCACTTTTTGCCACAGTACAGGCCTGAGAACGTGCTGAGGATTCAGCAATTGCTCGGAATCGAAGCGCAGGCTGTGCATGGCCGGGCATCGGAAAAGCTTATCAGGGCAGTAGTTGCACAGAGATCCGTCAAAAGCGCAGAGGAGATTGAACAAATCGAGACTGCCGTCGCTACCTGTCGCGAGATGCAGCTTACGGCGATGAAGACAGCACGGCCAGGTGTGTACGAGCGGGAGGTTGCAGGGGCGATGGAAGGGGTGGTAGTGGCAAGGGGTGTTCGTTTGGCCTTTCCCACAATCTTCTCCGTTCATGGAGAGACGCTGCACAACCACTATCATGGTAACCTCATGCAGGCTGGCAACATTGCAGTCAATGACTCAGGGGCGGAATCAACTCTGCATTACTCAGGCGATATAACACGGACAATTCCCATAGGCGGAAAATTCACAGAGAGGCAGAGAGAAATCTACAGCATTGTCTTAAATGCCCAGATAGCGGCAATCGAAGCGGTCAGGCCAGGCATTGAGTTCAGGGATATACACCGCCTTGCGTGCGAGACGCTCGCATCAGGATTGATAGACCTTGGGCTGATGAAAGGCAATGCTAAAGAGGCCGTTGAAGCAAACGCACACACGCTGTTCTTCCAGTGTGGCTTGGGACACATGTTAGGGCTCGATACTCACGACATGGAACCATTGGGCGAAGATTACGTTGGTTATACAGACACGATCAAACGCAATCC
>CAZYMD010000044.1:3758-28982 GCA_964649005.1 uncultured Pirellulales bacterium
TCCTGTTTGGTGATGTCCGGCGTGAAGGTGTAGAACAGGCGGCGAAATACGTAGTCCCATTTGTTTTTGAGTTTTTCGAACTTCAACTGACGCCACTGCTCGACGGGCTCGACGATATCGCCAATTGCCATTACGTGGGCGCTGCGGCTGTGAAGAGCTACCTGAGGGTAGCAGGCCCTGATGGGGAACGCGATTTTGCCTTTAGCATGCCATTTGCCTTCGCGGTCGCAATATGAGACGTATTGCTCGCCTGTGCCTGCATGGACATTCAGAAGGAGCAGATCGCCATTTTTACCATCGGCGGCGAAGCCACGATAGGAATGGTCTGTAAAGTGGCTGTCAGGAGACCAGGCGGGCAGATGGCTTTTGGGCGGAGCATCGGGGCTATCGGCGTTGAATTCGAGAATGGTCGGCAGGCAACGCCCATATTTCACGCCCGGCGGTTCCTGCGAAGGATTCACAGATAAAAATACTCGCCCGCCCGGCAGTACGGCAATGGGACATGGCTCGCGCTGGCGATAACCACTCTCGCTTTGGGCAAGCTTCCACCCGTCTGCGAATCGGCGCCAGAGCCGCCATCTTGTATTGCAGAGCAGGGGAACGTCCCTGCCTGTTTCGATAGTTGAGAGAAAAACGTCGTCGCCAAGTGTGGCGATGACGGTTGAGCCGTAGCACCACATTGGCCCGGCACCGTTGTTTGCTGGGGTGTAATCTGTCAAGACTTGTTCAATCTCAACCTGGCAGTTAAGCACGCTTTGAGGTTGGGCGGAGAAGGAGACGGTTGGGACAAGTGTTATAAATACTGTCAGAATAAATGGGTGCCCGGTACACATAGCATACTGTCTGGAATGGTAATTCAGTTTTTTTGGTGCAGGGAACAACTCGGTCGAAGGATTGTATGCCTTCCTACGACGAATTTATCTAAACTTTCTTCGGCGTACGTTTCTTTGCGGAGCTTTTCGTTGTTTTTCGAGTATTCGTCGCAGATTTGGCGGCAAGTTCCGGATTGGATTTAGCCTTGGGCGAAGCTTTGGTCCTGGCCTTAGGTTTGGCTTTGGCCTCGGTGTTTACGGCCCTGGTTCCGGCATCTATCATCTGCTGGATCTGAGATTCGAGCCTTGTCCTCTTGTCGGTTTCGGTGCGGGCGAGCTGCTCGGTTTCAGACAATGCCTCAGCCTGCAATTCCAACTCCCGCTCCAATTCAGTCAACCTTTCTTTCAGCGTTTCAGAAAGGATTTGGGCGGCATCTTTCTCTTCTCGTTCGGCCTTTAGTTCGATTTCGTACTGCGCTCTTGCCTGTGCCTCAGACTGAAGCTCGGCCTCCGCTCGTGCCCTCTTTTCGGCCTCAGTCTCAGCGCGGGTTTGGACCTTGTTCTTGGCCGCAATTTCCTTTTCTAGCTTCCGCTGAAGCTCGGTGATACTCTTGTTGTGTTCGGCTTGCTGTGCCTCGATCTGAGCACTGAGTTCCTTCACAGCCTGTTTTCTCGCCCTGGTTTCGGCGACGACGATTTCCTGAGCTTCTGTTTTCGCTTCGGCCTCTGTTTGTGCCAGGACCTCTGCAGAGGCTCTTTTCTGGGCCTCTTCGTCAGCTTTCTTTTCGGCGTTTCGCCTTGCTACGATCTCAGCGTTGAGCTTATCCTGAATCTGTGCCTTATCGGCGGTAACGTCGTGCAATTTCTCTCTTACCTCGGCGAGCAATTTTACGTATTTCTGTCTTCTCTCTTTACCTCTGGTCTTGACCTTGGCTATTTTGCCCGCTCCGGCCTCGGCCTTAACCTTGAGTTTTGCCTCAACTCTGCGCCGCTCTTCGACCTCGCTACGCACGTTGTCTTCAGCTTTACGCCTGGCTTGCAGGGCCTCTTCGAGTTGTTTTTCCAACTGGGAGAACAGTTTGGCCCTTGCCTGGAGCTCGATGCTGACCTGCTGTTCGGCCTGGATTCGCAGAGATGTTTCAGTGCGAGCGATTTCCTCGGCCTCGATTCGCGCCTCAACTTCGGAGCAAGCCCTTGTTTCGGCCTCCACGCGATAATGGACCTCGGTCTGCGTTTTTTCCTGAGCGAGCCTGATGGCTTCTTTATAGAATTCGATTTGCTCCTGCACATCGGCTCTGATCCTCTCTTCAACGCCAGCGAGGGCCTGAGCCTGCATTCGTGCTTCGGCCTCTGCCTTGCACCTGGCTTCTATCTCGCCCCGCACCTGCTTTTCAAGCCTGGCTTTCTCTTCAAGGCTTGCCCTAACTCGTTCCTCGGCTCTGACAAGGGCATCTCTGTACGTCTCGGCCTGTTCTTTGAGCTTGGCCTTTGCCTGTTGCTCGGCGCGAAGGACCATCTCGGTCTTGCGTCGGGCTCTGCTTTCGGCAACGGCCCTTGTTTCGGCTTCGAGGACAACCTTGCCCTTGGCCTGAAGCCTGCCCTGGGCATCGGTTTCGGTTATGTACTGTTCGCCTGGCTTGAAAAAGAGCGGCTCGGCAAATTGCAGGGCCACGCAGCGAACGGAGTCGCTTGCCTCATCGATGCGTCGGACCCGTCCGATCCTGTTAAATAAGACGGTGTCGAAGGAGTCTGCTTCATCGAAGCGGGGGACGCCAAAACTTGCTTTGACGGTCTGATCGAGTCGCGGGCAGTTTTCGTCGGCGTGACAGAAAAAGGCGATCCCATTGCTGGAGATATCGACAATCTGGCCTGCTGCGGGCTTGCCCTGAGCATCTTTAGCAAACCTAACGGGCCAACGATAACGGAGCCTTTGTTCTCTTCTTCTCTCGGTAGCTTCCTGCGTCGTCATTTGCACAAAGTCCTTTTTGTGTTTATCGCATACTGGTGGCAATACATATACTTGTGCGGAGCTTCTTAGTCAAGTACTTTATTCCGATAATGATTCGTTCAGGAGTCCCCTGTGCGAATGGATGGTCGAGCAGGCTTTTGCAGCAACCGTCTGGGACAACGAAATTACGTTCAATCAAGGGAATTTCGATGAGACTATCAGAACGCAGCATATTCTTAAGCGGCCCGGTAATGGGTATCATGACTTTAGGATCGATCATCTGGCTTGTGGGGGCGTCCATTGCCTTGGGCCAGCAGTGGCCACGTTTTCGCGGGCCCAACGGCCAGGGCATAAGCCATGTCAAGGGTATACCGGTCAAGTGGACGGATGCGGATTGCAACTGGAAGATCGCGCTGGCGGGGACAGGCCATTGTTCGCCTGTAGTATGGGATGAGAAGGTTTTCGTTACAAGTGCGGATGAAAAGGGCGCGCGTGGGTACATTCAGGCTTTTCGCGTTTCGGATGGCGAGGAACTTTGGCGGAAGGAGTATTCTCTTGCGTCGTATCGGATGAACTCGCTCAACAGCTATGCGGTGGCGACGCCAACGGTCGACGCCGACCGTATCTATGTGTTATGGCCTACAACGTCAAAGACAATGCTTGTGGCGCTGGATCACGACGGCAATGAAGCGTGGAACAGTAACTTTCCAGGCGCAAATTGCCAACACGGGCCCGGCACATCACCGATTGTTTACGACGATGTGGTCGTCTTCACGCTGGAGCACGAACGGAGTACAAACAATCCACAGAGCGTCTGGATAGCGGTGGAGGGCAATAGCGGGGAACAACGATGGAGATTGCCTCGAACGACGAGCGCGAAAACATCGTATTCCACACCATGTGTTTTCGAAGGGGTGGGTGGAAAGGCGAGTCTTGTATTCACGAGCTTCGCACACGGTATAACGGCGGTTGATCCGGCGGCGGGGACAGTCGTTTGGGAGGCGCCATCGGCGCTCGTTAGTCGGGTGGTAAGCTCACCCGTCATAGCCGGCGATCTTGTGATCGGCTCCTGCGGTGACGGCGGCAGCGGCAAACGGCTGATAGCTATCAGGCCGAACCACTCTGAGCCGTCGTCGGAACCTGCTGTGGCTTATACGATCGAAGATGGGGCGCCTTATGTGCCGACATCGGTGGCATATGGGGGGTTTCTTTTCACATTCCACGATCGGGGACAGGTCTCCTGTCTGCGGATTTCAAACGGAGAACGGCTTTGGAGCGAGAGGCCAGCAGGACGGTTTTACGGTTCGCCAGTGTGGGTAAGTGGGAACCTGTATTGTATAACAACCAGCGGAGACGTAGTCGTTCTCAAAGCATCGAGCAAATACGAACTGCTGGGGGTTAATCCTCTGGGGGAGAAGAGCAACGCCACAGCCGCAGTGGGAGCAGGCAGGATGTTCCTGCGAACGTATTCACATCTGACATGTATCGGTGCGGCGGATTAGAGAAGTCCGAAAACACTGCGAAACCGCTTAAGTGCCGGTCAATAATGGACGAAAAAAGAGGAGCACTCCCGCTCTGCACCGAGCGGATCAGGTTCATTTGGGGTGGCATTGGCACGAATCGGCTTTTTTACATAAAGATCGGGTATGGCGAACATGGCAAAGGATCAAGGAATTCTACTCGAGTCCGGAACAAATGAGATGGAGTTGCTGGTTTTCATGCTCGGCTCCACACCATTTGGCGTTAACGTGGCGAAGGTCCGAGAGATTGTCCAGCATAGCCGGATACTCAAAGTTCCGAACGCTTCGGATGCAGTTGAGGGTGTTTTCAAGCTGCGAGATCGAGTGCTGACACTGGTGAATCTCAGTAAGCACTTCGGGATGCAAAGCGAGCAGAACCACCAAGACAACGGAATGACAATTATCGTGGAATTTAATAACACACGGTGCGGGATTCTCGTGGACGGAGTTGACAGGATTCATCGGCTGACCTGGAACCAGATTCTGCCCCCGTCGCAGTACCTCGTGAACTTGCAGGCGCCTATCACCGGAATGGTCAATCTCTCCGGCAAGGTAGTATTGATCGTTGATTTCGAGACTATCGTCAATGATATTCTCGGCGCTCAGAGTGTGGACGAACGGGAGAATGACAACGGAGAGGAGATTCGTTCCAAAGACACACGGATCATCCTCGCAGATGATTCATCTGTCGTTCGCAGGTCTTTACTACAAAGGCTTAATCAGAACGGATACAAGAATCTAACTGTATGCACCGATGGACAAGCCGCCTGGGAAACTATGGAGGCCGGGCGAAATAAGCCTGACGGCCCTTGTGATCTTGTTCTCAGCGATATCGAGATGCCACAAATGGATGGACTGCACCTAACCAAGCGGATCAAGAGCGATCCACAGTTCAGGAATATACCGGTCATCCTTTTTTCTTCACTGATCACGGAGGATAACTTCAAGAAGGGACAAGCCGTAGGCGCCGATGCTCAAGTTAGCAAGCCCGATAGCCACGGACTGATTGAAGCTATCGAGAATTGTCTTCAAAAGATGGTGGTGGCCGGAACAGAAGTCTCTTAGCGCCAAGACGGTCTGCTGGAAATCAGACCCGCATTTCACTTCACAATTATCACGAGAAATCTACATCTTGCGTCGCCAGCGAGAATGTGCTCTTATGGTGGCCGCACACATTGGTGTTTAACGCTCATAGGCGGGACAATAGTTATGTGCAAGTGAAACTGCGTCAATATGCTCGCATCAAAGGAGGCCGCTATTATGGTGACAAGGTTAATTGCAAGATTTTCGATTGTGCTTCTGGTTCTGGCGGCAAATCACGCGGTCATCGCAGCAGAACAGGACGGCTGGATATCGCTGTTTGACGGTAAGACATTCGATGGCTGGAAGGCCAATGAGAACCGGGAGACTTTCAAGGTCGAGGATGGGGCGATAGTCGCCAACGGAGCGAGGAGCCATTTGTTTTATACAGGGCCTATCGAGAACGCGACGTTCACGGATTTCGAGCTTAAAATGGACGTTATGACCAAGCCAAACTCGAACAGCGGGATATACTTCCATACGGTCTATCAGGAAACCGGCTGGCCCGCCAAGGGATTTGAGGTTCAGGTGAACAATTCTTATAAAGCTGACCCGCGAAAAACGGGGAGCCTGTGGGGAATAGTCGATGTGACCAAAGCCGGTGCAGAGGACAATGTCTGGTTCACCGAGCATATCATAGTTCGCGGCAAGAGGGTTGTCATCAAAGTCGAGGGCAAGACAGTGGTTGACTGGGCCGAGCCCGATCCTCCAAAGCCGCCGACCGACAGCCCGGGAAAGATCCTTGGCAGCGGCACGTTCGCATTGCAGGGCCACGATCCGGGCAGCACGGTTTACTATAAAAACATCAAGGTCAAGCCTTTACCTGTGATTGATTTTCCTTTGACGAACTATCACGTGCATCTGAAAGGCGGATTGACGATTGATGAGGCCATCGCAAAGTCGGAAAAGACCGGCATTAAGTACGGGATCGCGCAGAACTGTGGGGTGGGCTTTCCGGTGACAAACGACGCGGGGCTGAGGCGCTTTCTCGATTCGATGGAAGGCAAGCCTGTTTATAAGGCGATGCAGGCGGAGGGTCGGGAGTGGGTGACCATGTTCTCTCCTGCGATGATAGCCAAAGCCGATTATGTATTTACCGATTCGATGACCTGGACGGACGACAAGGGCAGGCGGATGCGCCTGTGGATGGCGAATGAGGTATTCGTCGATGACGAGCAGGATTTCATGGATATGTTGGTGCGTAGGATAGAGGGAGTGATGGCTGAGCCTGTCGATATCTACGTCAATCCGACGTTCCTGCCCGCTCGGATAGCTGATAAATACGACCAGCTTTGGACCGAACAACGTATGGACAAGGTTATTGCGGCGGCGGTCAAGAACGGCATAGCGATAGAAATAAACGCCCGCTACAAGCTTCCGAGCAAGAAGTTCATTCTGAAGGCTAAAAAGGCAGGGTTGAAGTTTGCTTGCGGAACGAATAACGGCGGTCGTGATGTAGGCGATATCGAATACTGCAAGAGAATGATCAGAGAGTGCAAACTTGGAAAGACTGATTTCTTCGTTCCGAAACCTGACGGTCGCAAGCCAATACAGGTAAAAAAATAGTCTCCATGCGATGAAAGTCTTGTGAATCGTAAAGGGCGCTGTTGTCAGAGTCCAAGGAAGACTATGGCTAATCCGCATAGCAGGATCGTAGAGCCGGCCAGGACGTGGGCATAGCGCTGGATTTTGGCCATGGGCAGAAAGTTCACCCCCCGACGGGCGAGCAGTACGGTCGCCAGCATCGTCGCAATTGTCACCGAGCCGAAGACTGTGGCTATGAGCGTCACGTCGGCGTAGCCACCTTTAGAGGCGGGGTACATCAGCAGTGGAATCAACGGCTCACACGGGCCAAAAACAAATATCACGAACAGCGTCCAGGGTGCAATACTTGCAGGCTTTTCATCATGCACATGGGAATGTTCGCCGAGGTGGGTATGTGGGTGCATATGGCCGGCTTCATGAACGTGCGGTTTTCCGCGGTAAAGTCGCCTTATTGCCCACATCAGGTATGCCAATCCGAAGCCAATGAACAACCATGCGGCCAAATCACCTCTCACGGATTCCACCCATTCGAGCCTCTCTACTGCAATACCGATGGCTACGCCTATCATGCCGAGAACAATTGAGCCGGCGACGTGGCCGAGGCCGCAGAGGAATGTGATCAGGGCGGTTTTGGCTGAGGACCATTTGCGGGCCCACGACATCATTACAAAGGGGATATAGTGATCGGGTCCCAGGATAGTGTGCGTGAAACCCAGCAGCGCGGCGGTTCCGGCGAGGGCGAATGTCGTTGTGTCTGAGGCTATCAATGGTTGCTCCGAAATAGAACACAATCGATAATGATCGGGGCAGACGATAGCCCGTTTAGACGATCGAGTCAAGAATATCGTTGACACAGGGGAAAGGTCGAATTCTAATGGCTGGGCCGCAAATGAAACTATCAGATTGATACGGAGTTACCATAGCGATGTCAAAAAATGCGTTCGTTGCAGAGTTGAATGGCAATCCGGAGTACCAGAGGCTGCTGGATGGTGGGCCTCAGACACATGGGATGCGATCCGGCAGGGTGTATCTGGAGCCGGGAAAGAGTTGCGGGCAGCATAGCACCAAGGAGCATGAGGAGCTGCTCGTTTTCCTATGCGGCCAGGGTGAGTTGGCGATTGGGGACGATCAGAAGCTGCTGGTTGGCCAGGGCAAGGTTTCATACATACCGCCAAAGACGCTGCACGATGTGAAGAATACCGGTAATGAGCCGCTTATCTATATCTACTGCGTTGCTCCTGTTCAGCTTTGACCGATTATGCAGGAATCCGAGGGGGGGGGCGTGAATCGGCGGTTTGGGGCTAAAAGCATGGATTCGAAGGTAAATCTGACAATTTTTCTGAAAATTCCAAAAAAATACTTGCAAAGCGCATGACAATCCATATAATTAGTACTATATAAGTTGCTCTTTTCTTCTCATATATCTTGGTTTTGGTGAGGCAGTGAGTATTTTTATATCACTGTTAGTATTTCGCTAAATCTAAACTGTCTCACAAAAAGGCTGGACTCCCTTCCAGCCTTTTTTATTGCGCCTGAGGCGAGAAAATCCTACCATGAACCATCAGAAGGCAGGCAATTCCTTGAATTACTCAATATGGGGGAGTTCGTGTTTTTTGTTCGGATAGCAGATTGCTTAAAATGGCGTCAAATTCCGCGCCCAAGTGTCAGAGTTTATCGAGTTTACTGTTGCGGGGCCTACCGATTTTGGTTATAATACCAACGCTGGTTGGGTTGTGTCGAATTCAGGTAAATTCCCAGAATTCGCGAAACACAAGACTGTTTCAGCGCATCATACCAGTGTGATGAAATCAGTAAATAGGGTGTCGGTATGTGTGGGATGAGGCCTGAAGGTCTCAAGGGCATATCGTTTGGCTATGTTGATTAGATTATCGGTGGTTATTGCTCGGATTGCTCAACTGATGTCGATACCGGCCCTGATACGAATTCAAGTTCAGGCTTGAATGGTGGTTTATCTATGATGGAGTTTTTCGGATGAGAAGGGAAAAACAGGGTTTTACGTTAATTGAATTATTGGTTGTTATCGCGATCATAGCCATATTAATGGCGATTCTTATGCCTGCACTGCAGCGCGTCAAGAAGCAGGCGGCGGCAACAGCCTGTTTGAGCACTTTGAAGCAGTGGAGCCTGGCGTTTGCAATGTATGTCGACGATAACGACGGTAAATTCTTTAGCGGTGAGTATAACGGCACACGCACCAACATGGGGTCCGGGATATTCTGGCGGATGACGCTGAGACCTTATTCCAAGGATGAAAAGATGTGGTGCTGCCCTCAGGCAACCAAACCTCCTACAGGCACCACGATCCCGGCCGGACTGTGGTCAACTACTGCGTGGCGTCAGCCTAATATCCAGGGCAGGGATGAGGTCGGTAGCTATGGACTGAATGGCTGGATATTGAATATTAAGGCGTCCATTGGCGCCGGTAACAGAACCCAGGGTTGGGGCAGAGCGGATGCGTGCCCGAGAACGGGACAATCCAGACACTGGGGTATATCAGGCGTTCAGGGGGCAAACAACATACCGATCTTCTCGGGCATGTGGTGGGTGGATGCATGGCCCGATGATCCAGACCAGCCACCGGCCAACGGAGCCGGGCCGGATGATACACCTGGAACCAACGAGATGAACCGGGTCTGCGTGGACAGGCACACAGGATTCGTAAACGTGTTGTTTGCTGACTGGTCAGCGAGAAAGATCGGTTTGAAAGAGCTGTGGACGCTGAAGTGGCATCGAACGTACCGAACGAACGGGGTATGGACCCAGGCCGGCGGCGCTACAAGCGACAAGTGGCCCACGTGGATGAGACATTACAAGGATTATTAGGCAAAGGGTATACAAGAAACGGTCGATCGCTGAACGAGCAAGGCCGTTGAGCATCATAGACTAAACAACATTGCAGAAGGAGTACGTATAATGAAGAAACGAAAAGGTTTTACTCTGATAGAGCTTTTGGTGGTAATCGCGATCATCGCCGTTCTAATGGCGATCCTGATGCCCGCCCTTAAGAGAGCAAAAGAGCAGGGCCAGCGTGCCGTGTGTATCAGCAACATGAAACAGCTTGCGTTGTGCTGGATACTCTACTGCGATGATAACGATGATAAGATCGTTAACGGCGCTCCGCTGGGAACAGAAGGCACAGCCATTGGAGATTCAGGTACGGGTCACGCAAACGAGATACCATGGATAGGCGTCGCATTTTCTGGACAATATACACAAGGAGTACAACTGTCAGAACGTACTCAGATCGATGCAATTAGACGAGGCGGATTATGGCCTTACGCCCTGGATCTGAAGCTCTATAGCTGTCCGAGCGGCTATCGTGGCGAGATGGTAACCTATGCGGCATTCGATGGCGTGAACGGGCTACGCAGAAACAACACAACCAAACGCGGCTGCTATCTTAAGAAAAGAACTGAAATCAGGGGCGCCCAGGCCCTCAGGATGGTGTATATCGACGAAGGTTGGGTGACGCCTGACAGCTTTGCTGTCAACTATGACAATGAGGCATGGTGGGACGACCCAACTGTCCGACATGGCGATGGAACGAACATTGCGTTTGCCGACGGTCGCGCTGAGTATCACAAGTGGAAGGGCACCGAGACCATTATGTTTGGCCGAAACCAGGACCGAACGCATACTTCTGCGTGCCCAACGGACACAGATGAAGGCAAGCAGGATTTGCATTATATCCAGAAGGGTTGTTGGGGCGATCTTGGGTATACACCAAGCGTATGGTAGCAGGCGTCAGCCTTGATAGAATTATATCTGGAATGAAAATTAAGAGGCGGACGTTATGTTCGCCTCTTTTTGTTTATCCGTATGGGGGAGGATCGGCCTGGCTTTTAGTGTTTGGTATTTATCAGGGCGGCGAGAAGGATGTGCCTTAGCCTGTCGGCGCTTAGCTTGTTCATATAGTCTTCAGTGAAATCCAGCTTGAACCGGCCCCTAAAGTTTTTGATCCGGCTCTTGAGCTGTGTCTTGTTTAGCGATGCGATGGAGACGGCTGTTCGCTCGAAACGTTCCCTCGGAATCATGGTCGTCGCTTTCGAAGAATATCTCTTTATAAGTTACGTCTGTGTCTGGAATATCGTCCGGCAGAGGAGGTGGCTTTTTCGAGATTTCCTGCATCGCGGTTCAATCCCTAAAATCGGCTTATTATTGGCCCATTTTTTTTTTGGCGTTGGGGCGGAGGTCTGATAACGTTTGGCCATGAAGACAGAGAAGCTCAATTACAAGCTGCCTGAAGAGTTAGTCGCACAGGAGCCAGTGGATCATCGGAGCGATTCGCGTCTGATGGTGCTGAACCGCTCCACAGGACTGGTGATCGATAGCCAATTCAGCGGTTTGCCCGATTTTCTTCGCAGGGGCGATTGTCTTGTGCTTAACGATACAAAAGTGCTGCCTGCAAGGTTCTTTGGCCATCGGGCAACCGGCGGAAGGCTGGAAGGTCTATTTCTCAAGGAGCAGTCGCCTGGCGTGTGGCTGGTTATGCTAAAAGGAGTTCGCAAGCTCAAGGTTGGCGAAAGAATAGTTCTCAAGGACAATCGAAAGAGCGATTTCTGCAAGGCGAGGCTCATCGAAAAAGAGGGGCAGGGCAGGTGTCTTATCGAGGTTGAGCATGATGGAAATGCAGAAGCAATCCTTGAAGTTATAGGATTTCCGCCGTTACCGCCCTATATTAAGCGGGATGATAATCCTGAGACAGCGAAAGCGGATAAACTGCGTTACCAGACTGTGTATGCGAACAGGAGCGGAGCGGTCGCGGCTCCAACGGCTGGGCTTCACTTTACTAAAGAGCTGCTGGAGCAATTGCGGGCGATTGGCGTAGTGACGGCTCGTGTAACTCTGCACGTCGGGGCGGGAACGTTCAAACCGGTGGAGACCGAGGAGTTGGAAGAGCACGATATTCATGAGGAATGGTTCTCCATTGATGCAGAGAACGCTGAGATTGTGAACGAGGCTAAACGCAGGGGCGGGCGCATCGTCGCGGTTGGCACAACCTCAGTGCGGACGCTCGAGACGGTTGCGAGAGATTCCGGAGTCGAGGCGTTTTCAGGCACAACCAGGCTGTTCATCACTCCCGGCTATCAGTTCAAGATTGTCGATGCGATGATAACGAACTTTCACCTGCCCCGATCGACACTGCTGGCTCTGGTGGGAGCGTTTGCGGGGTTGGAGAATGTTATGGCTGCATACAGGCACGCAATCGAGCAGCGATATCGCTTCTACTCTTACGGCGATGCGATGCTGATTGCCTGACAGGGGAGAAGCGAAAGGCAATATTCGGAACGCTAACAGTGAGATATGGCAAACTGCATCGATGCCATTATGTTCAGGGCTTCTTTATGGGCCAGGGAAGTACGTCACAGCGTTTGGCCCAGATTTCATACAGGCTTTTTAGCTCTATGACCTTTTCGGGATACTTGTCCGCCAGATTATCGAGTTCGGTGCGATCCTGTTCGAGGTCGTAGAGTTCCCAGGCTTTGCCGTGGATGGCGACGAGCTTCCATTTTCCCTGTCGAATTGCCCTGTTGCCTTCGTGCTCCCAGAAAATGGCTTCGTGGCCGGGGCGGATTGTGCCTTCGAAAACAGGCAACAGGCTCTTGCCTTCCAGCGGAACAAGCGTTTTCGCCTTGTGTTCGGCGGGATAGTTCACGCCTGCAACGTCCAGGCACGTAGCCATGATGTCGATGATGTGGCCCGGCTGATCCGTGATTGCGCCGCCTTTGCTTATTACAGCGGGCCAATGCGCGATCAAAGGCGTGGAGATACCGCCCTCATGCACCCAGTGCTTATATCGGCGGAACGGGGTATTGCTGGCGTTGGCCCAGGAGAGGCCGTAGCTCATGTAGGAATCAACGCCACCTGGAGGGAGGCCATTATTGCGATTGTCGAAGCCGACAGGGCCGCCCTCAGCACAGCCGCCATTGTCGGCGAGGAACATTACAAGGGTATTTTCGGCTTTGCCAAGCTGCTTGATCTTGTCGAGGACTTTGCCAATGTTGTGGTCCATTCGCTCGATCTGGGCGGCGTAGACAGCCATCTTCAGGTCCAACAGTTCCTTGTTCTTCTCCTGGTCCCAGGGCCAGGTGGTAGTATCCCGCGGCGACATCTTCCAGTCGCTATTGATAATCCCCATTTTGACCATGCGATTGTAGCGCTCCTGGCGGAGATTATCCCAGCCCTTGAGATACTTACCTTTATATTTGGCGATATCCTCCGGCCAGGCGTGTAGGGGCCAATGCGGAGCAGTAAAGGGCAGATAGAGGAAGAAGGGCTTGCCGCTACGACTATGCTCGTCTATGAATTCTACGGCGTGGTCGCCGAAGGCATCGGTCATGTAGAACCCTTCCTTGGGCGGCGTATAGGGCTTGTCATCAAGGGCCATTTTGCGTTTTACGCCCTTGGCTTTCGTTTTGGTGATGTCGAAGTAGTTGCCTCCACCGCTGATCAGGCCAAAGTGCCGGTCGAAGCCTCGATCAACGGGCCAGTGTGGTCGTTCCTCGCCAACGTGCCACTTACCCGACATCAGGGTTGTGTAGCCAGCAAGCTTCAGGGCTTCAGCGATGGTTACGCAGCGGTTGTTGAGATAACCCTGGTAGGCGGGGTAACCTTTATTGCCTACCATGTGGCCGATGCCCGCCTGATGTGGGTAGAGACCGGTAAGCAGCGACGCGCGAGTCGGGCAACATCGGGCGGCGTTGTAGAACTGCGTAAAGCGCAGGCCCCCTGCTGCAAGGTGGTCGAGATTGGGCGTATGAATCTCGCCACCATAACAGCCGATATCGGAAAAACCCATGTCGTCGGCCATGATTAGGACGATGTTGGGTTTGGAGGCTGCGTTTGAGTGTCGATCACTCGTGCCCAGGGGGAGGCAGCCTGTCACCGAAACACAGGCCACTCCCAGTCCGAAGCTTTTCAGAAAATCACGACGGCTGTATTCGCGCGACTTCATTGCCCCTCCTTAGCAAATTTCATTTGTACATCTCGTCGAAGTAGTTCTGTGCTGCGACGACTGCGTGGCGCATCATATCTTCGGCCTTGGCGGTTTCACGATTCGCAAGGACAGCCATCAGCGCATTGGTATCGAGTTCAGCAGCGGCCTTTTCGCAGGCTTCCCAACTCAGGACGCTTCGGACAACACGATCGATTCCCTGCTCGGCGTTGTCGTATGCGCGGGCCTGCATGTCGTGACCCTTCCAGCGGGCATAACCTGCATCCTGTATCAGGCCTGCGATGGCGACGTTCATGCCATTGATGCGCGTGCCGTGGTCGATGTCGTACTTGCCCGGGCCGCCGAGGATGATACCATCGTTGTAGCCCTGGCTGTTGAGGTGCATGTGGACCATCGCATCGTTGTCCAATTCTTCGACGGAGTCGGCGACGTGGTCGAGGCCGATCATTTCGGAGTGGCCGAATTCTTTGTTGACGCCCTTCTTGGCTCTGGGGACGCCAAACTCGTCTTCAATGCGACGCCAGAAAAGCAGCGCACTGGCAACAGTTGGGATCAGCATTGCAGGGTGGCCTTCGTTGGGCTTGGGCTCGAAGCCGATGTAGAGATCGCCGCCTTTTTTCTGCTCGTATTTACATAAACCTGCAACGCTTTCCTTGAGGTTCTGATACATCTGCCTGATGCCGATGGTTGCGATGTCGTAGCCAAACGAGCCATTCCAGATGATCAGTGAGGGGGTTATCTCGGGGTGCCAAGCTTTCTTGAGCGTGCTATAGGCCAGATCGACTGTTTTTGTGCCGAGTTCTTCCCCGGCTTTTCTCTCGTTCGGATCGAGCGAGGCGATACCGCCGTAACCAAAGTGGCTATGGGCGCCTGGGGTTATCATGGCAAGGTACAGGCCATTATCCACCAGCGCATCAGCTACGGCCGCTGCGTTGTCGTCATCAACCTCAGCGTCGTAGTGCATCTCGATGCCCAGCAGAACATTGTCGGGCATGCGAGGCTTGACCTTTTCGGCGGTCAGTTTAATCATATCGGGCGTGCCGAAACTGCCACCCCATTCGGGCCTCATATCACCGGGCACAAAACCGCCTTTGCCTGCATTGAACGTCCATCTGCATATACTGTGTAATGATTTCGCTGCCATGTCTATTACTCCTTTGCGCTATTGTTCGGATTTAATTCATATGGTTTCTTATTTTGATTATCAGAGTTGCTTGGAGAGAATGTCAAGCCAGTTCTGGTAGGCTTGCTCGTAATCTTTCATTAATTTCTGGTTTGGCTTTATTGTTTTGACTGGTTCGAGGCCTGTGAAGGCTTGTTCGGGGGCTTTGTAGATTCCTGCTCCGATTCCTGCGCCTCTTGCGGCGCCCTGGGAGCCATCAGTGTTGTAGAGCTCGACTGCGGCGCCTGTTACTGTTGCAAAGGCTTCGGCGAAGAGGGGGCTTAGGAACATATTGGCATTGCCTGCTTTGACGGTTTTTAGCTCTATTCCCATGTCGCACATTATTCCAAGGCCGTAGTTGAGGGCGAAGACTATGCCTTCCTGTGCGGCCCTCAGGACGTGGGGTTTCTTATGGATGTTGAAGTTCAAGCCATGGATTGATGCGCCGATGTTTTTATTTTCGAGGGTGCGTTCTGCGCCGTTGCCATAAGGCAGGATGACGAGACCATCGGAGCCAACAGGGACTGAAGCCGCCAGGTCGTTCATCTGCGGGTAGTCGAGGCCTGAGCCATCGACGACATTGTGCTTTAGCCAGCTATTGAGGATGCCTGTGCCGTTGAGGCAGAGCAGGACGCCGTAGCGCGGGTCGGTGGCTGCGTGGTTGACGTGTACAAAGACGTTGACGCGCGAGAGCTTGTCGTAGCTCTTTTTGCCGCTAACGCCATAAACCACGCCTGAAGTGCCTGCGGTGACAGCGATCTCGCCTGGCTGTAGGACGTTCAGCGAAAGGGCATTATTAGGCTGGTCGCCACCACGATAGCTGATAGGTGTGCCTGCTGTAAGGCCAAGCTCCTTTGCGGCCGCAGAGGTTAATTCGCCTTGAATCGAGAAAGTCGGGACCGTCTCAGCGACGAGGTCTTTGGAGATGCCATAGTTATCGAGAACGAAATCAGCAAGGCCATCGGCTTCGAAATCCCACATGATCCCTTCGGACAGGCCCGATGGAGTGGTCTTGATTTGATCGGTCATCTTCATGGCGATGAAATCGCCAGGCAGCATCATCTTGTCGATTTTGGAGTAAACATCAGGCTCGTTTTCCTTGACCCATTTGAGCTTGGAGGCTGTGAAATTGCCCGGCAGGTTGAACAGTCTGCTCAGGCACTTATCGACGCCGATATCAGCGGCGGCTTTCTCGCCAATCGCAACCGCCCTGCTGTCACACCAGATAATCGAAGGTCGAAGAACCTGCTTGTTCTTGTCCACAGCGACCAGTCCATGCATCTGGTAGGAGATGCCGATAGCCTTTACGTCGGCGGGGTCGAATTGCACAGCGGCTTGTATTTTTTGCGTGGCGTTTTTGACGTGCAGCCACCATGTATCGGGGTGCTGCTCGGCCCAGCCTATCTGCGGTGCGATGATATCAAGCTCTTTGTCGGGTGAAGTGGCGCCGGCCAGGGCCTTGCCTGTTGCGGCATCCATCAATGTGGCTTTGATCGAAGAGCTTCCGACGTCGTATCCCAACAGAAGTGTCATATACGTATTCCTTCCTTTGAGGCTCAGAAGTTTATTGTGCCCGGCGGAAACAGATAACCGGCACAACGAAAGGCCGGCCAGACCGCCACTGGTAGGCTCATAATATGCATTGAGAGCTAGTTGTCAAGCCCACCATCCGGGCTGCTATTCATATTGCCACTTGAGAATCCAGGGATCGCTCGTGCGTTTCTGGAAAGCTCGCAGCTCATCTTTCATCTCGGCCAGCAGCGATGCGTGATTGGGATCGTCGGCGAGGTTGTTAATTTCGTGTGGGTCCTCCTCCAAATCGTACAACTCGAACTTGGCGCGATGAATATAGGCATCGACGGTTCGCTTGCCGTAGCATTTGAGGCCGCGACGAATTGTGCCCTGCCAGGTAGCCGATACCAAAAGATCGCTGGCAAATGGATACTCCAAACCATGCGCGATGTTCCAGATCAGCTTGTACTTGCGCCGCCGAACAACTCGCATGGGATAATACATCGTTATTTCGTGAAACGTATGCGAAGCGTACGTTGTGTCCCAGCCTTCGGAGTGCTCTTTGTCCAGGGCGGACTTGAAGGAGCGACCGTGAAATTTCGTCTCATTGGGCATAGCCCCTGCGAAATCGAGAATAGTCGGCGTAAGATCCGTATAATTGATCAGGGCATCACAGGCAATGCCCTTTTTCTCCTGCCAGGGCGTGCGTACGATGACAGGCAGGTTCATACCCGGCTCGTACAGGGTCGTCTTGGCGCCTGGGAACGCGACGCCATTATCCGATATATAAATAAAGACAGTGTTATCGTATTGCCCCGCTTCCTTCAAAACCTCGATCAGTTTGCCTACACCTTGATCGAGACGGGATACGGATTGATAGTACTGGGCCAGCTCGGCTCGGCACTCCGGAATATCGGGCAAAAAATCGGGCACGCGCACATCATCAGGATCGTATTCGACATCCTTGATGCCAGGATAGCCCTGAGACCGATTGCCAAACTTGTTGGGTTTACACGGATCATCTTCAACAACCTCTCCACTTCTATGTGGATCGCTCGTGCAGAAATATAAAAAGAACGGATTGTTTTCATCGGAGCTTATAAGCTCCTTACAATTCTCGGCCATCTGCACAGGGCTTCGACTGCTGCCTTTTAGAACTGTCTCGAATTTGTAGACCTCTTCAGGGGCGACGTGGTACTTGCCAATGCGTGCGGTGCGGTATCCAACTTCAGTCAGCAGAACAGGTAGTGACTTAATATTGGGCATAGAAACAAAATGATTATAGCTGTGCTGGTGTCCATACTGGCCATTGGCGTGGTTGTAAAGACCCGTAAGGATCACCGATCTGCTGGCGCTGCAACTGGCGGTCGTGCAAAAAGCATTAGTAAATCGCACTCCCTCAGAAGCCAGCGAATCGAGATTGGGCGTCTTGATGACAGGATTCCCATAGCAGCCAAGTGCGTCGAGTCCGTGATCGTCGCTCACAACAAGAACTATATTGGGCCTCTTGCTCTCCTCCGCGCCGGCAAGCTTCGAAACCAACGGCGATGCGAGCAACACCGATGCCCCGGCGGCACAGTCCCTGATAAATTCACGTCTGGTCATTGCGATTCGAGTCATCTCTGTTTCCTCCAATTCTTCAGGCCTCGCCTCGTATTCTGCGGCCGATTGCGCGCAGAGTCTTAACATCCACACCATGTATCGATCCGTCGGGCAAAGGTCCCGTATTCATCAGCAAGTTGCAGTTTCCGTTATTCGCGGTTCCGAGCCGTTTCAACACTTCATCGGCGTCGAGGTGCTTTTCGTCGTCCGCCTTCTTGTAGCCCCACACGTGGGGCTGAAGCGTATCGCATATCTCGTTATGCTTGTCTTTGTTCTGCTGCCAGGCATGCTCGGCCAACTTGCGATGATCGGGGTTCTTCAGCCGCGATGCGAGCGAATGCCCCGTACGCTCAGGAGCGGCAAAGTCTTCCGTGCCCGTGGCGCCCTGCTTGAAAGAGATCAGCACTTGAGGCTGAAGTGAACGTACCAGCGAATAGGTCTCCGCCATCGGGAACAGATCGGGGCGATTGTAAAAGCCCATGATCGGGTCGAACCATATCCCCGCAATCGGACCATAGTTGGTAAGCAGCTCGCGCAACTGAGCGTGCACATAGTCAACGTAGATGCGGAAATCCTCATCCCGCTTCCATCTGTACTGAGCCGGCGGCGTCTCATAGGCCGGACGCGCATTGCTCCAGCCGGCGTCGCGAGCATAAAAATACGGGTGCCACCAGTCCGCCGCATAAGAATAGTACAAAAACAACCCAAGGCCCTTCTTCTGGCAGGCCTCCGAAAGATCGCCGATCAGGTCGCGCCCCGCCGGAGCCGCCATGCTGTGGTAATCGTGCTGCTTCGTCTCGAAAAGACAGAATCCGTCATGGTGGCGAGAGGTGATGTTCACGTACTTCATGCCGGCTTCGAGAGCCATCTCGGTAATAAAATCGGGGTCGAAATTCTCCGCGGTGAACTTCGCCTTGAGCTTTGTGTATTCCTCAATGGGAATCTTCTCACGCAACATGACCCACTCACCCCGGCCGAGAAGACTGTAAAGACCGTAGTGCATGAAAAGCCCAAAACGCGCATTCGAAAACCACTGCAGCGCAGCCTGCCGAGGATTTGCAGAATAGAGGCTGCCGTAATCCCGCAGATATGAAGGGGCCATACTTCTCGATGACGACTTGGTCCCTTCAAGACATCCCGCACCAACTGCTGAAACCGCCGCTGCCGTGGTCACTTTGAGAAACTGTCTTCTACTGAATCCTGAGTTCATAAGAAAATAACCCCCTGAAGCTAAGCACGATTTGCCATACTTACGTCCTTCTCCCACGCGGCCAATTCCGCCTGCAATCGCCGGGCTATCTCCGGCTCGGCCTGCATGAGATTCGTCCTTTCGCCAAGATCGCCGTCGAGATTGTACAACGCGATCTTGCCGTTATGGACCAGTAGTTTCCAGGACCCTTTGCGAGCCGCCTTGCTCTTCTTGTAAGCCCAGAAGATAGTGCGATTCGGCAACTTCGCATCTCTTGTCAGAATGCCCAGCAGGTCCACGCCGTCAAACTTCAGGCCGCTGGGCGACTCTGCGCCGCTAAGCGAGACCATCGTTGGAAAGACATCCATACCGATGACCGTTTGATCGTTTACGGTGCCGGGCTTTATTCTACCGGGCCAACAGGCAATGGCCGGCACGCGATGCCCACCTTCCCATAAGCTGCCCTTAAAACCATTCAAAACACCGTTCGAACCGTTCTTGTTGGCGCCGTTGTCGGAGCAGAAGAAAATGAACGTCTTACGCTCCAGACCCAGAGACCTCAGTGTATCGAGGACGCGCCCGATGTTCTGATCCATCACCTCTACCATCTCCCGATAGGCCCTTTTGATGTCGTTGCCCTGCGTCTTCTTGCCTTTCTTGCCCTCCGGGAGCCGCTCGGGCGGATATTCCCTGCCCTGGTACGGGTAGTGAGGCGCCTCGTGGGGCATATACAGACAGAAGGGTTTGTCCTTGTGCCGCTTGATGAAATCGACTGCATGATTGCCTATCAAATCGGTCACGTACCCATCTTCGGAAACCTTCTCACCGCCCTTCCACCAGTCGTCGATGCCCGCCTGGTCGATGTGGGAATGATAGTCGACATTGCCGCTGACGTAGCCGCGAAACTCATCGAAACCCTGATTGGTGGGATTGAACACGACCCTGTAACCGACGTGCCACTTCCCGAAAATACCGGTGACGTAGCCAGCCTTCTTAAGTACTTCAGCGAATGTCACCTCGCCGGGAGCCATACCTGTCTCCCGGGCCGGGCCGTTTGCTGTGACAACCGCATCGATCCCACATCGCTGCTGGTATCGGCCTGTAAGAAGAGCAGCTCTGGTGGGACTGCATACCGCTCCGTTGGAGTGATAGTCCGTTAATTTCATACCGGCGTCAGCGAGGGCGTCAATGTTCGGCGTGCGGATGGTCTCGTTGCCGTAGCAACCGATGTCACCGTAGCCGAGATCATCGGCCATGATCAGGACGATATTGGGACGACTGTGATCTGATCCGGAGTTGTTGCCGCCGTGAAGGGTGGAACAGCCCCAATTGGGCAGCAGTGCAGCCACCGCTGCTCCAAAACCAGTTCCAAGAAATGTGCGTCGGTTCATGGTTTGCCTCGCTGTGTTCGTGACCATTTGGGATCAGACGTGAAGGCCCCCTGCCGTCAATCCTGCTGCCTAATTTTGACACTGTTTGCGTGGGCGTCGAGCCCCTCCACCTCGGCCAAGCGAATGATATGTTCGGCGCTAGCGGCCAACTGGTCTTTCGTATACTCAATTATGCTGATCGACTTGACGAAATCGTTGCTTGTTAGTGCGCTGGAGAACTTGGCTCGGGCGCCTGTGGGAAGTGTGTGGCTCGGGCCCGCCCAATAGTCGCCGACTGCTACGGGGGTATAGGGGCCGATGAAGATTGCGCCTGCATTGCTTATTTTAGCGGCGATATCTCTGCTCTTGTCGCCACACTGAATTTCGAGGTGCTCGGTGGCGAAATCGTCGGCCAGCTCTATGACCTTATCCATGCTCTCTGCGACAATGATCCGGCTGCATGATACCAGCGATTTAGTTGCCTCTTCGGCCCGTGTAAGCTGCTTTAACTGCTCTTTAAGCGAATCGAGAACAGAGCGGCCGAGCTTTTCTGAATCTGTAAGGACTACGGCGCTGCTATCTGTGCCATGTTCGGCCTGGCTTAGCATGTCGGCGGCGATCCAGGCGGGATTGGCCTGGTCGTTTGCGACAATCAGCACCTCGCTTGGACCTGCTATCGAGTCGATACCGACGTAGTCGCCTGCAACGTTCTTCTTGGCGGCCTGCACCCATTTGTTGCCCGGTCCGACGATCATATCCACCTTAGCGATTGTCTCGGTGCCCGATGCCAGTGCGGCAACGGCCTGGGCGCCGCCGATTCTGTAGACTTCGGTGAGGCCAAGCTCATGGCAAACCGCGAGAATAACCGGATGGATGCTTCCGTTATGCCTTGGCGGCGAGACTACAGCAATTTCCTTCACACCAGCGACCTGTGCAGGAACAGCTGTCATGATTACAGTCGAAGGCAACGGCGCTGCTGCTCCCGGGATACATACGCCAACGCGTTTGACTGGTGTGTAACGTATGCCTGTCGGAGACGATAGATCGGAGTTGCCTCCGATGAAGATACGCTGTTGATATTCACGAACGTTCTCTATCGCCTTGCGAATGGAGGCAAGCAGCTCGCTATCAATATCCTTGTGAGCGCGGGCGAGTTCTTGAGAGTCTATCCGAAACTGCTCGGGTGTGAGTTTGACGTTGTCGAACTTTTCGGTGAATTCACTGAGCTTTTTATCTCCACGGGCGGCGATATCGCGGAGAATGCCGGCCACCTTTCTATTCTCATCGCTGCCGTAGCCAGCCAGGCGGGCCGCCATAAGCATACCTGTCTGGAATGTTTCGAGTCGCCCGGTAAAATCCGGCTGAGACGAACACAACAATATCTGGTCGAGTTCCTGGAACACAGTTATCTCCTGTGTTGAAATGTCGAGGGGTAATCCATGGCTACCTGTATTGCGGCGTGAAAGCCCGGAAATTCCCGTGGCTGAAGATGCGAACCGCCCTTTGGAGCAGAATGTAGTCTTCGCCTTTGTATTTCGTTCGGATTCCCGCTATTTTGAACGTGCTTCGTTCGGGTGATGCGGCGATTTTGTCTTCGGTCAGCTCCAATGCCTGGCAGGGCAAGAGACGTAGAGTGACACTCTTGGCGCTAAGCCCATAGGCATCAAGGACAAATTCGAAGCCACCATCATCACGCTGGGACAGACGACCCATACGATCGGCCAGGATAGAATCGAAACCCTGCGACGATGCGGCAGTCGATTCGGCCTGCTTTACGGGTTTGACCTGAGGTTGTTCGGCGCTCGGTTTGTCCTTCGGCTTCGGCGCTTCAGGAATGGTTGGGACCACAAGCCTGGGAGGATTTGGCGTGCGGGTGATCTTCCTGCTGTTGATCCTGTCGAGAACTTCCTGTGGTAATTCCAGAAGATTGTTTGCGTCGGTGACAGCCGGAGTAGGCGTTTTCTCCTGAACTGGAGTCTGTTCGACCTTGGGCTGCTCGACAGGCTTATTTGGCTCAGCCTGTTTCACAGGCTCCTGCTCGACCTGCGGCGCGGGCTCCGGTTGCTCCGAGACGACTATTATGCCTCTGAAGAAGGTGGGGTATATAAAATTGCTTTCCTTGTATTGGGTAACGCTGCCTGTAAGCAGATATGTGGCATCCTGGTGTGAGGCGAGATTACCAATGAGCTTCTCCAACATTATCGATGGCAGCAATTGTAGTTTGGTGCCTGCTTTGACCACACAGGCCAAATCGTTGACATCCTCTGCAAGCTCGAAGAGCCAAACGCCCTCTTCTGGCCCGGCGATCACCTTGCCCTGCACGGTGCGGATGCCATGACCGTCGCGGAGAAGCCCTTCGGGAAGCTGCGGCGCGGCCGGGCAAGTGCACACAGAAACAGTCAGTATCAGGGTGGAAAGCGTTATGATTAGTGTTTTACCATTCATTTTCAAGCTCCTCGCATCGAGCCTATTTAATTTCTATATCATACATTCGTTTAGGAATTCTACAGCCTGCCTGGGTTCTGTGACAATATTCACATGCCGGCTGCTGTCAGGATCGTCCTGGGCCAGCAGGTCAATCAGAGATTGCCAGAAACCACCGACGAGTATAATCGGTTTTGCGGCGCCAAGGAAGCCTTTGTTCTTCAGTTCCCAGACCTTTGCCAATTCCAGCAGAGTTCCGGTTCCGCCATTTAGGACCATGTATGCTCCGCCAAGCTCGATAAGCTTGTCGAGCCGTTCGTCGAGGGAGTTTGTTACTATCTCTTTGCTGACGTACTCGTTGGCTTTGCTCTTGAAGGCCAAACAGGTTACACCGATGACCCGGCCGCCGGCCTCGGAGGCGCCTTTTGCGGCTGCGAGCATCGTTCCGCCGTAGCCACCGTTGGCGATGGTGAAACCGGCGCCGGCCAGAGCTTTGCCAAGATCGTACGCAAGAGCGTAGATGCTATCACCCTGACTTGCTCGGGCAGTTCCGAAAATGCTAACGATTCGTTCGTCCATTTTTTTCTCTGTTATACGCAGCAACTCAAGCCGGCTACTTAGAGCATTAGGCACTCTTAGTCTTCGTATACGCCAGCAGTCCGCCTGCGAGCATTATTTGCCTGTCTCTTTCAGAAAGAGCGAGCTTACCTGTGAATTCGAATGAGCCATCGGCTGTGACGATTGTAACTGTTTCGGAATCTTTCAAAGCGGTGAACAGATTCTCAATCACGAGGTCGGCATCGGGCTCGATCTTGTCGTAGTCGCCAGGCTCAGCGAACTCGATAGGTACGATACAGAAGTTAATCAAGTTGGCCTTATGAATTCGCTCGATGCTCTTTGCTATCACGGCCCTGACGCCAAGATACATCGGGCAGAGTGCGGCGTGCTCACGGGAAGAGCCCTGGCCGTAGCTTTCGCCTGCTACAATAATGCCCGCTATACCCTTCTGCTTGAGTTCGAGAGCCCGGTCGGCAAAGGTCGGCTTACCTGTTTCATTGAAGCAGTTGAAAACCACCTTGGCATAAAAAGGCACGTTCGAGCGAAGTTTGAGAAATGCTCCGGCAGGCATTATGTGGTCGGTTGTTATTTTGTCGCCGCACTTGAGGAGGACTCTGCCGGTTAGTTTGTCGGGCAGGGTTTTTGGGGCTTCGGGGACAACAATTGTCGGACCTCGGAGGATTTCAACTTCGGCCGCCTCGTTGTCGTCGAGGGGCGGTTCGATCATGCTGTCGTCGATATCGAACTGGTCGGGCAATTCTATCCTTGGATATTTGAGGTCGAATAGTCCGGTCAATTCTCTCGGATCGGTGATTTTTCCGGTCAGGGCTGAAGCAATGGCCGTTTCAGAACTCACCAGGTACACCTGATCTCCCTTGGTTCCCGTCCGTCCGGCAAAGTTCCTGTTGAAGGTCCTCAGACTGACCGTACCATCGGCGGGCGAAAATCCCTGGCCTATGCAGGGCCCACAGCCTGATTCGAGAATTCTGGCGCCGGCTGCTATCATATCCGCCAGTGCACAGTTTTTCGCGAGCATGTTCAGAACCTGCTTGCTGCCCGGTGCGATACCCAGCTCAACCATCGGGTTCACCTTGCGGCCTTTCAGGACTGCCGCCACCATCATCAGGTCGGCGAAGCTTGAGTTGGTGCAACTGCCTATGGCCACCTGGCCTACTGTGACACCGGCGACCTTTCCAACAGTCTTAACGTTGTCAGGCGAGGATGGACAGGCCGCCATCGGCTCCAGTTCGGACAGGTCTATTTCGATGACTCTGTCGTATTGGGTGTTCGGGTCGGCTGCCAAAGCTGTATAATCGGACCCGCGCTTCTGTGCGGTGAGAAATCTTTCGGTTTGCTCGTCGCTTGGAAATACGCTGGTTGTCACACCAAGCTCGGCGCCCATGTTCGTTATCGTGGCCCGTTGCGGGACGGACAGATTCGCGACTCCATCGCCGAAGTACTCAGCGACCCAGCCTACGTTGCCCTTGGTTGTGAGGATGCTGAGCAGTTTGATAATGACGTCTTTT
>CAZYMD010000045.1:0-28830 GCA_964649005.1 uncultured Pirellulales bacterium
GCTCTAGCCAAGCTGAGCTACACCCCGTCAAAGCGATACAAATACAAACGGGGCATTTTAAGCTATACGCAAAGCAATTGCAATAGATTCGTATCCGACAGCAGTAATATCGCGAAACCCGCATCCAGGATCATCCTTTGAGTCATTTTAGCAAAAAAACGTTTGCATATTTCCCGTCGCTAAGGTACAATAATTGCAACTCGAAGTCGTTTTAGGAAAAGAAGATAATGCATTTCGTTGCGTTGTCAGCCTCTGGAGATTGGTGATATGGCTGGTATGTTCTACTCACTTCAGGAAGCCGCTGAGAGACTCGGCATAGACCAGGATGCGTTCAAGGATCTTGTGACAGAAGGCAAAATACGAGAATTCCGTGATGGTCCGAATCTCCTGTTCAAAGTTAACGAAGTCGAGGCCATGGCCTCAGAAATCCCTGCCGCAGAACCGCAGCAAGCTTCCGAACCCGAAGCCATCGAGATCGAACCGCTCGAATCTACGGATATTGAGCCCGAACCGGTCGAGATGGAGGAATCTGAATTTGAAATCTCCGAGCCTCAAGCTCCTGAGCCCGAGGTGTCAGACATCGAACCCCTTGAATTCGACGTCCCGGAACTGGATTCCGCTACCCCTGAAGAGCCTAACTTCGAATTAGAACCGGAAACCCCTGAGCCTCAACCGACCGAACCGGATATCAGCGAATTCGACACATCCGAGTTTATGGCGATGGATTCGACCCCAACGGAAGAATCCGCACCAGATGAGGGAATGCCCGATTTCGGCACTGCCGAGTTTGACCTGTCCGAACCAGAAACTGAGCAACCCGAAGTTGCCGATTTCGACCTCGAACCGGAACCAGAGTTGCCGGAAGTGCCCCCCTCGGAACAGCAGGCTGGCACAAGTGAGATTCTGCTGGCGCCTGAGACAGGCGCCCCCCTGCCGCCAAGCGAGTTGACTGATGCAGATACCGCCATAACCGGCGAAGGAGTTAATCTCTTAGGAGATACGGATCAGGACTATGAAATCACCGATGATACACTCGGTGAAACCACCGGCTCTCTCGGTCTAACCGGCACAACACCTGAAGCATCTATCGAGGAAATCGAGGGAGATATCAACCTCGACAGCTTCGGTAGCGGCTCCGGCCTCTTGGATCTCTCACTTCAGGCTGATGACACTTCTCTCGGTGGGATACTCGATGAGATTTACACCTCCGAAGGGGACGCTCCGGAACCTTCAGAGACGGGCACGACCGATGACGTTTCGGCAGAAGCTGGAATAGTGCAGGAGGAAGATTTCGGCGGAGCCCTTCCCACAGCACAAATGGCGCCTGTCGGAATGGCTCGCATGGTAGCTATACCTCCTGACGCACAGAGTAACACACTTGGGATGCTGCTGCTACTGCCATTGCTGATGGTGCTCTACACAGCTATTGTGGCCGTAGCCGGCATGAAGGGAGTCAATCCTTCCATCCTTTCTGCGATACAAAGCTACATCTGGTACATAGTGGGTGGCGCCATTTTCCTCGCCTTTATTATCGTTGGTGCTGCGTTTATGGTCGGCCGGGATAAGTCCACGGCTGGCACGAAGCCAAAGAAGGCTAAAAAGGAGAAACCGAAGAAGGAGAAGAAATCCCTATTTGGTAGAAAAAGCAAGAAAAAGGGCGACGAATTGCCCCCTCCGCCTGAGGACCTGAACCTCGACGATTTGGATTAACAGACTTTTCATTCAGCCCTTTCAAAGCAACGAAAGGGCTGTTTTTTTGCGCGTAAGCATATACCACTCGTAGTTACAGGTTTGTATAAAGAAATGGCTACCCCAGCCTGATTCGGTGTAAAATCAGGTGAATGTCTTCTGTCTAAAGGAATAATTATGTGCCCCGCGTATGGTGGGGTAACTGGGGGAGCTATCCTGAGGGCTATTACACGGTTACGGCTCACGCGACAAACGAGAGCTGGAATGTGGTGGCATCCGAGCCAGTGCGGTTCATGATGCATGGTCCGAAGTAGAGGGGCCGGCTTTTTGGGCGCAGGTTAAATTGAACGTATCCTGGCCATCTCGGATAGAAGCCGGCGAGGTCCTTTTATTTGGTGTTTAGCGCCAGTTCATCGTCCAGTAATTTTTCGGCTTTGGGATTCGGTACGAGAAAATATGTCGCCTGGCAGCCCGGGTCGGCGTACTCGGTTAGTTTTAGAGTGATGTCTGGTTTTGCCTGTGTATTGTAGTTTTTGGGATTCCAGAAACGTGCAGTGCAGGCCAGGCCATCGGGGCGGACAGCAGAGTCCGATTCGGACAATTCGAGAGACGCGGGGTCAAGTATCATAAGACGGGAGATGGCGGAATCGAAATTCTGCTGTCGGTCCTGATTGAGGCAGAAGAGCATTGGGCCGCGCATGACGGCGACGCGTCCATCCTGGCTTTTTCTGCCTTTTACGAGTCTCAGGGGCATAGGCATGTGCAGCGAGATTTTGTCGCCTGGCTTCCAGAGACGCTCGATTGTAAGGTATGAACCGCCTTTTGCGGTGATATTCTGTGAGATTTGATTTACGGTTGCGGTGGCGTTATCACACCAGCGGGGGATACGCAGCCGAACGGTAAAATGAGACTCTTTCGATGGGGTGACATTTATTACTACGTCACCGGAATTGGGGTAGTCTGTTTTCTGTTGCAATTCGAGAGAGAGATCGTCAGAGACAGAGAAGGACGCTGAAGATTCGGCATAAAGGTTTACGACGATGCCATCCCTGCAGCGGTAATAAACCAGGCCCGGCAATTCGGCAATTATCCGGCGAAAATTACAGGGACAGCAGTAGGTGTCTTTGTCAAAATAGACGCGAGGGCCTTCGAAGGGGGCATAATATCGCAGGCGCCGGCCATCGGGGGACTGGGCGGCAAAGAGACCGTTGTATATGGATCGCTCCATGATGTCACCGTAGATGGAAGAGCCATCGATCTGGAGCAGAGCGCCAAGCCATCTGATCAGGTAGGCGGTGGCGCAGGTTTCTCCCAGACTGAAGAAGCCCTGCTGGTTGCTGTGCCAACATTCCTGGTAGCTGCAGAGGCCGGGAATGAGTAATCCGTCACCTCGGAGCAGGAAATCCAGTGCTTCTCTGGAGCGAGTCATGAGCTTGGGATTCGGCAGGATCCGGTTTAATCGTAACTGGGCAAGACAACGACATATATAATGGTAGGCATGCCCTTCGATATTGCCCCATCGGCCTTCTATTATTCCGACATTCCAATCCGGTAGCTTTCTATGGTCGATGCAAAAATCCAGATAGCGTTTGTCGCGGCTTTCTTCGTAAAGTGAGAGCATGGCTTCTTCAAGACCGGTTGTGGCGACGTAGACGGAAACCCAGCCGTTGGTTTTTCGAGAGGGATCTTTTGACCAGGATCGGATTATGTAGTCGGCCAGTTTTTGGGCTGCCTGGAGCGAGGGCTGGCGCCTGAAGTATTTATAGTCCGTGGTTAAGCCCAAAACCAGATATGACATCTCATGGATATCCCATAAGGACCACATTCGTGATTCGGTACGGCAGATTCCGATATACCCGTCGTCCTGTTGGGTTTTGATCGTTTCTTCGACAATCTGTTTTTTCAATGTCAGGACTTTTTCGTTATTCGAATATGCGGCGAATCTGACAACGGAGTCAATGAACTTGCCCAGGCCTATATAACCCCCTGTACCCGTTTTTTGGCGGAACGGCTGGAGGAAATCCCTGTCGGTATCGATCTTAAGAACGTTGTTGTTGATAGTGATATCGATCCGTCTACCTATTTCGCCTTTTAATTTTATATGGGTGATATCGACAGGGTCCAAATGGCCTATTCCATCGGCAGTAGCTATTGAGGTGGCTATTAACAAAACCAGCAACAAGATGCCGGACTTCCTGATATTCGTGTTTCTGCTCATAGTCACTCGGTCCTTGGTGTTTATGTTTACATCGTTTGAAACGCCTGTACGCCTTCCCTGGGTACACATACATTTCCTTTATAAGTTCACAAATGCCACCACTATGATACTACCATAGTGTGCGGTTCAATTCCAATGTTGCCAAGAATTAAAACAGGCTTTGAGAAGCATTCCAAATATCGCAAACTAACAAGTTGTCCAATCTGCAACTGTCTGTGAAACATCTTCCGCGTGTCAACAAAAACCTATAAGATTAATACAAAGAGTGTATCATCTTACGCGTGGGATACTTGAAGATAATTAGGCCAGGCCTTTCCATGCAAGTTAAATTTTTATACTCCCGGAATATGCTCGAGATAATTTATACCCCAACGTTTTGTTTAAGCACCGTCAGCTTATCGCGAATCTCTTCAGCCATCTTGCTATTCGGGAAATCGCTTACGATCTGCTCGCCGACATCGAGTGCTTCGATCCAACGTTTCTCCGTAACGGCCATAGAGAACCGCACCCCCATATTGTGTAGTTTCGTTCTGAAGATATCTTTCGCCGCCTCCTGAAGAGCAAGCCCCTCGTTCGGCGTCAGATACATATCAAGCTCTCTGAGAATCTCTAAACTGCGATCCGTCTCTTGCTGCTGAACTGCATCATCCCAAACTGCAAGAAGTATCTTCTTTCGTTCATCTTTTCTATCCACCAGCTTCTGCCTCATGCTCTGAGCTGGCTCGCTATCCGGATAGCTTTTGATTAGCGCCTCAATCTGCTCGCTCGCCTGCACCCAGTGACACTCATCCAGCAACTTCTCTATAGCCACGATACCCTGGCTTAAGCGATCGAGATCGCTCGCATCCCTAAAGCGATCAACTTGCAGCCGAAGTTCGTTGCCAAGATCTTTGTATTCCGAATGTTGCACTATCTCATCGACCAGTTCGTAGGCTGCATCGAAGTCTCGCTGTTGTAGCTTCAGAAAAACAGCTTGTTTCAAAGATTGCCTGTCAACATCGCGAAATGCAATGGCCTTCGCGGCTTCACTCACACGGGTACTGTGGCTGATCTGCGCCAAATTGACGCTGATTTTCTCCAATGTGCCAGCGACCTCCTCCAGCTTTCCGCTGTTGTCATTGAGAGCATCCAATATCTTGAACACTCTGGAGAGAAGTGTTAACAACGCACTTAAGAAAACCAGGCCGCCAAGCATGATCAGCATTTGGCGAAGCAGACCGTTCTCAGACTTCTGAAACACGTCAGTGAAGACCGTCAGCGCGAAGACTATCGCCAAAGCACTGCACACGATAACGATATGCCACTTGAATCGCTGAATCGGACTGTCTTGTTCCTGGCTCATGATTTCCCCCTGAATATCAAAAGAGCAACTTCACAGCCATTCGTTAGCCAGTATAATATACCACTAATCGCATGCATTTGTCAATGAGTGACAGACTGAAAGCAGCAATCCAATGGCTGTAAGAAACACCTTTTTATGCCTGTATTCCTCCTTGTGCGATCAGCTTTTACATGCTTTTTACATCGACACATACAACCGTTTACCTGCATATTCCGTATTATTCAACATAGCCAACCCGAAAACAAAGCCAAACATAAGTGGAGCCCGAAAATGAAGATGAACGCCCGAATACCAATTCTCGCCGCATTAATGGCCATAGTTTCAACTGCCCTGGCAACCGCCCCTGATAAAATCCAATTATCCCCCGGTTCACACGCTATCATTCAGGGTAACAACCGGTTCGCAATGGATCTTTACCACAAACTCGCCGCATCCGAAGGTAATCTTTTTTTCTCGCCCTATAGCATTTCAACCGCCCTGGCTATGACCTACCTCGGCGCTCAAGGCCAAACCGAAATCCAAATGGCAAAAACAATGCACTACCCCACTCATGAAAAGAACATGCAAAAACAGCTTTCTGACTCCAATCTCCCTCTCGATCGCAATCAATTCGCCGCCGCTTTTGGTAAAATCTGTGAGGATTTGAACGCAAGAGGAAAGCAGGGCTTCTATGAACTGGCTATTGCAAATGCCCTCTGGCCTCAGAGAGGCTACTCATTCCTCGATGATTACCTCGATCTTGCCCAGTCCAACTTCGACGCTCGACTTACCGAGCTGAATTTCGTGATGGCGACAGAAAAAGCCCGCCTGACAATCAATAAATGGGTTGAGAAGAAAACCAATAATAAGATCAAAGACCTCATCGCTAAGGGCGTCCTGGGCGCAATGACGAGGCTGGTGCTGACAAATGCCGTCTATTTCAAGGGCGACTGGGACCGACAATTCAAGAAAGCCGACACTAAAGACGGCCCGTTCACGCTGCTTGACGGCGAAAAGGTGGAGGTTCCGATGATGAACCAAACCCACGACTTCAAGTACGCCGAAACCGATACAATCCAATGCCTTGAACTACCCTACGTCGAAAACGAACTCTCGATGGTCGTTATTCTGCCCAGGAGCGAAGATGGCCTGCCTGACATCGAGAAGGAATTGACACCCGAAAACCTTTCCAGGTGGCTTTCCGGCCTCCGCAAGCGTGAAGTCATCACCTCGATCCCGAAGTTCAAAATGACCAGCCAATCCAACCTCGCCTCCGTACTTAAATCAATGGGAATGGTCGACGCCTTCACAAACGCTGCGGATTTCTCCGCCATGACAGGCAACAGGGATCTATCCATATCCGCCGTTATCCACAAGGCTTACGTCGATGTAAACGAAGAGGGAACTGAGGCTGCTGCTGCAACCGCAGTCGTAATGAGGCTAACCGCGATCATCCCAACCAAACAGGTGGTTTTTCGCGCGGATCACCCATTCATTTTATTGATTAAAGACAACCACACAGGCTCCATCCTCTTCCTCGGTCGAGTAATGAATCCTAAAGTATAGCAGTTGGCTACCTCACCTATACTCCTTTACAAAAAGGTCTTAGACAACACTGTCCGTCTGCACGCCTTATTCTCAGGCACAACCCAATTTATAAAAATACACTTTTTTTCAAAAAAACGCTTGAACTGCCGAACAAAATAGTACATATTGTACTAATAGTATTAGTACACTTTTACCGATAAGACATTTAAGAACCTCATAAGCAGGAGTAAGAGAAGCAGAAATGGCCTTGTGGATTCAAATATCACCTGGATCGAACGAACCTGTATATCAACAGGTTGTCAGCCAGATCAGCCAGGCTATTGCAAAAGGACAGCTCGCTATCGGCGACAAACTCCCTGCGGTTAGAAAGCTCGCAGCAGAGCTTGTAATTAATCCCAACACCGTCGCCAGAGCCTACACGCAACTCGAGCAAGCCCATCTCGTCACAACCAAGACAGGCTCAGGCACATTCGTAAGCGATCCGAAGCTTCGAGAGCATGATTCATCGGATATAAACATTCTGGCAGAAAGAATTGACTCACTGATAACACGAGCCCTGAACCTGGGATTTAAGCACGAAGACCTTGTTTCACTATTTAGAGACAGGCTGGCAAAATTCACCAAGCAGAATAATCAATCAACCGGTGGCAATGAAAATGAGTGAGATAGTGCTCCAAACAAAAGGCCTGACCAAATACTACGGCGGTAAGCTCGCTGTCGACCATCTCGACCTGCAAATACCTCAAGGCAGCATCTGTGGCTTCCTTGGTCGAAACGGGGCTGGCAAAACAACAGCCATCAAAATGCTACTCGGCCTGCTCAAACCCAACGCAGGCTCGTCCAAACTATTAGGCTGTGATTCACAAGACTTATCTCCACAGGTTCGCCAAAGGATCGGTTACGTCAGCGAGGGCCATCATCTGATTCGATGGATGACAATAGGGAGACTTGAGAAATTTCAACGGGAATTCTTTCCCAACCAATGGGACCACAAATTCTTCGCCAACATGATCGAATACTTCGAATTATCCGACAGGCAGAAAATCAAGCACCTCTCCAATGGTCAGCGGGCCCAGGTTTCACTCGCTTTGGCCTTGGCACCCAATCCTGAACTGCTAATTATGGACGATCCCACTCTGGGGCTTGATGCTGCTATCAGGAGACAGTTCCTCGAAGGGATGATCGAGTTGATTATGAAACAGGGACGCACAGTGCTGTTCTCCAGCCACATCCTTGCAGACGTCGAGAGGGTCGCAGATAGAATAGCCGTGATTGATAAAGGCGTTCTCAGGGCGAATTGTACTCTCGAACAATTCCAAAAATCGATCAAAACAGTAAAGCTAAGCTTCAAACAATCGCCTCCAGTTGAAGTCGACATCGAAGGCTTAATGCATTGCAGACGCAACGAAAACCAACTGGAATTGATCTTGGTCGGCTCTGAAGATGAAAAGGTAAAAGCATGGGCCGACAAAGCCGGAGCGGATCAGGTCGAGATAATCGGAATGAACCTTGAAGATCAGTTCATAGAGTTCACTGCACCAAAAGCCCGCAAGAGTTTCTTTCGACAGGAGGACAATTGATATGCGATTCACAGCGTTATTGCGAAAAGAGCTGCGTGAGTCTCTGCCCTGGATTCTGTTGGCCTGCATCCTGCTGCTGGCTGTTGGCTTTCTGATCATACGACTCCAAGCTATCTCGGGCATAGAAACATGGCGCTACAATAGTATAAAACCAGGTGAGGTCGTCGATTCATATCTTCTGTTCACACCCTCAGCCATTAACGACTCAGGGACTTGGCTGATATGCATCGCCCCCTGTTTGGGCATTATTTTGGCCATTCGCCATTTTGCGATACCATTCTTCACAAAGACATGGCCATTTCTTTTGCATCGCTCAACACATAAAATAACAATACTCTCCGCAAAAATCGCAGCCGCCGCAATCGCCATTGTCGCCTGTCTGGGATTCGCCTGGGGGCTTCTCTATTGGTATGCTTCCCAACCTGGGCTTTTTATTATCCCGCCTCCACTACGACTCTTAACAGATGGCCTGCTGTACACCGTTCTTGGCCTGATGATCTATCTCGGAGCCGCCCTTTCAGCCCTTAGCCCAAACCGATGGTATACGACCAAGGTATTCGGCCTTGTATTGCCCACCATAATAATCCTCATGGGAATAATCGGCAGTACAAGCAGATCATGGGCCTGGATATTTATCATAATTACCACCGCAATCCTGCTTTCGCAAATCGTTCATACTTTTCTGACAAGAGAGTTTTAGGCTGGAGTTGTACCACCATGAACCTCAAAGATATATCAAAATACCCTGCCGGCCCGGCCAGAATCTTCACGACAATCTTCATACTCGTGATAGTACTATTCACCCTCCAGTTTATAATCACAGAGATTGTACGCTCGATTCCAATATTTCAAAGCAAGCAGACCGCTCAGCCGACCCAACAGCAATACAATCAGGAAGATCAAGAACTCATAAAAGTTGCTCGTTCTGTTAAGAAATTTCTTCCCGATGGCACGCTGCATCTTATCAGATCTCCGGAATTCACTCCTGGCATAATTGACCAGCCAAAGGTGGATCAGGTCTTTGATACCAATGATAATCTTCTCTGGCAGGGGAAACCTGAAGATATCCCATACAAATACCTGTCATGGGCTCGACCATACTCACAGGGCCGCTTCATTCAAAGAAATTTAATACAACAGCAAATGATCTCGCCTGAAGTAAATCGTTCATTGGAAGTACCCGTAAAAACAAAGGACGATATCCTGCAAATATGGCGATACCTCTTGGATAAAGCTATATTCATCGGCTATAAAAACGGGGGCGGTAGAATCGGATACATCGGTTCAAACGGATTTTCAGAAACAAAAGCCGGCGCAAAATCCTTTGGCATACTCCAGACATTCCTCGCCTGGTGCCCCGCTGATTCATACAGCCCGACCCTGCTCTGGCAGACAACAAAAAGAATCTATCAGATCAACTTCGAGAAGCAGCAGGTCGAAATACTCTTCGACAGCCCTACGCAAGACATCTCCTCCATGATAGTCCACATTTGGGGCTCATACGTTGCCCCCAACCAACCGTCCCAACAGCGTAATACATACACAATCGATGATTCGGAACTTAAAAACTACAGGCCTCTAATCGACTGTAGAACTCAGGACGACAAACATCACCTGATAATGCAAAATCCCTCTCAAATAATAACCGTAACTATTCCACAAGAATGGCGCCAATGGATCAGAAACTACCATTTCTTAACGGCGACAAAAGATGGTGTATTCATAGAACACCATTGGACCCAATACCCGCTTCAGCCTGGCCCTTCTTCAAGAGATCGCAAAGCCGTAGAAAAATGGCATCGAGATTTAAATGCAAAATCAAAAAAGCAATGGATCGAGCTATATCGCATCGACAACCAGGACAGCCTCGAACTTGTAAATCAGTTTGGCTGGACTGTCCCCGCCCGCTTCGCACAACAATATAGCTATATCGATACGGGGTCTTCTGTACAAGCACAAACAAAAGAATTACTGGGCACCTTCTCACCGCCATTATACAAATTGCTATTAAGAATGTCCTACCCTTACATGATCAAACTGCGAGCACAACAAGATGATGTCTTATACGGTTTCATAAGGTCGATAGGGGAATTTACACCTCGGAAAAACTTTGCCAATTTGCTTCTTAGCATCATACTGACAGCCCTCGTTTTCATGCACTCATGGCCTCGCCGTACATCGAACGCAACTCTTGTTTTCTGGCTCGTCTTCACGCTGCTGTTCAATCTTGTCGGTATGCTCACATATCTCACACTTAACTATACACCCGCTATCAAATGTGCTTCTTGTGGGAAGCGCAGAGGACTCAACCAAGACAATTGCCCTCAATGCAACGCCCCCCTGCCGAGCCCCAAGCCTGGAAAGCTCGATTTGATTTTGAGCACCTGACGTAAGAAAAAGTTTTATCCCTGCAATGGCCGCCACTGCCGCCCATCAGCCTGGACAAGCTCATCAACCGCAGCAAAACTCTGCGATCCCGAAGGGTATATATGAAGGGCGTGCTCCCCACTGTCCCAAGCCTCCAGTATAGGCATCACTAACTCCCACGATGCTTCGACATCATCCTGACGGGCAAAGAGCGTCTGGTCCCCAACCATACAATCCAACAGCAGCCTCTGGTACGCTTCCGGCATATCGACTTTGAAAACGTCCTTGTAGCTAAAGTTCATATTGAGAGTGCTCATACAAATTTTGGAGCCAGGCTTCTTGGCCTGGAAGCTCAGCGACATTCCCTCTTCCGGCTGAAGCTTAAGCACAAGCGTATTAGGCGCCAGCTCATCCAGACCGACACTTGCAAACATCGAATGCGGAACCTGCTTGAAAACGATGGCAATCTCGGTCTTCTTTGCCGCCAGCCTCTTGCCGCTTCGAGCATAAAATGGCACACCCTGCCACCGCCAATTATCCACAAAAAACTTACTGGCCACAAAGGTCTCAGTCACCGAGCCAGCCGCCACATCGGGCTCATCAAGGTATGCGGCAAGCTCGCTGTCACCTTCCAGTCCAGTCCCATATTGTCCTCTTACGATCCGACCATCCAACTGATCGGCTGTAAACGGCCTGATAGATCGTAAAAGCTTGACCTTCTCATCACGAATACTCTTCGCATCGAATGATATCGGAGGCTCCATTGCCGCCAACGCCAGCATCTGAAGCATATGATTCTGAAACATATCCCTCAGTGCGCCGCTCTTGTCATAATAGCTGGCCCGATGCTCGACGCCGACGGTCTCAGCTATAGTGATCTGCACGTGGTCTATATAGTTGCGGTTCCAGATAGGCTCAAAAATAGCGTTGGCGAAACGGAACATCAGAATGTTTTGAACCGTCTCTTTACCGAGGTAGTGGTCTATCCGATATACCTGGGATTCATCGAAGGACCGATTTATCCGACTGCTCAGCTGACGTGCGGTCTGAAGGTCCCTGCCGAACGGTTTTTCAATCACCAGCTTTACCGAAGATGCCGAGGCCCCCCTGCCGTACCAGGACAATCCCGCCGAACCAAGCTGATCCACGATTACAGGGTATAAAACAGGTGGAACAGACAGGTAGAAAATCAGATTCCCCTGAACATCGTGCTTGCCATTTAGCTGCTCGATCCGCGACTTAAGCCTTCCGTAGAACTCAAAACTGTCGTAGTCCCCGGTGACATAATAAAGCTTGCCAAGAAACGAATCTATCGCCTCGTCGGATGGACTATCGCAGACCTCTCGTATGGCCTGCTCCGCCCTATTGCGAAACTCCTCATCGGAAAACGGCTTTCGCCCGCATCCGATCAAATAGAAGCGATCGCTCAGCAAGTCACCGGTAAAAAGCCGAAAAACACTGGGCAGCAGCTTCCTGTACACCAGATCTCCGGAAGCCCCGAACACAACCATAGCGCCCGCCCCGGCCGGAGTCTCCGCACACAGAAACTCCATCTGCTCAGCCGCAGCTTTTATGTTCTGCATCCTGATTGCCTTCCGAGCGACTGCCCGCCTGCCTCAACTACCAACCGACAAGCGGACTCCAAGACTCCCTCTAACAGATCCCACGCCCGCTAATCTGCAACCGGCGAAAACTCATCCTTGCCGACCCCACATTCGGGACACACCCAATCACCTGGCAGGGCCTCAAATGATGTCCCCGCCTTTACGCCATTATCAGGATCACCAACCGCCGGATCGTATACATACCCGCACATATTGCATTTATACTTCTTCATATCAATTGCTCCTTCTTGTGTTCGTTTGTCCTTCTTGGCTACGTAAGTGGCTGCCGACTTCGGCGTCCTGCCACCCTTAACGTCACGGTAGTATGTGTAGGTCATGGTCACTTTATCGTTGTCGATATTCTCACAGGCGACAATTTTTCCAATGAAAAGCGTATGAGTCTCGACCTCGACAGACTGGATAACCTCAGCTTCGATGAAACTGACAGTGTTCTCCAACACTATCGGCGCCCCCGTATCCCCCATTCGGCATGCCACGCCCTCGAACTTGTCAAGGTCCCTACCGCTGCGAAATCCAAATCTGCCGATGAATTTAATATCCGTACCCTCAGCAAGCACTGAAATAGCAAAAACCCCGCTATCGAGAATGAACTCGCGAGTCAGACTCTTGTTGTTGACACTTATCGCTATCATCGGCGGCTCAGGTGTTAACTGAAACACCGTATTAACCGTACAGCCGTTGAGCTTATCGCCCTTTTTCGAACTGACTATGCACATCGCATAGCTCAGATTATACAGCGACTCCAGATCCAACATCCGTGCCTCATGCAATCACAACGATATAATCTATTACTGAAACCACAGGCGCCTATCCCAGAGAAGTCAGCTTCTCGTTCAACAAGGCAATATGCCCTATCTCCTGCTTGATAATCGCATCGACCTTATCCTTACCGGCCTTCTGCGAGACGCCATCCTTCAGCCCTACATAGAAAGCAATGGAATCCCGCTCAACGCCAAGCGCCAGCTTCAGCACCGCCGCCGGACTGTCGAGTCCCGCCAGCTTCTCCGAAGGATCGGCTTTGATATTGAACACATGCGCATCCGCCATCACTTTTAGATACATCTGAGCCTCGCCATCGGGATCGAAAACCAGCGACTCCTGCTCGCCTCCCGAAAGCTCTGTCCGCATGCCGGCAAACGTCTTGATGTGATCGTCTTCCATCGCAGCCAGATCGAGAAATAGCCCCTTGAGGGCCGGAAACTTCTGAGCTGCGCCGCGATAGAATTTAGCGCCGTTGCGCTCGATCTGTTCGGCCATTTCGAAAACTTCATCTGCATTGAAGGGCATTACCATACCTATTCTCCTTTAGTTGTTGGAGGTGTGAATATTCTTTGTCCAAGCTCACGGTCAAGCATAAATATCCCGCCGGGAGCATCCTGCATCATCTTAATCTTCTGTACGACATCATCCGCCGAGGCCTCTTCCTCGACCTGCTCGTTCACAAACCACTGTAAAAAACTGTTCGTAGCGTGGTCCTTTTCTTCGATCGCCATGTCAACCAGGTTGTTGATCAGCGAAGTCACTTTCTGCTCGTGCGTATAAACAGCCTCGAACAGGGCCAAAGGGCCGTCCCATTTTGTCTCGGGACCATCTATTGCCTTCATTATCGCCCGGCCGCCGCGCTCGACTATGTAGTCATAGATCTTCATGGCGTGCGAGACTTCTTCCTGCGTCTGAACGCGCATCCAGCTCGCGAAACCACCGAGGTTCAATGACCGAAAATAAGCCTCCATCGACAAGTACAGGTACGCCGAATACAGCTCAGCGTTGACCTGCTCGTTCAAGGCCTTCTCCATTTTTTTACCAATCGTTGCCATAGTACTATCTCCACGACACATACATCGTGCCTTTTATCCGCTTTATCGTTAAAACACAATTATAAAACAGTAATAATCGTTATTTCCTGCGTGTGAAAAACAACGCCGCAAAGCCGGCTATAACAATAGGCACAACCCAAAATCCGCTTGCAATACCGGTAATCTCAGGCAAAGTCACCTTCTTGTAGTTCGCAATCGCATCGATAGGCTGCACAACACTCGGGTAAATTAAAATAAACACAAACGCGCCGAGGAACATCCCAACAACTGTCACAAGCGCATCCAGACGCCCCGACGCCGCACATGCCAGCCCCGTCCCTGGACAATACCCCGTTATTCCGAAGCCGATGCCAAGAAGGGCGCCGCCAAGTGCAACAGCTACTATCGCCGCCGGCTTGACCGATAAGTGCGCCACGCCCACAAGCTGCAATATCCACGTCCCCAGCATCCCGACAAGCACAAATACTGCTATCGTACGCATTGCGTGAAAATCTTTCAGCCTGAGCGTCCCGATAATCTTATCCGGATCAGCCAATCCCCCCAGAATCAACGATGCACCAAAAAGTACGCCAATTATAAATCCAATCACGTTCGGTGACATATCTCTTCCCCCTATTTCTCAATGTCCGGAGTCTTCCGATACACGATATATGCCGTCAGCATGCCAAACCCAAACATCGTCAACGTGAAAGGCACAACCGACAACGACAATTGCGCCCAGCCGCTCGCGAATTGACCGCTCGTGCAACCGTGCGCAAACCTCGCTCCCATCAATATCAGAAAACCTCCTGCAAAACCTGCGACAAACCTCTTTGCCACCGAGGCCCCATGATTACTCTGCCACCAGACGGTCATTTCCCTGACTTTCCATCGGCCAATCGCAACGGCGCCGACCAACGCACCTGCTACTAATCCGACATCGACCCACCAGCCGTAACCGAACTTCTGATATTTGGCATCCTTGATCATAGGATGCTTCATCGCATATTCTTCATCTACCGCCTTGATGATCTTTGCATTTACAGAAACAAACTCAGTCGAAACACCTAAAGGCTTGGCAATCCCAACAGCCAGAATCTGTACGAGCCCCAGCAAGAGACCCGCCGCCCACCATGGCAGCGGCGCTTTCCGAACAATTGTCTCACTCATGGTTCTCCACTCCCAATTCACGTTCACATCTGAATCACAACACGACGAGGGCAAATAGCCCTGCTATCCCTTCCAGAGACCATGCACGTTGCAGTATTCTCTGGCGCTCACAGATTCCGCAGTCACATTGAACACAGCCTCCGGCGCATCACCAGGCTTGAGGAACTGCCTGTACGCTTTGCCATCCGCCAGCAGCTCGATCCATTCGATGTAATGCTTCTCTTCCATCGGATGAGGTACGCTGCCTACTTTGACCTTGATGCCGCCCTCGACCTTCTCGATAACCGGCACGTGCTTCTCCGTTGTGGCATCCGCAGTCTTCTCATCCAACAGCGCCATCGGCTCACCACAGCAAACCAGTTCGCCGACCCCGCCCGTAAGCACCTCAACGATATTTCCACACTTTGCACATTTGTAAACTTCGAGTCGTTTAGCCATCGTTAAATCCTTCCAAATTTGAAGTCCTATTTCGTAATTCCAATCCCTTTGTGTTTGGCCAGAATCTCATCCGCCAGCTTGTCCAAAGCGTCAAAATCGCCGTCTTTGGGCTCACCTTTAACTATCACCGGCTCAATCACCTCAACCTTCAGGTTGGGCATCATCCCCGTCAGTTGCTCGACCGTCTTGCCGCCCCAGCCATAGGATCCTATGATAGAGGCAAATTTCGTTTTTGGCCGAAGAGCGTTAGCCAGAAACGCCGCATACGCCGCACACGGATGAGGACCGATCAAAACCGTCGGTGTCCCCACAACCAAAGTCGCTGCATCAACCAAAGCCATCGCCAGCTCGCCAATATCAACGGACGCTAATTCGAACTGCCTCACCTTGATTCCCCGTTCGATCAGGGCGTCTACAAAGTGAGAAACCATCTTGCCCGTGCTGCCATGCATAGATACGTATGCGACAACGACTTCGTTCTTTACTACATCAGACGCCCAGTCCCTATACGCATCAATAATAAACGCAGGCTTATTGTGCACAGGCCCGTGGCTCGGCGCGATCATTTCAATGTCCAATTCAGCAAGGTTGGCTATATTGCTGTTAATCTGCTTGCGAAAAGGCATCATAATCTCGGCGTAATACCTCTTGGCCGAGCTGTAAACCTCCGCTTCATCATCAACGAAAAGACTGCTCGTCGCCAGATGCGCCCCAAAGAAGTCGCAGGAAAACAGCACCCTGTCCTCTTTAAGATACGTGCTCATCGTTTCGGGCCAATGAACCCATGGAGTGTAGACAAAGCGAAGCGTCTTATTGCCCAAAGACAGCTCCTCTCCATCCTCAACCACGATAAACCGGTCATCCTCAACGCCCAGCAGGTCCATCAGCATCCCTTTACACTTGGGATTGGTCACCACCTTGGCCTCAGGAAACATAAGCAGCACATCGGGTAAACTCCCCGAATGATCCTGCTCAGCGTGATGTGCGACAACGTAGTCAATCTTGTCGATCCCGGCTTGCAGAAGATTATCGAACAGAACCTCCGTCTTGCTCGGATCGACAGTATCCAACAACGCCGTCTTCTCACTACCTTTGATGAGGTAGGAATTGTAGCTCGTACCGTGGGGCAGCGGGATAAGCCTGTCAAAAAGTCTCGCGTCCCAGTCTATCGCGCCTACAGAAAAAATGTCAGCCTTCAATTGCCTCATTTTGTCACTTCCTTAACGGCCTTCAAAGCCGCTTCATAATCAGGTTCATGCGTAAGCTCGCTAACGGTTTCCTTGTAACGCACGACCCCTTCCTTATCCACTACGAATACCACCCGTGCCAGAAGCCGCAATCCTTCGATCAAGACGCCATAAGCATTTCCAAACGCCGCACTGCGGTGGTCCGAGAGCGTCTGAACGTTCTTGATACCCTCTGCACTGCACCAGCGTCCCTGCGCAAAGGGCAGATCCATACTGACCGCAAGCACAACAACATCGTCACCCAAAGAAGTCGCCCGCTCGTTAAATGTTCTCGCCTCTTTCTGGCAAACCGATGTATCAAGCGAAGGGACCGACAAAATCACAAGAGTCTTTCCCTGAAAAGCCGAAAGCTTCACAGCCGAGAGATCATTTGCAGTTGCTTCGAAATCAGGGGCACGCTGCCCAACCTTCACATCCGTTCCGGTGAGATTCAGCGGTGAGCCTTTCATTGTAATTGTCCGTTGTTGCATAGTTTGCACTCCTTTGTTTGCAAGAGCGGCCTGATTGGAGTATACGTCATGGAACTCCGCCAGCAAAGCTCTAAGTTTAACAACATTATCCAGATCCGTCGTCTGCTTTGCCTTCATCGAGTAGACAATCATTTTGTGTAGAAGCGTCAGTTGCTTTATATACTGCTCATGGGCCTGGGCGTCGCCTTCTGAGGGCGGCTTCAACCGCTGAGCCATAAAGTAGTACGTTACAATATCGCTCAGCTCGTCGGCGTGTAAATCCTTGTTGTTGACCCACCGAACAAGCTGATTCATGTTCGGCTTCTCCTCGGCTGACAGCGTCTCAATCGTCTTCATCGCCTTTTCGATGGTCGTGATATGTTCCGCTATCATGTCAATGCGAGCGTGATCATCGTATATTCCACAAGGCACCTGGCAATGTGCGTAGACTACAGAGCCAAGCATAATCGCCCAGACAACAGCAACCCATGTTAATGCCTTTCCAAAGACACAATTCATCGCAGCGGCCTTTATCTTAATGATTTGCGCATTCATGGTTTTTCTCCTTTACGCACTTTACGTACACTACCCGATAGTTCGTTTTCACGAATCCATCAGTTGGCAAATTCAACTTTAACCAACGCATCGTCTTCACTATCTGCTTGTCACAAATAGGAACTGTACAGCCCCAACGCAGTGAAACTCACTTCGATGTTGCTTCGACACGATCGTTCTGCGACATGCCGGCCAGGCGCTTCACATCCTTAAGGTCCAGTCCAAGCCCTTTGGCTACACCGCTGCCGTAGTCCGGATCGGCCTTGTAGAACAGCGCCGTCTGGCGAAGCTGAATTCGCTTCTGCGCATTACCCAAGTGGGCGACAATGTTGCCGACCAAATGTTCGCGGTCGGTATCGGTCATCACGCGACGATACAGCTCGCCAGGCTGGAAGAAATCGTCATCAGTCAATTCCTGTGGATGCCGCGCAGCCTGCCCATCCAAATCTATAGGTGGCTCGGCCACGCTTAGATCAGGCTCCGGCCCACCCATAGAGTTTGGCCAGTAATTAGGCCCGCCGCCCCCATTTTCATCCAGCCTCATGTATCCATCACGCTGGTAGTTGTTCGCCTTGCAAGCCTTCGGCGCATTGATCTTAAGAAGCTGATAGTTGGGCCCCAGCCGGTATAGGTGTGCATCGTGATAAGAGATTACACGCGCCTGGAGCATCTTGTCAGGCGACGCTCCGATACCGGGTACAAAATTGCCCGGACTGAAAGCCGCCTGCTCAACCTCAGCGAAGTAGTTTTCAGGATTGCGATTGAGCACCATCCTACCGATATCAATCAATGGGTAGTCCCCATGGGGCCAAACCTTTGTAATGTCAAAAATGTTCCACCGATAGTTCTTGGCCTCCTCAGGCGGCATGATCTGAACGCACACCCGCCATGAGGGGTATTCGCCCTTCGTTATCGCATCACGCAGATCACACGCCGCGTGGTCAGGACTCTCGCCTGCAAGACGTGTAGCTTCCTGCCGTGTCAGGTTTTCAATACCCTGCTCGGTCTTGAAGTGATATTGCACCCAGAAGTACTCGCCCTTGTCGTTGTACCACTTGAATGTGTGGCTGCTGTAGCCATTCATGTGCCTGAAGTTTTTCGGTGTCCCCCGATCCGAGAACAGGATCGTCACCTGATGTAGCGATTCCGGCGTCAGCGACAGAAAATCCCAGAACATATCCGCGTTCGGCATATTAGTGGCGGGATTACGCTTCTGAGTATGGATGAAGTCTGGGAACTTCAGAGGATCGCGAATGAAAAATACCGGAGTGTTGTTTCCGGTCATGTCGTAGTTGCCCTCTTCAGTGTAAAACTTCACCGCAAAGCCTCGCGGGTCTCGCGCCGCATCCGCTGAGCCTTTCTCGCCGCCCACAGTTGAAAAACGCGCGAATACGTCCGTCTTTTTGCCAACCTCTGTAAGAAACTTCGCTCTCGTGTACTTAGACATATCGGCGGTACACTCGAAGTAACCATGAGCGCCGGTTCCTTTCGCATGCACAACTCGCTCGGGAATGCGCTCGCGATTGAAATGGGCCAGCTTCTCCAACAGATGCACGTCCTGCATCAACGCCGGTCCGCGTGGGCCGGCTGTCAAGCTGTTCTGGTCATCGTCAACCGGCATCCCTGATGCAGTAGTCAAAGTTTTCTTCTTTGCCATTTTTCGTCTCCTTATTTTAAGTCCCGGTATCCCATTATTTCAGACTTTCCGAACAGACAACGCCTGGCCCATCACATCAGCATCGCGATATTCTAACTCGCGAAGCTTATTCGACTAATAATTCGCCGCTTCCAATTCGAAATAGTCCTGCGGGTGCGCGCATGCCGGACAAGACGTCGGCGCCTCTGTTCCTTCGTGGACATATCCACAGTTCCGGCAAACCCATCGCACCGGCTTGGAACGCTTAAAAACAACCCCATCCTCAATGTTCATTGCCAATGCCACGTATCTGTCCTCGTGGCGTTTCTCTGCAACAGCAATATTACGGAACACCTTTGCGATCTCTGAAAATCCTTCCTTCTCCGCCACATCTGCAAATTCAGGATACATTTCCGTAGTCTCATAGTGCTCTCCTGCAGCAGCGGCTTTGAGGTTCTCAACAGTCGTCCCTATAACACCAGCAGGAAATGCCGCTGTTATCTCCACCTCTCCACCCTGCAGAAATTTGAACTCACGCTTGGCATGTTCTTTCTCCTGATTGGCGGTCTCTTCGAAGATCGAAGAAATCTGAACGTAACCTTCCTTCTTCGCCTGGCTCGCAAAATACGTGTACCTGTTCCTCGCCTGAGATTCACCAGCAAACGCAGCTAAAAGGTTCTTCTCAGTTTGACTTCCCTTTAATTCCATTGAATACCTCCGTTCTTCTACAATTCCAATTACTCTTCGCTACACAAATTACATATGCCTTCAATATAAACGGTCTTACGCAGAACCGTACAATCCTTCAATATTCCTTCAGGCAGTTGGATATCATCAAATGGCTCGTGGTGAAAATCGAGAATCCGCTTGCACTTGATGCACCGGAAGTGCTGATGATTGCTCAATCCGCCATCATATCGCCGGGCATCTCCGGATCCTTCCAAAACATAAGCTAATCCTTTCTGGCTCAGAGTCACCAGTGTCCTGTTCACAGTGTCCAGAGAGATACTTGGCAGCGTCTTCCGTACTCTCTCAAAGAGCATCTCGGCCGAGGGGTGTTCGTCCGATCCAATCAGTTCTCTATATATTACCACTCTTTGTGGAGTGACCTTCAAGCCCATTTTTCGACATTTTTCTTCAAATACACGGATTTTTTCATCCGACTCATTCCTGACATGTTGTGTGCTTTCGTTATTCATATTTACAACTATGTAGTACTTACTCCTATTTGTCAAGCAGGTTCTTGACTCTCTTCAAAAAAAGTCTCCCAATACTGAGCCTGTCGGTCCCCCATTGCATGCACCGGAATATTACCTGCCGACACAAACATGTTTACGTTTCGCAACATACAACGTAACTTCTTATTTATCAAAAGCTTTCTGCCCATAACAGACATACGATTCCGCCCAATATGTTGGTTCCAGACAACACTCCGTAACAGACCGCACAGAGCGCATAGACTGGATAACTCAGCACGTGCCAATAATATCGCTATAATACCACTGCCTTTTCATATCTTATAGGACCGTGTCCAAGAGTACTCATTAATCAACGCTCTCGGCGGTCCGGCACATTCTTTGCTCTATATATCAAAGCTGTTCGTGGGCTATACAGCCGTGATGAAAAGAGACGTAGTGGTAAGGAGAACAGGGTAATGGATGAAGCTAACATCGAGGACAAGCTCAACGAACTTGTAAAGGAATTCGGAGAAGGATTTGGTCCACAACAGGAAAAGCTGGCGAAACTTGCCCAACAGGCACAGACAAACCGGAAGAAGCTCGAAAAGAGCATCAACTCTCTGCAGGAATCGTTGGACTATCTGCGCGTTTGCATCAAATATCAACTCTTCGACCTCGAAGCAACCCGGCGAGAAAACCAGTATCTAAGAAAGCTGCTCGAAGAAAACAATAGCTAAAAGCTCCTCACAAAAGCCGAGGGCAAAGCTTGCAGCACAATGAAGAACTGGCCAAACACATAATCTAAACGTATATCCACTACCAGACAATTCACGCCTGCAAAAATAGCCCTGCCATAACTTGACAGGGCTATCCTTAAAAACACTGCATTCCGGCCGCCCTAATTCGGCTGGCCACTGCTGCTTGCTTATTTCGGTTGTTGTGCGCCAGCATTCTGCTGCAATTGCATGAACGCCGAAATTATCTCAATCAAATGCTGCTTCGGCAAGGCAATCTTCACTGTTCCCCGATCAACTCCGCCCCAACCGGCAATATTGATATTGCTTGTTGTCGGCACATTGATATCACCCATCTTCGGTGCGTTTTCACCCATACTGGCCGTCATAACGCCAACCATTTTAAGCAAACGTACATAGTTATAGGTTACTACGAAATCAGCAGTCTCAGACCCGGGCAGCATCGACATGGCAGCTTTCATCTCCGAGCCTACTGGCTTGGCGCCCGCTTTGACCTGGTCTATTAAAGCACGTATCTCAGAGTCAGCATCGCCTCCGACAACGACTGCACAGATTTCGTCCATAACCGCCCAACGATAGTCAAAACCGCCGCCGTACATCGCTTCGATCATCTTTCCTGGAGGGGTATCAGGCTGCGTGGATTTCATAGTCAATCTTGCGAAATCTATCGAAATACCCTTGTAGCTGTCGGCGTTGTACTTGGCCGAGTAATCAATTTCAATACCCATACCCTTGTATAGGTCCGCAATACCGCTCTTGTCAAAGAGTTCCGTCGATTCCTTAAGCAGTTCTTTGAATTTAGCCGCGTCTTTAATTGACAACACGTACTTGACCGCGAACGGGGGTTTAGTCTTCGGATCGACCGTAAACGTACCCGCCACCGGCCCACCGAGAACATCTATCATCTTGGCTGTAATAGCTTTCATCTGTGCAAGGCCATCGGCGTCCACACTCTCGCCGACAAGTGTCGGCAACAGGTCGAAGAACACGTCATACATCCTCTTCCAGGACTTACCAACATGCCCGTAGAAACCCGCCGCAGATCCATCTTCGGCATAACCCATAAGCGTGTTCTTCTGACCGGCGTTGTCTTTGATAAGCAGCCCTGCCAGATGCGTACCGGGAAGTGCACAGATCGTCTCACTGATCGTCAGCACGTCCGCCTTGGGCTCCAGCGCAATGCTGATGAATTTGGCCTCTTCCAAAAACCCTTCGAGGAGCATTCCGTACATATCGAAAATCCCCTCCATGTCCATCATAGGGCCCTGCGCATCGTTCTTTATCTGCGCCACAATACCCGTCTTGAACTCATCAAATTTATCCAGCAGCACAGTCCCAAAAGCCTGGCGAGCCAGTTGAATGTCACCGTACGCCCAGATAGGCTCGCTCTTCGCCGCCTTCGCATCCACTGCGTCGAGCCCGGCTGCTATAGATGCCCCTTGTCCCGATCCGCTCGTACCGAGGCCCATCATATCCTTATAGAACAACACCTGTTCGTAAAGCTTCGGGATAGTCACCAGTGCATGATCGCCCGCCTGTATCGCAATAAGCCAGGGCTCACCGCCATCGTCATTCTTAGCCGATATTTTCACTACACCGTTTTCATCGGGCTCGCTAACATTGGGATTGCCGCTGACGAATTTACCGAAGTCTGAAATCGGCACTAAAACACCGATATAAACATCGGGAATAGCCGCATAACTATCCGGGTCCGCCACGCCAAAAACCGCAAAGCTGCCGTTCATATTCACACCTTGCAGCTCAGGCGATCCGAGCGCCTCCGCAAGCTTCGCGCGAACAATCATTCGCGCGCCCATCGGGACCGGCGCTATTCCTGCTATGTACTTATCCAATTCCCCAAGCGTATATTCGAAGTTGTTGATCCGAGCGACAAACATGCTCTCGCTAGGCACCATACTCAGAACATCCTTGCCTGTGGCGCCCTGGGCGAAGACGCCGCCTGCGCCAAAAACCACCAACAGGCACACACAGACGATTCCCTTGTAGTATTTCGGTGAACTCATAATAAGGACCTCCTTAGCTCAATAAAGTTAGTTCTCTGGTTCTAATCATAACACAATATACAAGACGCACATCGGAAAAGAAAGTTACAAACTTCTCCGCCTCGCAATATCATAATCGAATCCGCTAACGACCCGTAAATACAGCAATAACAAGCACATACAAAAATCACACTTTACGATAAATTAACAGTAAAAAAGTTTTATCTCCCACAACAACAACCTTTGTAGGCCGTATTTCAGATTACTCCCGCATGGCCCCGCGTCGATGGAAATACAGCCAATCTGCAGGCCCCGCCGAATATCTTGGGTATTCTGTTGCAAAACAGCATCCGCCAACCTCTATATGAGTGAGAAACGCGTATTCTCAGTGATTACTATAGGAATAGTCATGCAGTCAGATTCCGAATTGGTGAAAATCGTTTTAAGTGGAGATCGGCAGGCGTATGGCAGTCTGTTCCTGCGACACCAGAGATCCGTCCAGGCGATTGCCCTTGCGGTCCTTGGCGACTACCACGCCGCTCAGGACGCTACACAGCAGGCGTTTGTGACAGCATATACAAGGCTCCGCGGCCTGCGAAAGGCCTCGTCCTTTGGCCCTTGGATTCGCAAAATCGCCAGAAATGAGGCAATACAGATTGCCCGTGCGGCAAACAAGCAGAACAACGCACAACCACCCGCACAAAGGGCAGGCACGCCGCCAAACGATGGTGAAGTTGATGAGCCAAATCGCAGGCTTCTCGATGCCGTGATGCGTCTGCCCAGGCACGAAAGAGAAGTTATTATGCTCCGCTACTTCGAGGATCACTCCGTAAAAACAATCGGCCAAATGACTGCAAGGCCAATCGGCACCGTAACAATGCAGCTTTCACGTGCTCGGGCGCATCTGCAGAAATTGTTAAAGGAGAGTTCATCATGAATAAACATGAGGAAAAACTCGAAAACATGCTAAAAGGTCTTGGCGACATGCTTAGATCACAGCCTTCGGTCGTAAAAGATGGAATGCAGGCAATTGAACAAGTCAAACAAGTAAAACACTCACACCACTTCGCCTCCCTCCCTGTATGGGCGAGATCGGGCATAGGCCTTGCCGCCTGCCTTCTGATAGGAGCCTGCTTGTGGTTCTCAATCGCAGGACCTATGAGTATCACGTTGGCGGATGTCGAAAAATCAATAGACTCCAAAACCTGGGTCCTCATCGAATATGATGATGGCGCACGGGAATGGGCAAACCTACCCGAACGACGAAGCTTCTATACCAGCCAGGATACCGATGGCAGCAATTTCTACACAGGCATGCGCGACCACGTCCAGGGTGTCTGGCGATACTACCACAGCAACTGGGGCAGGCAGGTCCACGAGAAACCATTCACCCCCAGGCCATATCCTCAAACGCCATGGGAATACGCAGTGGATGGCTGGGATAACCAAGGTGTCATGCAATCCCCCCGCGTGATGGTCGAGAAATTCCCCGATACTATCGATGATCGCCAGGTCGTCCGGTTCGATACATACAACATCGGCCCTCTTGAAATACGCTGCCTAGTCCGTCAGGTCTGGGCGGACCCCGAAACTCGCTTGCCTATTCGTATTCGCAAGTTCTCAGGACCCGACCGGAGAAACGAGATCAAAACAGGCGATTTCTCATTCCCCCAGAAAGGCCCCTCCAGTATCTACGATCTTGGAGCCCCACAGGGACTGCCCCTCGTAGTCAATTGGGGAATCATGAACCCCGATGCGAGAACCATTGTGGATGCGGCAGAAAAGGCGTGTCATAACCTCCCGAAGAATATGCGCATTGTAACCAGGAGTAAATATAGCCTGTCGATCGTTCATCGTTGTGGCGACAAACTCCGCAGCGTATCTTACGGATTAACAACTCCCGAACACAACAATCCGCTCGAACTCGAACTGCCCAAGACTAATCAACAGATAAGCCAGTGGGCCTCGAAGAATCTCATCCTCGTCGATCTGTGCATCTTCGATGGCCAATACGAATATTCATACAATACCGGCAAAGGCCTGTGGGAGTCCGGCGAGAATCCGGGATATTCTCTGAGTGTGCGTCGGCGTGACAGCGACTGGATCGACGTGCTTATTCCGATTCGGGATCAATGGCCCTACATTAGCAACGTAGGCCCCATGAGAGTAATAGCCGACGACCCGGCGGTGCCATCAGGATGTGTTATGCTTAAGTACGAAGGCTCGGACCTGCAACGTCACTGGTACGTCGATCCCGAGTGTGATTATATTTGCGTCAAGCAGTCAGAGTTTCGTAAGGATCAGGAAACCGGCCAGTGGGTGAAAGAAGATCACGGTCAGACTGAACGCACAGACCTTACCCGCCTGCCCTCGGGCCAGTGGTATGCCGGGACAATCATGTATCCGGAAATCTTGAGAGCAACAACCAGGCTCGAAATAGAACTGCTGACAGACGCTGACATCGAACGCCTTACAGGCAAAGACGATCCGACAGATTTCTTCGATGGCGAAAAACTGCTAAAGGACGCAATGGACAAAAAAGCTAAAGTCACGTTCTGGTAATATCTCACCCCCCCAGTGCTTTTTAATATGGCGACTATAATGCTCGGATCGCCCCGCCCGAATGGACTGGGCGATCCGCAGCCATTGTGCATATCTCAATTTAAGAAATGGCAATAATCACCGTAGTTCGACCGGCAGAACTACGCAAGTAAGAATTTGCAACAGAGGCACACTGCACTGCTGATTGCGTGTGATAAGGATGTTCTTAGCGGGATTATGGGGCCTCTGAACCAACGCTGACAGCCACATCGAAACCGCAGGCAAGCGTACTAGCGCCCCAATCGTGTCATTTCTCTTGACTTACCCTCTCCAAATTGCTACAATAAACCCAATTAAGTCGTATTTGGATTATCTGAATGGGGAGGGCCTAATGGGGCTCTGGGTTCAAACTGCAGGTCTGGTGCTCGCGGCGGTTGGTGGTGTCATCGCAGGCACGTTTTTCTCCAGGCTGAGAAAGCGATTTTGGATTCTCGGCTATGCCATCCCCATGATCCTGATATTGATACTCCTGACTGCCAGATACAATCCCTGGTATGGCTTCGTCGCACCTATCTCATGGATCACCGCAGGCCGTATCAGGTTCGTTGTCTATGCGTTCGTAGTCACAATGGGCCTGACGGCGCCGTTCTCGCGCCTGCCGCATAGGTTCGAAAAAGTACTCGTGCTTGTGCTGATGACCGTTTTCGTTGTCTGTTTCTCCATCGTGCCTTTTACCGCGCCAGCCTTCTTTAGAGAAACGCTGTCCGGGCTTACAACCAATCTCGACTCGGATGGCATCTGCCTGCAATCAACGCTCTACACCTGTGGACCCGCAGCCGCCGTAACAGCATTAAAGCAGCTCGGTCTGCCCGCGGATGAGGGTGAACTCGCAGTCCTCTCGTATTCGAGCCCGATCACAGGAACACTGCCAGGCGCCCTCTGCACAGCCCTTGAGAACAAGTACCACGACCAGGGACTCGAATGTCAATACCGCGGCTTCGACTCGATCCGCCAATTGAACGCAGAAGGCATAACCCTGGCCATCGTCCGTGACGCCTTCCTCTGGGACCACTGCATTGCCATCCTCCAGGTCTCCGACAGCAGCGTCACCGTTGCGGACCCCGTTTACGGAAGGATGTCAATCCCACGCAACGAATTCCGCAAAATATGGCGATTCTGCGGGATCGTACTCAAACGCAACTACCCCCGCAGCACTTAGGCAAAGACTGCACTCGCCTTCCATCGAGAGGGCGAGCCCGTCACTCCACTCGGCTCCGACCGAAAGCCCCGAACCGCTGGCGATTCTTCAAAAACTGCCCGACCGCTTGTCACTTTGGCTGTTTTTTCGGCTCAAATACCAACTATTTTACCCAAGTGTGACATACTGTTGTCACGATAGAAAAATTATTATGGGAAAAAGGTGTTGTTTCCAACGATAATAGCTATAGGCAGCGAGTGTCTCCAGCTCCGCAGTTCAGATCGGGAGACCGGCCGGGTCGCACGGCTGTCCGCTAAAAGACCTGGCCGGGTTTCCGATCTCAGCCACCGGGTAACTCAAGTATCCCATAAAAGCCGCTGAACGCCTCAGCCACTCCTGAGCACAACGAAAACACCGAATTCCCCCCTCATGGGCGCCCCAATAATGCCTCCCTGGCAAATACCCTCACAAACCACCTCGCCGAACACATCCTGCGGATTCATCAACCTGAAACGCTCTCCATCGGCAAAAAAACCGTCCACAGGTACATCAACCTCTTCAAGACCCTCCCAGTTGAAGACCACAAGGTGCGCCCGGTTTTGTTTATATTTGTTTGGCAGTAAAACAATCTTGCTACCCTTGGGTCGAGGTCCCCCCTTGCCGATGATGAGATTCTCGCTCTGGGTCGCACTGCGGTACCTGATAATCTCCAGCCCGCCATTAACGATCACATTGTCACGAACCTCGCAATCCTCATTGTACGGCGCGTTATAGCCAATCCGCATGTTCACATCGTACAGGTAGTTCTCGATTGCGCGAATCCCCTTGCTTGGCTGCCCGCCCCCGATTAGGAATGGCCCTCGCCCGTAACAGATATTCTGCTGGGTCAGATAATTGTTCACAAACACCCAGCCCGAACTTCCTGTACGCCCCCCATCGCTGATGCAATATCCCAGGGCGACACGATAGTCCCAGTGTTATCAGCTTTGCCTTCAGTACTAACGTACCAATCTCTCGCTGTGCAAGGCAATGCAAACACACAAAAAAGATTTATTCCCATCAATGCACGCACAAGGCTGCTGCTCTGTATTTGTGATTTCATAATTCAATATCCAATGCCCTATTTAGATTATAGACCTATGGGTTTGCCAAACGTTAAGCTCTATTATAAATCTCTATATGCAACGTTTAACAGGATAATAGAGAGGGGGGGTATATTTCATCGAAGAATATCGCGATATAACTGAAATGTGCAATAGCGGCGTAAAAATAAAGGCATAAAATGAAATTGCGAAATTTTCTATAAAAAGCAAACTTTTTTCAATCAAGGGCTTGACAGGTAGTAGTAGTAGTAGTAGTAGTAGTAGTAGTAGTAGTAGTAGGTTATATTGTGGAGATGTAAATATATTATTGATAGTCGCCATGTCTGTCGACGGGACAAGGTGTGGCGTGTATCATTATTTTTTGAGGGGCACAGTTGCCTATGGAGTGAGAGCAAACGGAGGGTTGATGGAGA
>CAZYMD010000046.1:0-1872 GCA_964649005.1 uncultured Pirellulales bacterium
TACGGACAGGCGGATCCGAATGCGCGGGATATTGAGGCGTACGAGAGTGTACTGAGCGGGGATTTGGTGGGCAATGATGTTGATGTGAACGATCCATGCGATCTTGTGGATGAGCCAACACGGGCGGAGAACTGCTATCATGTTACGACTGCTGAGGAGACGGATGAGACTGCCGTCATTGACGGATTTACGATACGTTCAGGAAATGCTAACTACCAAAAAACTGATCCTAGACATCGTTATGTACATAATGATGGCTCAGGGCTATACATTCTGGAAGGTGGCGTAACGATATTGAACTGTTTGTTTTGTTACAATTCTGCAATACAAGACGGGGGAAGTATTCTTAGCTCGCGCGGACTGTTGCTTATAGCCAGAAAATGTAATTTTTTCTTTAACAGTGCACGCGAGGGAGGAGCACTATCTTGTTATGGTGGAAAAGCAAAATTGCATGACTGCAACATCATTAACAATTGGTCACATACTTCTGGCGGGGCATTAAAAATTAATGACGTTGACATAGAGCTGTTACGCTGCATATTAGAGAATAATACAAGCAATACTGGTGGTGGTGGTGGTTTATGTAATTACGATGGTTCTACATTTCTCATTGATTGTGAATTTTTAGGCAATAGAGCTTTGGGTCATGGTGGAGGCATGTGGGTTTCCTCTGCAAGACATTCAAGTCTGAAAATGAGAAGGTGTCGTTTCGCATACAATTTATCTAATAGAGGTGGCGCTATTTCTTTGGATCAGGTGTCAAAGATATCTTTTGAAAGCTGCATTTTTACAGGCAATAGAGCTTACGAATGTGGTGGCGCTTTTCATGGTAGGACATACGACTGTGCCGAATTAATTTTCAAGAACTGTACATTTTCAGGAAACGTATCATCAAATGGCAGCGCTATATCGCAAGATGGTAATCCGGCAGATCAGTACGAAAGCTATGAACTACACAATTGCATTATCTGGAATGGTAACGAAGCTATATGGAACAATAGCGGCACAGCTATAAACATAAATTATAGCGACCTTCAGAGTGGTGCAGAAAGCCTGTACGATCCGCATAATGGCGTGATTCTGAGCGGTAGCAATATTGACGCCGATCCCTGTTTTTTCGATCCTGGTTATTGGGACCCGAACGGCACACCAGAGGATGCTAATGACGATTTCTGGGTCAGTGGAGATTATCATCTGAAATCCCAGGCGGGACGCTGGAATCCAAGCACCCAAAGCTGGATGCAGGACAACGTAACCAGTTTGTGTATCGACGCAGGCGATCCGTTAGACGCTATTGGCTTCGAGCCGTTCCCGAACGGCGGGATCATCAACATGGGCGCTTACGGCGGAACAAGCGAAGCGAGCAGGTCATATCTTGGCGAGCCTGTATGCGAGACAGTTGTGCCTGGTGATATCAATGGAGACTGTCGTATAGATTTCCTTGACGTGATGCTTATGACAATGCACTGGCTGGCTGACAACACACCTCCACTGTCCGCCCAAGCAACAAATCCTTTCCCTGCAGACGGTGCAACTGATGTTAACACAAACATTACGCTGACATGGTCGCCAAGTGCAAAAACTATATCGTATGATATTTACTTCGGCCCAACCAGCCCAGGTGTATTTCAGGGAAACAGAGTCAAAACCAGATTTGCTTTCAATGAACTGATCTTGTCTGAACACAAAACTTACTACTGGCGAATCGATTCAGTCGGCTGGTACGGCAAAACAACAGGCCAGGTCTGGCAATTCACAACAGGAAAAGGAGGACCACGTTGACAAAGGAAAGGAGATGACGATGTGCACATATGTTAATCGCTTATCAAGAGAAAACTCCGCTTGCTTATAACGACCACACCGATACTATAT
>CAZYMD010000046.1:1972-28214 GCA_964649005.1 uncultured Pirellulales bacterium
TCGTAATCCAAAGACCTACATAGACACTTGGGCGATTATGCGGTCTTGTCGCTGTTGACAATGGCGCATAAGATGTTTATCATACTGAGTTTAATTTCTTTGCCCTTTAAGAGGACATGTCATATGCCTGATGAGAAGAAGAAAGGTTATCGAGACACACTGAATCTGCCCAAGACGAGCTTTCCGATGAAGGCCAATTTGGTCCAGCGTGAGCCGCAACTGCAGAAGCACTGGGCCAAAAACGCAATCTACGGAAAAATCCGCGAAGCGCGTGCAGATGCGTCGCAGTACATCCTTCACGATGGCCCGCCCTATGCCAATGGCGATATCCACATGGGCCACGTCACAAACAAGGTGCTAAAGGACTTTGTCGTCAAGTACAAAACAATGACCGGCTTCGATGCGCCGTACGTGCCCGGTTGGGATTGCCATGGTCTGCCCATCGAATCGAAGGTTATGACTGACCTTGGCGAGGCTGTGCGGGAAAAGTCGAAGCTGGAAATCCGCAAGGATTGCATGAAATATGCCAGTAAATACGTCAAGATTCAGGGCAAGCAGTTCCAGCAACTTGGCATTTTCGGAGATTTCGGGAATCCGTACCTGACGTTTAAGCCGCAGTACGAAGCTGGGATACTGGAAGTTTTTGCCAGTCTGGTTGAAAAAGGTCTTGTATTCAAGCAGTTGAAGCCGATCCACTGGTCTATCGGCTGCGAAACTGCGCTGGCGGAGGCGGAATTAGAGTATAAGGACATTTCCTCGCCCAGCATCTTTGTGAATTTCCCAGTCGCCCAGGATAGCATAGGCAAACTCGTCGAACTCGGGCTCGTTGAATCAGAAGAGGTACAGAATGCCAGGGTCTGCTTTATGATCTGGACGACCACGCCCTGGACGCTGGCCGCAAATCTGGCGGTTGCTGTTCATCCACGTCTGGATTATGTAGCGCTACGATATCAGCAGGATGGTGCGCAGTTCGTTAGTATTGTCGCCACCGACAGGCTCGAAGCAGTGCTCTCGGCAGGAGGGCTCAGCGAGGGCCAGTACACTATAAGCAAGAAAATCCGAGGCAGCGAACTCGAATCGTTGCGATATGTGCATCCATTCGTGGAGACAAATCCCACAGACAAAGACGCCTATATGGTCGTTCTGGCCGAGTATGTTACGACCGAGGATGGAACGGGGCTTGTGCACACCGCTCCAGGGCATGGCGTTGAGGACTATATGACAGGCCAGAAGAATGGGCTGGCGATTTATTCGCCTGTTATGGACGATGGCTGCTATGACGATACAGTTCCCCAATGGCTGCGAGGCAGGAAGGTGCTTGAGGTGGACCGGGCTGTTAACGATCATCTCAAAGAACTTGGCCTGCTCTACCATGAAGCCCAGATCAAGCATAGCTACCCACACTGCTGGCGGAGCAAGGGGCCGGTTATATTCAGGGCGACCGAGCAGTGGTTTGTAGGCGTTGACACTAAAATATCAGGTACGGGCAGGACGCTCCGCGATTTGGCAATGGAAAGTGTCGGCAATGTCACCTGGATTCCCGGATGGGGCCAGAAACGCATCGCGGGAATGTTGGAATCGCGTCCGGATTGGTGCATAAGCCGCCAGCGGAGTTGGGGGCTGCCGATACCTGTTTTTCAGAATCCCGAGGGTCAGACACTGCTGACGAAAGAGTCAGTGCTGGCCGTGTCGAGGCACGTTGCGCAGAGAGGCTCGAATAGTTGGTTTACGGATTCACCACGTGAGATACTTGGCGACGACTTTCAATTACCTGAAGGATTCGGTCTTGATGAGCTGACGAAAGAAGAAAACATATTCGATGTTTGGTTCGAGTCGGGTTGTAGCTGGTACAGCGTTTGTGTTAAAGAGGCCGGTTGGGCTGTCCCTGTCGATCTTTATCTCGAAGGCTCCGACCAGCATCGAGGGTGGTTCCAGCTTTCGCTGCTGCCAGCGCTTGGGGCTACGGGCAAGCCGCCATTCAAGAGCGTTCTGACGCATGGCTTCGTCGTCGATGAAAAGGGCATGAAGCAGTCGAAGTCACTTGGTAACTATGTGAACGCCCAGAAAGAAATCAGCAAGTACGGCGCGGACATTCTGAGACTCTGGGTCGCCAGCGTGAATTATCAGGAAGACATCAGGTGCAACGACGAGCTGATCGGGCGTTCACAGGATGCATACAGGAAGATAAGAAACACGCTGAAGTACCTCTTTGGCAATATCAATGATTTTGATCCGGGCGAGCACTCGGTCGCTTACGAGAACATGTTCGGCATAGACAAGTGGGCTATGCGTCAATTGCAAAAGCTCATAGCGGATGTGACTGAAGCATACGATGGTTTCATCTTCCACAGGGTCTTTTCGCTGCTGTATAATTTCTGCACGGTTGAGATGAGCAGCATCTACATGGACGTTCTGAAGGACCGGATGTATTGCGATCCGACGGACAGCCTTTCCCGCCGCAGCGCGCAGACAGCGATGTACAGTATACTCGACAACCTCATCCGTCTGCTTGCTCCCATCCTGGTTCATACGTGCGAAGAAGCATGGTCGGAGATGAAGTTCAAGTCGCAGGACGTCGAGAGCGTTCACCTTGCATCGATGCCAAAAGTGGATGATTCGGTTGACATGACAGACCATGCACAGTTGTGGCAAAGATTGATGGTGTTGCGGGATGATGCCTTGCGAGTTCTTGAGGGGCTAAGGCAGAGCAAGGAAATTGCAAGCAACCAGGAAGCCTGCGTGACAATGAGCTGCACCGAAGAAGACGCGGCCATTCTCAGCGAGTTCGGGCTGGAAAACTTCGCGGCTCTATGTATCGTCAGCGAGGTCAGGCTCGATAAGGGTTCGGAGACGATGATTTCGGCTCAGAAAAGCGAGCACGCCAAGTGTGAGAGATGCTGGAACTACCGTTCGAGCGTGGGAACCGACAGTGAGCATCTTGATCTGTGCACTCGCTGTGTCGAAGTGGTGAAAGGTAATTGAGATCGTTCGTTAGGGAAGATCCGCAGGAAGCTTGATGTGAGCAGCGTCTATTACGTTGTAAGCAGTTCCGATGCCTTTTGATAAACGAGGTCGAACGTCACGTTGTTGACATGATGCTTTGGATCAGGACTATCAATAATCATACCCCTTCCGAACGGCTCCACAGCAGCGGCGCACTTACCTTTTCCATAGGGGGCCACTCTGGCAGGATTGGACCGGCCGAAGATCATCACCACTGGCGTCCCCCAGGCGGCGGCAATGTGCCCTGGTCCTGTGTCGTTGCTCACTACAAGCCTGGCGGTTCTTAAAAGTGCGATCAATTCCTTTAATGAGGTCCTTCCTGCGAGATTTGTCACTCCGCTCTGGGAGCTTTGGTTCAATTGCTCAGCCAAAGCTCTTTCCGAGGGACCGCCGACAGCAATAACCGAAGCTCCGAACTCGGAATTGATCCTGTCAGCCAACTGGGCGAATCGCTCGATAGGCCAGCACTTGTCTGCGTGCATGGAGCTGGGTACGAGGATAACATAATTCTGCTGATTAGCGCCGTGATGATTCAACAGTTCCATTGCCGAGCCGGCGGCTTTGTCATCGCTGGGCAGCACGAACTCAACATTGTCCACGACCGCCCCGACAGCTTTGACCATCTTGAGATAGCAATCGACCAGATGGACGCAGTCCTGGGTCTGTGCGGTCTTATTTGTGTAGAAAATACCCGTAGGCTCTCTGGTTGGAGTCATTCCATAACGGCGTTTACATCCGCCAAGCCATGCAAGCGAAGCGGTCCTGAACAGGCCCTGGAAGTCGAACCCGGCGTCGTAGCGGCTGCTTCTCAATCTACGCACCAGCGAAACGAGAGCAGAGAAAGCCCGCCGACTGCGTAATGCCTTGCCGAGCAATTTGCGGTCAAAAATCACTATCTCGTCCAGATAAGGGTGTCCCTCCAGCAGCGGAGCAAATTCGGGGCGTACAAGCCAATCGATCTTTGCGTGCGGGAAGCTCCTGCGCAAAGCCGACAGTGCAGGCAGCGCCATGATGATATCACCCATGCTGCTGGGCTTGATTATCAGGATGTTATTGAGAGACTCTGACATAGAGGCTTGATTCTATTGGATGAAGGCATCTTAGACAATCGCTTTTATCGCATGGAAGTGCATGGAAAGATTCGCTGGCTTCCGGTAGCTGCTGCTTGATCGGCAGGATCACAGTTTGTGCGCTATATGTCTTCGTCCCCGGCTGCAAGGCTTACACAAACCAGTTCTTCATCGTTTCTTGCGTATACGTGTTTGTATGCAAAAGCCGGGTGCGACCAGCACACGCCGCCCCGCTGGCCCAATTGCCCGCGGGTGGGCTCGATCAGTTTGGCCCTGCTGATTTCTTCGAAGCCCTGGGGTGATAGCCTGCCTATGATCAGCTCGCCGCGTTCGTTGAACATCCACACTCTATCGCCCTGTTTAACGAAATGGATATTTGCCCATCGTGCCTTTGGAACCGCGTCCAGGCTCTCCCATATTCTCTCGCCTGTATTTAAGTCGAGACATCGCAATTCACCGTGGCTGTCTACGCCGTAGATGTATTTGCCCAAGATGATGGGGGTCGAGATGCAACAGTGCAGGGCATCGGTTCTGGTCTCGCTTGAACCTCGTCGTCGCCATACTTCCTCAATAGCTACAGTATCCTGCCTGAGTTTCAGCACGAGCGAGCCATCGTAGAAGCTGCTGACAAACAGGTGGTTCTCATGTACAACCGGTGTTGCTATCTCAATCGGCATTTCCTTGGGCGGGAAAGGGCTTTCCCAATACAACATCCCGTCGGCCGGGTTCAATCCTACAACTCGCTCGCCGGTCAGGCATATCAGGACGCGTTTGCCCGCCTGATCGACAACAATTGGCGCTGAATAGGAAGCCCGATCGTTGACAGCTTGCCACTGGGGCCGGCCAGTCACCTTATCAAACGCTGCAATACACGCATTGGGCGTTCCACCGATCTGTACGATAATGAGATCGCCCTCTATCACAGGTGACGCTGCAATCCCCCAGGTTGGCATTTTGACCTTATACTGCGCATCCAAGTCCCTGCTCCAGAGAACATCTCCGTTAGCCGCATCATAGCAACGCAGATGTCCCATCGTCCCCAGCGAATATGCACGACCGTCATCTATTGTAACGGACGCTCGCGGGCCATCATCGTATCCGACTTTCTTATATTGGCACTCATACTGCCTGGACCATATTTCATTGCCTGCCATCGCATCGAAACAATGCACCCGCTCGGCCTCTTCAGGTTGTTTCACACGATCCATGACATATACGCGACCATCGGCGACAGTGGGGCCGTTATAGCCGTTGGCAATTTTCACGCGCCAACGCGCAGTAAGTTCACTCGTCTCGAACTTCTCGATAACGCCCGTTTCATTCCACACACCATCACGGCTCGGCCCTCGCCATTGGGGCCAATCCGCACCACCAGTAAGACTACCAAGGCACAGCAATACCAATAATCCGAATATGTATGAATTCTTCACATGCTGTCTCCTATTGCGGTGTTGTCAGCATTTCTGGCCCTGAACTGAGGCGACCATACTATCATATCCTGCCAGCACGTCCTCATCTTTCTGTGGAAAGAACGCATTAACCGTCCTGATCATCGCGCAGTTCGCGACAAAACCTGGCACTATCTCATACAGCGTCTCGCCGAGCCCGATCCTCTCCCATAAAACAAAGACCACAGTCCCAGTCACCATCCCCGCCAGAGCAGACTGCCATGTGGATTTTCTTGAGAACAGTGCGAACAACACCAACGGCCCAAACGCAGAGCCGAATCCACCCCAGGCATATGAAACAATGCCGAGAATAGTGCTGTTACGGCCAAGCGCAAGAACCAGTGCAATTGCCGAGATCAAAATAACGCAACATCGACCCACCCAAATCACTTCCCGTGCCGAAGCCTGTTTCCTTATTGCTTTGACATAGAAATCTTCTGACAATGCCGACGAGGATACTAACAATTGAGAATCTATCGTCGACATAATCGCTGAGAAGATCGCCGCGAGCAATATTCCTCCGAACCACGGATTGAGCAGCCTGTCGATCATGTATATGAATACCTTCTGTTCCTCCTTTTCAGCCAATCCTTCGAACATGGCCGCCCCAATTAACCCCACCGCCACTGCTCCAGTTAGTGACAGCAGCACCCAGACAATCGCAATACTCATCGACTGGCGCAGCTTTCCGACCGACTTGATACTCATAAAGCGCACGAGGATATGAGGCTGGCCGAAGTAACCAAGGCCCCATGCCATACTTGATAAGATCACCAGGATCGGTAGACCATTGCCCTTCGGAACCAGGCCTGTCGATGCGCCTTTGGCCGTTAGCGCCTCTCGGATTGCGTCTATCCCACCTGCGCTACGGTAGCTCAGAATGGGCACCACGACAATTGCGAAGACCATCAACGCCCCCTGTAAAAGATCTGTCCAGCAGACTGCTAAAAAGCCCCCCAGAAATGTATACAGGATTATCACAAGACCGCCGATGATAACTGCCTGGCCGTAACTTACGTCAAATGTCGACTCGAAAAGCAATCCTGCCGCCTTGAGATGTGAGGACGCATAGATAGCAAAGAATATCAGGATAATGATTGCTGATATTATGCGTAGAAGTCCTGTTGGATCTTTGAATCTCGCCTCAAAGAAGCAAGGCAGTGTTATCACATCAGTCTTCTGCGTATAAACGCGCAGGCGCCTCGAAACAAGTGTCCAGTTCAAGACTGTTCCTACGAACAATCCGATAGCAATCCAGGCGCCGGCCACTCCCCCCAGATAAATAGCTCCGGGCAATCCCATCAGCAGCCATCCGCTCATATCGCTGGCCTGGGCAGATAGCGCCGTTACCCACGCTCCCATGCCTCTGCCACCGAGCAGGTAGTCGTCAATATTTGTCGACTTGAAGTAAAAGTACAGACCTATTCCGAGCAGAATAATGAAATATGCGATGAATGTTAGCAGTGTTGGATCCGACATCGGAAATTTTCCTTTTAGAATCCCCCCGATTGAAGGCTGGCAGTGAGAACGTCGGGAGGATTAACAGCCTGTTACTTACTACGCGTATGCATCCTCATAGATAGCGACAACATCCTCTAACGTAAGTTCGACAGGCGTTAGCTCGAATAACTTGCCCATCGTATCGAATGCATTCTCTGCGAATTTTTTCAGGTCCTCCCGCTTGATCCCATAGTCCGACAGTTTCTCTACATCAAGGCCTATACTCTCGATCAGTTTTTTAAGGCCCGTTATAAATGCCATCGGTCTGTCTTCTTCAGTTAGAGTATCGACATCTTCTCCCATCGCCATTGCCATATCGGCAAATCGCGCAGGGTGTTTTTCTGCCAGATGCTTGAAATATGCCACCGAAAGCATTGTCAATCCCGCCCCATGCGCAACTTCAGGATAGAACGCGCTGACTGCATGCTCCATTGAATGATGCGATATGCAACATGATAATGACTCGCAAATTCCGGCTTCCGTATTCGCCCAGGCCAACATTGTTCGCGCTTCGATGTTCGAGCCATCTTTGACGGCAACAGGCAGATATTTCGTAATCAGGCCTATCGCCTCCAGGGCCAGATGGTCACTCGCAGGCTGGCTCACTGTTGCAAGATACGACTCCACAGAGTGGAAAAATGCGTCCATGCCTGTAAATGCGGTCTGACTGGGAGGTACGCTTAACATAAGCTCGGGATCGACTATCGATAGCTTTGGGAAAGTCAGATCGCAGCCCCAACCGATCTTTTCATTCGTGTCGGTCTTGGTAATAACGGTCCAGGGGTCGGCCTCGGTGCCGGTTCCTGCTGTAGTTGTAATCGCCACGATGGGCAGAGCGCCATTTTCGGGCATCTTTCCACCACCGCTTCCGCTCTGTATGTAGTCCCAGTACTTGCCCTGATTGCGGGCCATTACTGCGATGCTCTTGGCCGAGTCGATAGTGCTGCCACCGCCAAGCCCGACGACGAAATCGCACCGGTTCTTCCTGGCAATGGCTGCACCTTCATCCACGTGCTCCGATACAGGATTGGGCTTGATCCTGTCATAGACAACCGACTCCGCCCCATTAGCCTTCAAATAACCAACGACCCGATCAAGGTAACCGAGTTTCCGCATAATCCCTGACTCGCCGATCACAATGAGCGCCTTGCTACCAGGCAAATAAGGCGTTTCGGCCAGTTCGCTCAACTTGCCGCAGCCAAAGATTATGCGGGTTGGCATATAGTATGTAAAACTCGTTTTCATCTTCATACTCCTTTTGAACGCTGCAATGCATATTCGTGAAGAGACGCATCCCGGCTGATATCTTATCGAATATGAACGATCAGGCAAGAGACAATTGATTCCTCAAAAGGCTGCCTTATAATTGTTCTTTATGCACGCAGATGGCACGTTATTGTATCTGAGGTACAGGGACGGCCTTACCTTCTCTTTGCGCCATCCTCTGGTCCTTTGGATAGACACCATAAAATGGTATGTTGCCGTCCAGCCAGATATGAAGTTTCTGCCTGTCCGCATTTTCAAGCTGTACGTGCTCAGTGTGAATCTTATCTTCAAGCACCTTCATCAACGGGCTCTCATCCGCCCCAATACGGCCCGGATGTGTGGTGAGTTGTGTGATGCTGCCGCCTCCCCATTCATACCAGCGTATAAAAGGTTTGAGATTCTCGTACGATCTGCTGAACTGGCCTGCAGGCTCACCGCTAAGGGCAAGTTTGCTCTTTAATTCACCTTCGCCACCGTCGTGACATCGAACGCAGTGCCGGTCCAGCACACCCTGCACCAAAAGCGGGTAACTCATGGGCTGCGTTCCTTCGGGTCCTGTTTTTATCTGTGATGGGGGCCTTTCAAGAGCAAGCAGAGGGCGTCTGTTGACTGGTATCTGACGTCGCTGCTCGTGACAACCCAGACAGCTTCTTCGCTCGCCAGGCTGAAGATAGGTCACACTGCGCATGCTCTGGACCGCTCTACCCCATTCGTCTACGGCCTGAAAGTACAGAGGTTTTCTGGCCGGGGCGCGGAAGTATGCTGAGCCATCGGCCTCGACGGGAACCGTTCCAAGCATCATCCTCGCACTCTCGGCATTGGCGTGACCAATCCTGGGCTGGTTGGCGATGTGTGACTCCGACTTGGGCAAAACCTGGAATATGCGAAGCTCCCGAATTTGCCGATCTGCGGGCATTTGAAAAAGACTTGTGCGCACATTCGCCAGCACGAATTCACCCTCGTCTCCCATCGCAGGATCGAGCGTGGATGGGACAATCCTCGGAGCCTTCCTCGGGGCCAGGGGGATCGGGTACATACACGAGATGCCGTCCGTTTTGTAGAGCAATTCCATATTTCCGAACCGGTCGAAATAGTATAATCCCGTGGGAGTATCCTTAGTGGTTTTTGAGTTCATGCCAGGCAAAGGCTCGAAGCTGAACGAAACAAGGTAGAAATCCTCCGATAGCGGCCAGGGGCTGTGGAAGTAACTCTCAGGCCAGCCCACACCTTCAGGGAAACACACTTCGGGCGTTAGCAGCTCAAGGGACTCGAAGCGGTCTTGGCCTGTCTCAGGGTCCAGCTCGACTCGATCCGGATCTACGATAACGAGCGACCCGCCAACATCGGCATGATGGGCGCCGGCTATGAACAAAATGCGGTTCGATCCTGGGATGGCCCTGGGTTGGTAGCAGGCGTTAATTCGCTGGGTGTAATTGCCGAACAGGCTTGACGGATTCGTTCCATCCGGATTGCTCACCCACAGACCGTGATAATTCGCCGCCGATCGATCTACGTAATCCCAACGAATGTAGACGATCCGCCCATCAGCGAGCACCGATGGGTGCCACTCGTTCGTCTCGTGAAACGATAGTGTCCGGACATTACCTCCATCGGCGTCCATCCGATGAAGGGTATAGGCTGGTACAGGCTCCCACGGATTGTTGCACCGGACGAAGCCGCCTCTCCTGGTCGCCATGCATGCAATCCCACCGTCCGGGAGGGGACAGGGGTCGAAGTAGTCGTTCGGCCCGCGTGTCAGTTGCCTTAGATTTCCACCATCACTGTCCATGGCATAGACATGGAAAAAGCGACGGTCCTGAGAGTAGAATTCAGGCTTTTTATCCGATCTTGGAGCGAAGGCGAAATAGATCGTCTTGCCATCATAAGAAAGTGACAGAGTCGTGTAGTTGCCCTTTGGCAGCCGCCCGCGAATCAAATCAGAGACTGACAGGGAGCGTCCGGGTTCGTTCAGGATATAGACGCCACCGCCTGCAATGTCGCCATAATCACAGTAATAGCCCATATACTCGTGCATCATCTGGCAGATGAAACGCCGTCGTTGCATGAATGCGATTCGCTTTTCCGCAAACAGCGGATTCTTTAATGCCATTTTGCGTGTGAGCCATCGAATATCATTGTACAACACGAGCCGAGCTTCCTGCTGCAGAGAATCGATATTTTTCATCTGGCTGCCAAGGTTTTCCAGTACGGCAAGCTCCTTGCTCAATTCAGGTGCATCAGACAGTCGCGTCAGACTCGCATAAAGCTTCCGGGCTCTTGCATACGCCTCATGGGCGGCTTCCAGGCCGCCGGCTGTTTTTCCCTTGCGATGCTCCTGTGCGACCCAGTCAGCTTCCACCATTGCCTGAAAATAGGATGGATCGCTTGCGGCAGATGCCGGCACAATAGTCCACACCCCTGTAAGAATAAGACAAAAGAGCAATAAGCTAAGTAGTCGCTTGCGCATTAAAATAGCCCTGAAAACAACCGTTTTGACTTCTATTTTGCAGCCTCTCCCGGTCTGCTAAAATCCCTGCTCACATCATCAAGTACGAGAATCCAGTCATTGCCACGTTTGGGTTCGCCGGGCGGGTCAAACTGGCGCGTGCCTTGATTCGCATACGTTCCAATGACATTAGCCTGGCCCGTGCGCGGATCGAACCACCACGCCTTGACATTCGCCCCGGATATCTTACCCATAGCTACAGTCACATTCTGACCATATGGCAGATACACAAATGCATAACCATCACCGCGTGTCGCCTGTATATGTTTGGCCCCTTTACCCACATCACCCTGAATCAGTGACTGGTCGGGCGCCCGGCTCAGAAATGGCCGTGACTCCATAAGATTTCGCATGTGCATCATGTCCCACGCTCCAGGCAAATCGAGCACATCGTACCAATTGTTTCTGGCCGAAGAGATGGCCCGGCGTCCAGGCGCCATCATCTGCCAAATATCGTGACAGCCATACGTGTGCCCGAATGCGCCTGCGAACATAGCCCAGTACGCGGCCTGCCTCACGTCGAAATCATTGAACCAACCATTCTCAGGCTTCCAGTTGACGGGGTGATCCTCGTAACGAGGCTCTCCGTCCAGGCAAGGTTTGGTCGGCTTGCGATTGTAGTCACGTGTGATTTTATTGTAATTATCGTTATCGAAATGGCCATGACCTGATTGCAGCATGTTGAAATCCAGCCACGAATCATTGCCAAACCACTCAGCCGACGAACGTCCCCCCTGTGGATGATATGTCATTAGATGTTTGCCGCCGTCCCCCTTGCCAATTCCTTTGACCATTGCTCGCCACACGTTTTCGACGTTGTCGGCGGCGCGATCTCCCCCAAGAATCCAGATAATGTTAGGTTTGCTTCTGTATCGCTCGCCAAGAAACAGGCCGTATGCTTCGACCGCATCCAGATTGTCGGGGCGAAAAATAGCAGGTCCTTTCCCCCAGGCTTTTGTTGCCTTATCGCCCCATGTTGGCAACATGCCAATATAAATGCCTTTTTCCTGAGCCTTGTTTACTACATAATCGACATGCTTGAAATATGCTTCATTGGGTTTCGTAGGATCGTTACCATGTAATGGCTTGTCCCGATAGGCGTTGGGCGTATTTAGCCCGTCCAATTCCGCCAGCACTACGGCCTGAATGACTGTAAAGCCCTTCTGCCTGCGATTTTCCAGATATTTGTCAACTTCCTCTCGATTCAGGCGGTGAAACAGCTCCCACGCAGTATCCCCTAAATAGAAGAACGGCGTCCCATCCTCATGCACGATGAATCGCTTGTTCTCCGAGACTTTCAGATCGCCATGCTTGAAATCGACCGATAGCCCCTTCCTCGCCGTCTCCGCAAGGCACAGCGGCGATATAAAGGCAACCAACAACAGGCAAATACAGACGCAACACCATGATTTACTCATAGTATCAATCATTGCTACTAAACCTCCTGCTCAAAGCCTGTCGGATATACATTTCGTCATATCCCCGGAAAACGCCGGTCGAGTGTGAAAAAGCCTTTCGTATTAGTTTATATGTCGGAGATACTCCTGTCAACGAAATGGATGTCGAGCCATTGTGCTGAGTACGCCCTGTGGAGGCCCTGTTCGAACCGTTTCAGAATTCTATAAAACTGATTTGAATATGTTTGGCCTCTCACGTATCATATCCACATGAGGATTAGACAGACATATGTTGTGACAGAGGAGACGTGCTTATGAGACGTGTCAATCGTCGTGCATTCATCAAGGCAACCACAGCCGCTGGAATATCGCTTGCCATGCCATTTTCTCGAGTTCGAGGGGCGAACGATGATATTCGCGTTGCCGTCGTGGGTATTAACAACCAGGGGGCGAACCATATCAACTGGTTCCGTAATATCGCCGGCGTTCGCGTCGTGGCGATATGCGATCCCGATAAAACCGTCCTGGACAGGGAAAAGAAGAAATTCACAGATCGCAGTGAGAGCGTTGATGCCTATGTTGACTATCGCAAGCTGCTTGAGGACAAGAGCATCGACGTTGTTATCACTGCAAGCCCGAACCACTGGCACGCTCTGGTGACCGTCTGGGCCTGTCAGGCGGGCAAGGATGTCTATGTCGAGAAGCCCGTGTGCCACACCATCTGGGAGGGCAGGCAGATGGTTAAGGCCGCCCGCAAGTATGGCCGTATTGTCCAGTCAGGCATGCAGCGCCGCTCCGACACGGGCCTTGCGGAGGCTGTCGAGTATATACGTCAGGGCAATCTCGGCAAGATTACTCTGGTACGCGGGATTATCTACGTTCGTCGAGGCAGTATAGGTAAAGTCGATGGCCCTCAGCCTGTTCCTGAAAGCGTGGATTACAATCTCTGGTGCGGGCCGGCTCCGATGGCGCCATTGATGCGAAAACGATTACACTACGACTGGCATTGGGTTTGGCCCACCGGTGACGGTGACTATGGCAACAATGGCATCCACTTCACCGACATCTGCCGATGGTTCCTGAATAATCCAGGTCTGCCGACAAACGTTGTCAGCATAGGAGGCCGCTTTGGCTACATTGATGACGGCCAGACACCGAACACGCAGATCGTTTACTTAGGCTACAAACCAACCCCCATCATATTCGAAGTTCGCGGCCTGCCACGTGCTAAGGACGATTCCGCCATGGATGATTATCTCGGCACACGGGCAGGGACCGTCGTCCACTGCGAAGGGGGCTATTTCGTGGGCGGTTGGGCATACGATAAGTCAGGCAAAAAAATCAAACAATTCAAACTCACGGATGGTTCGGGTCACCACGAGAACTTCATCAAAGCTGTTCGCAGCAGGAAGATAACCGACCTGAACGCTGATGTTCTCCAGGGACATTTCTCCAGCGCTTTGTGCCACATGGGTAATATCTCCCACCGTCTTGGCAAGCAAGCTGCTCGCAGAGATATCATGGACTCCATTGGCGCCAATAATGACTTCGTTGAAACATTCGACCGCTTTCAGGAGCATCTGCTCGTCAATCATGTGGACTTGAAAGAGACGCCACGCATTTTGGGTCCCTGGTTGAAGATGAATCCTAAAACTGAAACCTTCACAGGCGATTTCAGTGAAGAGGCCAATAAGCTCGTCACCCGTCAATATCGAGAACCGTTCGTTGTGCCGGAAGATGTTTGAGAGCATCCTGGGAAATGTGACCGGTAATTCACAAACCGCGTAAAAGCAGGCATGACCCTGTAAGCGCGAGATAGAGGTAACCAATGCCAAAATCTAAAACATCATCAGTCATCCCGGCCCGCCTTCCCTGGTATCGTTCTCTCGGTCCGGCACTCATAACCGCCTGCGTCGTCTTCGGTCCCGGAAGCCTTCTAATAAGCTCCAATGTCGGCGCCCGGCACGGCTACGAGCTGCTCTGGATGCTGCTCATCACCGGCTTTTTAATGGGTACATACATGACGACCGCCGCCCGCATCGGGGTCTCCGGGGGCGCCACACCATGCACCTTGCTTTCCCAACGTCTGGGCAGGCCCGTCGCCGCTATCATCGGCATCAATCTCTGCCTGATCTGCTCGGCTTTCCAGTTCTCCAATAATCTGGCCGTGGTTGCCGCCGCCGATGCACTTTTCCCCTCCCTCGGTCGCTGGACCGTTCTGCTTGTCTTCAATGGCCTGATGATTGTCTTCCTTTTCTATGCACGAAATATTTACCGCCTCCTCGAACGTGTTATGAAAATCATGGTAGGCGTCATACTTGTAAGTTTTATCATAAATCTGATAATTGCCGCTCCTAATGTAATCGAAGTCCTTAAGGGATTTATCCCAGGCATTCCAGAAAAGCTCACCCTCGGATTGCCCCGCAAGGTAGACGGCATAATCGATGACCCACTCTTCCTGATCGCCTCTCTCCTCGGCACCACCTTCTCCGTTGCTGCCGCCTTCTACCAAGGTAATCTCGTGCGTGAAAAAGGCTGGTCTATCAAAGACTATCAAAACAGTATCAGCGACTCCATTGCCGGAGTGACCGTTCTGACCTTTGTCAGTGCTCTTATAATGATAACTACTGCCACCGTCATCCCAGGCCGCCAGGCCGAGAACATAGGCGTACTCGCTCAAGCCCTACAGCCCCTTCTCGGAACCAAAGCCTACATCATCTTTTGTATCGGCCTGTTCGCAGTAGCAATGAACCCATTCCTCATCAACGCAATGATCGGCGGCAGCATTTTCGCAGATGGCCTCGGCAAACCACCAAAGCTCAGTGATCCCTGGCCAAGACGTTTTACCGTCGCCGTCCTTCTCGTAGGCATGTTCGTCGCCATGCTTGCCCTCCGAACAGGCGAAAAACCCGTCAACCTGATCATCTTCGGCCAGGCCCTCACCGTCATAGGCAATCCCCTCATGGCTGCCGCCATCCTTTACCTTGCCAATCAAAAAGGTATCATGGGCGAAAACCGCAACAAACTCATACACAACATCATGGGGGGCATTGGATTCATCGTGGTTCTGGCAATGGCTATACGCGTGCTCATCGTCGTTATACTCAAGCTAAGATCATAATGTTCAAAAGGTAAATTGAAATATGTACTCCACACCTTACACAACGGAACAAGACCTTGAGAACAGTCTGAGCGAACCGGGCGAGCAAACCCGCGCCGTTGTCGCCGCTCTTGACGGTGACATCGCGGTTCTCGGCGCAGGCGGTAAAATGGGTCCGACGATGTCGAGGATGCTTAAGAAGGCCGCCCCTAAAAAAAGAGTCTATGCGGTCTCTCGTTTCACCGACAAGGCTGTCAAAGCCAGACTGGATGATGCCGGCGTCGACACTATAGAGGCGGATTTGTTAGATGAAAATGCCTACGCATCGCTGCCGCCGGTAGAGAATGTTTACTACCTTGTCGGTATGAAATTCGGCACCGCCTCCAACCAGCCCTTGACATGGGCCATGAATACCTTCGTCCCGGCGCTGGCCGCCAGATACTACCGAAAAGCAAGAATCGTCGCACTTTCCACAGGCAATGTATATCCTCTGGTGAATATCAACAGTGGCGGCGCCATTGAACACACTGCGCCTGATCCCGTCGGTGAATATGCTCAATCGTGCCTTGGGCGTGAGCGCATTCTCGAGTATTTCTCCCAAACGAACGGCACGCCAATGACCTTGATCAGGCTCAACTATGCCAACGAGCCCAGGTATGGAATTATCGTCGATCTCACACTCAAAATCCTGAGTGATCAGCCAATCGACCTTGGCATGGGTTACGCTAACCTGATCTATCAGAGAGACGCCAATGACTACATCATCCGCGCTATCACTTCCGCAACTTCTCCTTCGGTAGTTTTGAACGTCACCGGCCCGAAAACTGTTCGCATTCGCGACCTGGCCGAACAAATTGGCGAAAGAATCGGAACCAAACCGATACTTGTCTCAAAGGAAGCGCCCAGCGCACTGCTCTCGGATGCCTCATTATGCCTCCGTCTTTTTGGCGAACAGTTAACTCCCCTGGAACAAATGGTCGCAATGATTGTAGACTGGGTTGCTTCAGGGAAGAAGACTCTGAACAAGCCAACCAAATACGAGATACGCAACGGAAAATTCTGAGGAGTCACTCACCATGCTCCCACAGCATATATCTGAGAAACTCCACCATGGCTGTGTCATTCCCGCACATCCTCTGGCTCTAACGGATGGCAGCGCCCTCGATGAGCGTCGTCAAAGGACGCTGACACGTTACTACCTCGCTGCAGGAGCAGGTGGCCTCGCCGTAGGAGTCCATACCACCCAGTTCGCAATTCACGACGACAAGATCGGTTTGTACGAACCGGTTCTCGAACTTGCCGTTAAAACGGCCACGCAGTTCTGTGATTCCGGGGATTGTACCCCGCCGATTATGATTGCGGGCATTGTGGGTGAGACAAAACAGGCCATTAGAGAGGCTGAGCTTGCTCGCGGTCTCGGCTACCACGTTGGTTTGCTTTCTCTCACGGCGCTGCGTGGAAAATCGATAGATGACATCGTAGAACATGCACGCCAGATTGGACAGGTGATTCCAATTATGGGTTTCTATCTACAGCAGGCTATAAGCGGAATGTCGCTGCCGCCTGCCCTCTGGGAGAAGCTGGTCGAATTACCAAGCCTCGTGGGCATTAAAATCGCACCGTTCAATCGTTACCAGAGTCTCGATGTCCTCGAAGCTGTCGCTCATTGTGGCCGAGCCGACCAGATCGCCCTCTACACTGGAAACGACGATCACATAATCCTGGACCTGCTCACTAAATACACGTTTAATGTGAATGGTGAGTCAGTCTCGCTTCGAATAGCTGGCGGTTTGCTGGGTCAGTGGGCGTGTTGGACAAAGAAGGCGGTTGAATGCCTGGACCAAATCAAATGTCTCTGTCAAAATGATGAGCCTATCCCCAAAGACATACTCACTCTCGCAAATCAGTTGACTCTGGCCAACAAGGCAATTTTTGACGCAGACAACAATTTTACTGGCTGCATCCCTGGTATTTCCTATGTCCTTAAAAGCCAGGGCCTGCTGCAGAACACAAATGTTCTCGATCCGAACGATCGTCTCTCATCGGACCAGGCAAGTCAGATCGACCAGATCATTCGTGACTACCCCCATCTTACCGACGACGACTTCGTCCGTCAGAACCTCGATTCATGGCTTTGAGCACTATAGCGAACCAGCGGCTTGCACGAGAGGTTCTCTTGCCGGATGAGCGCCCGTTAAAACAGTAGAATTCCAGCACTGAGATACGGCCAGAACACGCAGATATCATACTGTAATGACGGATTTCATAATCATCCAGCAAGAATCAGATGACAACCTTCAAATGCCGGTGTGATCATCCGTATCCGCGTGAAATCGCCCTGTATCAGTGCTGAAATGCCAACCGCAATTGCCGCCGCCAAGCTTGCATGAAGCTGTGTCAATCTCGATCGTATCCAACTGATTGTACGGATTTATAGGCATCCTCTGCAGATATGGCCCCCATCGCCCGCTTGGATTCAACGTTCCATCCTCATCCGTCTTTTCGGTCAAAGACTGCATAAAGCTCACGCCCGATGCCGCACCGGGCAGGGCATCTACATGCTGGGTCTTATACAGCTCTATCGCCAAACGTGTTACCTGAAGATCCGAACATAGTCTTGTAATCTGCGCCTCACTGCTCGCATTCGACAGTTGTGGCAGCACTATGCCGGCCAGGACTCCCAGGATCACTACAACGATCAGAATCTCCACCAATGTGAAACCGGTCTTGAACATTACATTCCACCTTCCTTACGAACGGGGAATCGGGCTGCTTAACCTACCGACATCCACGCCTTCCTGCCAGATTTAATAACGCTGGACGTCAATATGTCGATTCGCTTGATATGTACTTACATCAAAGCATGGTGTCCTCTGAGCCATTAAAACCTGCCAAATGGTCCAGTGGACAAACGTGCATCCTGTTGCATCACCGATGCCCCCTGCCAACGGCGGCCCGATGTTGCTTCCAATTACTTCTCCAAATATATTATAGAAAACAGACAGCCGAATGTGAAATATTATATATCTCATGGTCCTATACATAACTACAACCAGACCTACGTCGTGTTTGGTCATTGCTTGTTTTCTTCATCATAGGCAGACAAGCCCCGATTAAACTTCCGATAACGCAGGCAACGTACGTCATGGAGAGCCTATTTTTATGCTTACACCCAGCACCAACCGAACGAATAGAGGCTGGAATCCTGTTTGCGCCGAGGCCATCCGTTGTATGCAGCCACTTACATGGCAGTTATTAGTCACCTGAATGCTTTTTTCTCTCAACTCACCCCACGCCCGCTCCGATACGAATTGTAGAAGAAGGTGTATCGAGCCTCCGTAACTGTTGGAAAGTGAGGTAAAAGTGGCTATCGAAACTGTTTCACAAGAGTTGGTGCTCGTTAGTCTGCCGACACAGACTATCGATATCGACAAAGAACTTAAGAAGATCAACGGGATGATCGGTGACGGTCCGAAATGTGATGTTATAATTGACTTCGCTAAGGTTGAAATCATAACATCTTCGAGTATCAGCAACCTGCTTATCCTTCGGGGCCTTCTTACGGACAACCAGCGCAGCCTGATCCTTTGCAGCCTCAAAGTTCCGACCAAATGCATCTTTACCGTGGCCGGTCTTAGTGACGCATTCACATTTGCCAGCAACAGAACCGAAGCGCTGGCGGCGGTACACGCCGGTGTTTAAAAGACAATCACACTCTTGCTAACAGGTCTGAAAGATAGCGAATATACCCACTAATCAGTAACAGTCACTTCATAAGGTATCGTATCGCTTTGTTTAGTCAATGATCTTCAAGCCCTTTTCGGCAGCGTATTTTCTGATCGATAGATATTCGGCACGATGCACACGCTGATTGATCCTGGGATGCGACGAAGCCTCAAAGCATGGGTGGTATTGATCCATTACGTTGATTGCAGTGGCGCTTGAGATTCCATCCGCCAGAAAATTTATAATCTCAACGCTCCCTGAAAGCCCGTCAGGCAGAGCCAGATGTCGAACAAGCAGGCCCCGCGTAGCCAGATTATCCTCAACTTGCAGATCCAATTATAGCATCGCATAAGTTATTTGGCATTAGCTGGTCCTCACCGTATTCAGCCTAAACAGTCCATGCTGAAATGCGCCTAAAGAGCCGCAAAATCGCTGGGATTGCCATAGCCGTCTGTAAAATTACATGAAGGAGTATTGACTAATTGGCCCGAAATTCTGAACGACAAGCCGCTTCTGCTCGTATACCGTAGTGACTGCCACACTAGCGCTGATTTTCAACATTCCAGCGCTACGGTTGCTCCTGTAAAGCCTTTTGAATAAGATGTTTATCGGATGCTACACAATATGATAGCTATGGGCCTACTATGGCCTGACAGGTGAGAATATCTTAGGAGGTGAGGCCGAAATATGTTATAATTTAGTTGTGTAAGCATTCTGGGACGTGCGCTCGCTCCGAATGCGTATTTTGATATAAGGCAAAAGGAGGAATAGCTCTGCGGAAGTACGTACTGCCATTCGCGTTAGCGCGAAAAGCTCTGAGAAGAGACATGCCCCGTCAACGGGTCGATTGTGCGCCTATATCAAGATTATCAGCCCTCGATGAATTCTATTTGCCCTTTGCCGTAAGGAGGTAATCCTAACTCGTTAAGAAACCGGAACCACTGTAATAATAGCCTGCCAGACGGATCAGTCTCAACTGGTCGAGTACTACATTCGGTTCAGGATGGTCTCTGGCATAGGCTGTGCTATCCCCTGTTGTGTATTACGCCCGTTCATCGTGGAATCAAAACCGATGAGATCCTGGCGAATGATAATCATGGTTCACCGACCATTGCTGTTTCTGTTGATCGTTATGGCGGCGGCTTCGCTGCTTACCATTACTGCGCGCGGCGATGTAACTGAAGGGCTGGTCGGATATTGGGCATTTGATGAAACCACCGGCACCGTAGCTCACGACTTTAGCGGTCAAAATGCCAATGCTACTCTCGATGGAGCAGGATTACTCTGGATGCCTGATGCAGGTCTGGTCGGCGGAGCACTAAGCTTCGACGGAACTGCAAACACCGAGTACGTCGAAATACCTACATCGTATATGTCCGTTCAGGAAAGTACGATAGCTTTCTGGGCAAAAGTCGGGCCGGACCCACAAAATCCGAGCACGCGATACATCTTCGGCCACACTACAATTCCGGCTTACTATAATAGAATCCAACTGTACATGGACAACGGTGATACCGAACTCGATGTCGGCCTTGGCAGTTCCCATATCAGACACTTGGCCGTGACGACATTGCAGCCTGAAATCTGGTATCACATTGTGTTGACTTGGGACGGTTCCTGGTATTTTGTCTATGTTGACGGTCAGCAGCTTGCAACCGGCTCCTACACAGGCTTGAGCGAGCTTAATGATGTCGCAAATATAGGCAACAACGGATACACGACTCCAAGCGAGATATTCAATGGTCTCATTGATGAATTTCGTATTTACGACCGCATGTTGACGCCAGCTGAAGTACAATCTCTCGCTGCTCATCCGAAAGCTCGCGACCCAATTCCCACCGATGGAGCAATACTTGAAGATACGTGGATCAGGTTAGAATGGTCGCCAGGCTATTATGCGAGTTCACATGACGTTTATCTCGGTGCGAGCCTAACTGACGTAGAAGCAGGAACCGCCAGTACGTTTCGCGGGAATCAGAAGACGACCGAGATGTTCGCCGGATTCGATGGAAAACCGTATCTGGAGGGACTTGCAGCCGGAACAACTTACTATTGGCGAGTAGATGAGGTCAACGAAACGGAGCCTGACAGCCCATGGAAAGGTAAAATATGGAGCTTCAGCACGCCGCAGGCAACAGCATACGAACCAACTCCGATTGACAAATCCAGGTTCGTAGACACAAATGTCGAGCTGAACTGGACGCCGGGCTTGAGGGCCATGCTGCACTTTGTTTACTTCGGTGACGATTTGGACGATGTCACGAACGCTACGGAAGGCATCCTGAGCGTTGCTGCAGAGTACATCCCAGGGCCACTTGAGTTCAACAAAAGCTATTATTGGCGTGTCGATGAATACGATGGTGTCGATACCCACAAAGGCCGGGTTTGGACTTTCACTGTCACGCCGGACGGTGGCGGACTTCGCGCCTATTACTTCAACGGAATGAGTTTCGGGGTACAAGTCTTTGATCGAATTGATCCACAAATCAACTTCGACTGGGGCAGCGCCTCACCGGATACGAGAATAACCGCCGACCGCTTCTCGGTTCGATGGATCGGTGAATTAGAGACAGCGTTTTCAGAGAAGTACACGTTTTACGCCCGAACGGATGACGGAGTGCGTCTGTGGATCGATGGAAACCTTGTCGTCGACCACTGGGCGGATCAGGCTTACACCGAGCGCAAGGGCTCAATCGACCTGGCCACCGGTGGACACAGCATTCTCATGGAATACTACGAGAACGAGGGCAGCGCCGTAGCTGACCTGCGATGGGAAAGCCCATCGACTCCAAAACAGCTCATTCCGGCTGGCGCCTTCTCCCTTCTGCTCAAGGCCGGCAGTCCGAAACCAAGAACCGGTGCTCATGGTGTCACGCAGGCCCCTGTCTTTCGCTGGTCACCAGGGGAACAAGCAACTTCTCACGAGATATACCTGGGCGTGGATGCAGATGCTGTAGGCAATGCAACGACAGCTTCGCCGGAATACCAGGGTAGCAGACTTGCGGGCGTCGAGAAGTTCGTGCCGGACGAGCTTGCGTGGGAGACTACTTACTACTGGCGAATCGATGAGGTTAACGATGCCCCCCCGGACAGGCTTTGGAAGGGCAACGTCTGGAGTTTCACCACTGCGGATTTTTTGATCATCGACGAGATGGAAGACTATAACAACTACGAATATGGAAGAGTATTTGAAACATGGATAGATGGCTATGACGATCCGTGCAATGGCTCGATCGTAGGCTATCCGGCCCCCGATTTTTCTGCGAACGAAAGTTTTGTTGAAACGGACGTGATACACAGCGGCAACCAGTCGATGCCGTTCTTCTATGATAATGACCTTAAATACTCTGAAGCGACGATCGCACTCACAGGCATCAAACGCAATTGGACCCAGCAAGGTCTGAAGTCGTTTTCGCTTTGGCACATAGGTCATCCGCCCTCTGACGGCAGCTTCATTGAAGGGCCTGCCGGGACATATACGATGACAGGTTCCGGGGGCGATATTTGGTCTGTTGAAGGCGAAGAGGCCGACGAATTTCATTACGCATGGAAATTGCTTAACGGCGCCGGTTCGATTACCGCGAAGGTCGGTGCAATAGAAAATATGGTGGAAGGCAAAAGTCTGAACGAGTGGGCCAAAGCCGGCATTATGATTCGCCAGAGTCTCGATCCGAATTCAACGCATGCATTCATGGCGACAACGCCGGGCCAGGGCATCGCCTTCCAATATCGTCCTACGCCGGCCGGAGTCAGCGTTAATCAGGCACAACTGAGTACTGTTTCACAACGTCCACACTGGATAAAACTCGAACGAAACCTTTCGGGCAGATTCATAACACATCACGCGAACGATATTAATGGCCTGCCTGATGAGTGGACGAAACTCAGCGAAACCAATATCCAAATGACCTCGCCAGCCTACATTGGCTTGGCGCTCAGCAGTCATCAGCGTTACACAAAAGCCAGAGCGGTATTCTCCAATGTTACGATAACAGGCAATGTCACCGGTGTGGATTTCACGAATCAGGATATTGGCATCATTAGTAATGCCGCAGAAACCATGTATGTATCGGTTCAGGATAGCCTTGGTCACAGCACCACTGTATATAATCCGGATTCCCAAGCGGTGCAGTTGACTGAGTGGACTGAGTGGAGTATTCCGTTTTCTGATCTGGGAGGTATTGACCTGAGCGACGTGGATAAGCTGTCGCTCGGCTTCGGTGCTAAAGATATTGCTCAGTCGGAGGGAGCAGGTCTGATCTTCTTCGACGATATCAGACTGTATCGTCCCCGGTGTCTGGCGGACAACCCCAAATCCTCCGTCGACTTCAATAGTGACTGCATAGTCGATATTTTAGATATCGCGGTATTGGCCGACCAGTGGTTACATACAGGCCCAGGTCTCCAGGCCGATCTGGATTCGAGCCGGATGGTGGACTTCGAGGACTATGCTTCAGTCGCAGCTCAATGGCTTGATGAGCGATTCTGGCCGTAGCACGAAGCTGCTTCGTTCGGCGATATTAACCTCACAAATCACGTGAAATGCGCAGTCGAGTAAAGCTGTAAGGCTGCAAAACAATTGATAATCCGCCATTATCGATCCTTGTCGTTGCGGTTACCGGCTTTACGGCTTCGGGATTTTCCAGTGTGTTAGCCGCCCAGGGGATTTCCGCTGAGAGTGTCTTAATTTCAGCTTGATACGATGCATTGAAGCCTTCGAGCTTTATATCTAACTCAACTTCTCCCGAAGCTCCCCGATGCACAATGGAAATCAGCAATGAGCCATCATTGTTCAATGCAGCGATAGCATCGATGATTCCGTATGAACGTTCGTTTGTGGCGTTTCTAAGATCGGGTAGTACGAATGGGGCGACGGCCTTCTCAGTCTGCAATTCTATTTCCACCGGCACAGCCTGGGCAAAATCAGCGAACATCGACTGCGCATAGTGACATGGATTGGCGAAGACCCGTTCCCTCGACTTGCGCAGTCCGCCGCCATGATTGACGGTCGCTGAATGAGTCACCATATCCACAAACGGAGCAAGCCTGATAGCCGCATGATAAATCAATACGTCGTATAGGGCCTCCGCATGAGTATTCGGACTGACAAGGTTCCCGTGATTAAGCAGGCTTGGAGCATCAGGCTTCGATGGCCCGCCGAGCCTGGCAAACATCTGAAGTTCAGTGACCGCCAGACGAGGCTGCTCGATGCCCGCTGCTATCATATCATTCCGCAACTGCCCCCACTTTTTCTCCAGCACACCAGGTACAGCCATGAAGTCGCGATAGACATCAAGCGGGTCCGTGTCCGAAGGAACGTTGCCTCCGACAAGCGGATGGTCGGTCGTACGAATAAGAATGTCGGCCGCTCCATTGATTAGTGTATCATTCCAGCTTTTGCCCCACATCACCGGAGCGCCGCAGGCGTAGAGTGTGATTGTCGGATCGGCCTTGAGCATGGCTCGTGAGAATTCCTTGAAGCGATCCACATAGCCTTCAGCCGTAGTCCAACGGTATTGCCAGCGTCCCCAAAGTTCGTTGCCCGCTTCCCAATGACGTACATTGTAAGGCTCCGGGTGACCATTGGCCACACGCAGAGCCCCCATTGGCGTGTCAGCCGCTCCGTTGCAGTACTCGATCCACTCGAACGCCTCTGTAGGTGTACCAGAACCTCCATTGACACAGATCATCGGCTCGCATCCAACAGCACGACAAAAGGCGATAAATTCGTCTGTGCCGAAGAAGTTATTCTCCTGCTCTCCCCAAGCGTAGTTAGGTAAAGTGGGACGCTTTTCGACAGTACCAATCCCGTCCTTCCAATGGTAGGCGCTAACGAAGTTGCCGCCGGGCCAGCGAAGGATCGGCAGTTTCGATTCCTTAAGAAACCTGATTACATCCGGATCAGCCCCATCGATGTGATCGGCTGGCCTCAACAGAATCCGTTCAATAACTAACTGGCCCGCTCGATCGGCCATGACGGCAAAATAATAAGCCTTGTCGGCTGGAAGGGAATTCGGTAGGTCGAGACTTCCTGTGAACTTCCGCCATTGTTGTGTAATCCCTGAAACGGTTTCCTTCACACAAATGCCCTTGCCGTCCGAGCCAAAGATGGCTACTGTCACCGAGTTTATATCAGGCGAACGAACCCACATCTCGAATTCATATTTTCTGGTGCGATGCAGTGGCAGCCAGGTCCATTGGGCGATACCCTGGCCCGGTGTACGAGCACGAATGCGCTGGGCCCGTCCTCCATATGGGCCGGTATCCGGACTGGCGTCAATTGCCCCAAGCTTCGTCCACCAGCAGGCCAGCGCTTCGTTGCGAGACTTAACTAACGCACCAATTTCAGACTCAGGCCATCCCCACCGACTGGCCCCTTCGCGGATTCTCCGAGCAATCTGGTCGCCACTGAAATGAAACGTCGCCAAGCCATCAGGCGACATCTGTCCGGTTGTGAAGGGATGGTCGCAAAGCGTTGGATTTTTCAGGATTTGCGCATCCATGCCGTTTGTGACGTTGTAGTACAAATGCTCGCAAAATTTCCCTGTTATGAAGCGGGTAATCGGATATTCGGATTTCTGAGCTGCCTGAACAACCAGCGTGGCATGGCTGGCATTTGATTTCTCAGAACCCGCCGCATAACCAGGTTGTAATAAACATACGAGCAGGGCCATATCCCAAATCAACGCCAACTGCTTACTATATATTTGTTTTTTCATGTGACGATTCCTAACAATACAGAACTGCTCTTCGAGGGCGACTTCGTTTTCTCCTGTACGATGAGGATACAGATAGCACCGATAACCAAGCTACGTTCGATCTTGAGATACAAACCATCTGTCTATTCACAAAGATATTTGCCATAGCCACTATCCTGTGATAGACACATAAGACAATGCATAAACATACAAAAGAGGCAAAAGTCAAGATCAGATTGAGCAAAGTATAACGGTCATAGCGATAATAGCGTTGGGCGGAGGCGCTAAATACCAGACGAAGCATGCTTGGCGATTCGCAAATAGAGATTTTTCGCCGGCAGCCGAGGTCCGAAAAGACCGGGCCGACAACGAAAGCACAGTTTGCGCATTTCGGTCAACATATTTCTACGAAGCCTTGGGAAATTGATCGGGTTAAATTGCCGAAAAAAGGTATAGATTTGGTCTTCGGAGACGGGTTATGTTTAATGACAAAAAAGTCATAGTGATAATGCCGGCCTATAACGCCGC
>CAZYMD010000047.1:0-22364 GCA_964649005.1 uncultured Pirellulales bacterium
CGACACTTTTGAGCATTTTAGGCGGGTCCGAACTCTCGAAGCATTGACAACGAGTGTCGTATATTGTTTATCTTTCTAACTTACTTAAGATACGCGATCGTAGTTCAGTAGGATGGAGCACCGGTTTCCTAAACCGGGGGTCGCAGGTTCAAATTTCGGCGGGCGTATTTTGTCCGCGTGCGATTTGGGCGCGTTGGTTAACAAAAGGGCAGTGTGGTTTTTCTCACATAGGCTATCGCAGCCGGGCTACTTCACAGATACCCGATTCCAACAGGCAAGTTCTGCGTTTTGACCTATGCTATTCTATCACGAATGGCGGAGCGTGCTGGTATCGAGCGGAGGCGCGTTTGCTGTCTATGTCGCGATATATGCGATCCACCTGCTCGGGCTCAAGATCCAGGACCTCTGCTGCTTCTGTTGTGGATATGTTGTGGTCCTTGGCATACAGGCAATAGTCGAGCACGTGGAACGGCACTGAGAAGAAAAACTCCTCCTGACTTTGTGGCATGCTGTAGGTATCTGTTGTAGGAGGCCGCTCGATGATCTCCTTGGGCAGACCCAGGAATTCAGCAAGCTGATAGACCTGTGTCTTGTACAGATGGGCGATTGGTTTAATGTCCGCTGAGCCATCGCCAAGCTTTACGAAGAAGCCCTGGTCGTATTCGAGGCGGTTTGGCGTGCCTGTCACGGCGTAGTTGAGCCGGTCGGCGTGGTAATATTCGAGCATCTTTCGTACGCGCTGCTTGAAATTACTGGCGGCCACTACGTTCAGATAAGCATCCAGTGATAGTCGCGCCTTGCTGATACGCCCATCCGGTGACTCGGCAACTACGGAGAACAGTCTGTACGATTCATCTTCAAGCAAACCAGGCAGGACAATCTTGCATTTGTAGCCTGGCCCGTATTCAGGAATGGCGCTCTGTATGGCTTTATCACGAAGCTCGTAGCAGCCGGCCGCGTTGAGGATGTCCGTTATATCGACACACTCAGTTTGAATTTCGAGATGATCTGCGATAAGCTCGCCCAGCCCCTGGGTTTCATCCGAAGACTCCTTCTCAGGCAGGAGCAAGCCGAACACGCGTTTCTCGCCCAATGCCTGAACGCATAGCGCAGCGACAACACTGCTGTCGATCCCGCCGGACAAGGCCACGATCAGTCCTCGCTTCTTCAGCTCTTTTTGCACGTACTGCCTTATGCAGGTTACTATCCGCTCAGTCTCTTTAACGCAATCCAGCGTTAGTACATCAGGCGCCAAGGTTGTTTGCCTTCTCATGTTCTCTGTACCTCCTGTGCTTGGAGTTGTTTGCGATCTATCTTGCCGTTATTCGTTCTGGGAAGGCTCTCCACCATTTGAATGTATCTGGGAACCATCCGCATTTCCATTTTGTCTTTGCAGTGCCTGAGAACATCCTGTTCGGTGATTTCCACACCCTGATCGGTGACAATGAACGCCTTTATGGCCTGCCCAAGGATATCGTCGGGTAGGCCGATTACGGCTACTTCCGAGACGCCTTCGCGTTCGCATATCAGGTTCTCTATCTCCTTCGGGCTGATTCGCTCGCCACCGCTCTTTATCATGCTGTCTTTTCTGCCGACGAAATAGAGAAATCCCTCTTCATCCTGCCGGAAGTAATCTCCTGAATGCAGAATCCTGTCGGCAGGGTATCGACCCGTGTGGTAGGTTCTGCCGGTTGTATCGGGATCATTCCAATAGCCCTGCATGACGTTCGCCCCTCGAATGACCAGCTCGCCTGTCTGGCCTCGTGGCGCCTCTTTGCCGTCAGAGTCCACGACATAGACTTCACAGTTCGGCATGGCCTGTCCAACTGAACTTGGCTTGATGTCGATGTATTCCGGCGAAAGATAACTAACGCGCTTGCACTCAGTAAGCCCGAACATCGAGAATATCCGCACCCATGGGAAGAGTTCTCTCAATGTCCTGATATGCTTTTCAGGCAGAGCAGCGCCGGTATTGGTCATGTACCTGAGCGTGCTGAAATCATATCTTTCGAGGTTTGTCGCCTTTAGCAGCATCGCAACTATCGTCGGCACGATGGGAAATCCTGTTACTTTTTCCTGCTCGATGCGTTGCAGGATCTGATGTAGAAACAGGAACGATCTTTCCAGTACTATTGTCCCGCCGAACATGAATGCCATTATCACCTGGTAAAGGCCGTAATCGAACGATAGGGGCAAAACGTTCAGGATGATATCATCAGGATCGTTATCGACGTATTGTACGATGCTGCGCGCCGCCGAGATCATATTGTGGTGCGTGCTTATGATGCCCTTTGGGGCTCCGGTTGTAGCGGAAGTGTAAATGAGCGTGGCAATATCAATATCAATCGTGCGGGGTAGATCCCCTGTAATTGGCATATCTGTATTGCATTGGGATTCAGTGTTGCAGTCGCCCAATATCGAATTCCAGCTTACTGAAATATCTGACAGGCTCGCTGGGATGTTTTCTTCAGGCCCGACCCATACTATTTTGAAGTCGTCGCCTAAGCTGTCGAGAGAGTCCATCACAACGCTTGCCTTGCTGGTATGCGTTATGATCATCCTTGCCCCTGAATTTGCAGCTACGTGTTTGAGTCTGGAGCTTTTCACGCCGCCATCAACGATTACGAAGACGCCACTCGCTTTGAGAACGCTGTAGAGTGATATGACAGTTTCCGAGCTGTTGTCCAGGAAGATGAGCACTCTATCCTGCCTCTGCATACCCATAGACAGCAGCCCTTGAGCCAGTTTATGTGTATGATAGTTGAGCGAGTGGTATGTCCATCGCTCGGAGCCGCATATCAGTGCGGTCTTCTGAGGGAAGCGCCTGGCTGATCGCGATAGCCAATCATGAACTAAAACAGGATCGAATTCAATCATTGATATACCTGCCGGATGTCAAGCATATGGTTGAAATTAGTTGTAACGTTTGCCATAGAATGTACTGCTGTTAAATTACCTTTAGTTTGGTTTCGGTTGAATGCCCACGAGCTGATTGTTCTTGTTGCATTTTCCATTTGGCCTGCGGTCGATAATCAGAGAAGGAGAAATAGGAGTATCGGTTGCGGGCGAATATGAATTGATGAACTTGTGATGAACGATCTGAGCGGACAGAATGCCCACTAACGCCATGCTGTCAATCTCACCTAACTCATTTGTCTTCTCCAGCTTGTCTAATAGCCATCGCACACGCCTGGCATCGAACAGTCCCGCCTCTTTTATATATTTGTCCGAAAGTAGGTCGTGTGTGTAATCGGCTGTGCTGTTATCGAGCAGCGAACGTTTTATGGGGGCTCGGTATGGATGCTTGCGCCGCTGCGCAATTGTCTCGGGTAGTATATGTCCGAATGATTTCTTCAATATGTGCTTCTCGTCCAGGCCCAGTAGCTTCCATTTCGAGGGCGTCCTGGCCATTAGCTCGATAATACGCGGATCCAGGTAAGGCAACCTTATTTCGACGGAATTGGCCATTGCAACTCTGTCACCCTGTGAGCAGAGCAGGTAGTTGCTCATGAATATGGTCATCTCCAGATACTGCGCCTTCGTGAGACTATCAAGCTTGTCGAACGAAGCTGGCAGATTCTCTCTCAACTGTTGATAAGGATCATACGAGCCTACTGCCGCTCTTAATTCATTCGAGAAGAAGCTCTTGATTTTGCTCGTGTTTTGCCACCTGATTAAATGAGAGAACAGTGGATCACCTGTATTTTCCAGACCTCTACCGAAGAAGAGTTGAAGCATAGCCTTCGAACGGGCATCCTTGAAGATGTAAGGATAAAGGTGCTTTAGCAGCGCCGGCCTTGCTTGCGAGTCAGGCTGCCTTGCCCAAAAGTTCCTGATCTTGGATTCTTTGAAAATATTATATCCGCCGAAGACCTCGTCTGCTCCCTCTCCTGTAAGCACTACCTTTAGACTGTCGTTTCGGACCAGTCGCGACAGTAGGAATAGCGGAATCGGCGAAGTTCTCAACAGCGGCTTTTCACAGTGCCAGAGCACCTCGGCAAATGCCTCTCCGATATGTTCGTCGGTAGCCATGATCTCTTTGTGGTTAACTTTTAAAAATGAGACCATCTCACGTTGATGTTGGCCTTCGTCGTACGCCTCATCCTGGAATCGGATGCCATACGTCTGCACGTGATTGTTGAATTCCCTGGCTACCAGACTTGTCACTATGGATGAGTCGAGGCCTCCACTGAGGTAACAGCCAACTGGTACATCGGCGCGGAGCCTAATCCGCACAGCGTCGCGGAGCAGTTCCTGAATTTGTTCGCTTATTTGTTCGACTGGAAGGGTAAACCGTTCCTCCTTTGGGTATAAAGGCACGCTCCAGTATTTTTGGATTGTCAAGTGCCCCCTGGAGGCGAGCATAAAATGTCCCGGCGGCAATTCACAGATGCCTTTGAAGGCGGTCTGTCCGGGCAGTGTCGTCCAGAACGTGAATATCTGATCCATGGCTACAGGATCAATTTCACGCTGCACCCCCTCGCACGAAAACAAAGACTTTATCTCAGACGCAAATATAAGAGACTCTTTGTGCTGTATGTAGTGCAGCGGGCGAATACCCACACGGTCGCGGGCCAGAAACAGTTCCTTCTTCGTATCATCCCATATGGCGAAGGCAAATTGCCCGTTCAGCTCGTCGAGCAATTCGACTCCCTTTTCTTCGTACAAGTGAACTAACACTTCGGTATCAGTTGACGTGTAGAACTGATGGCCTCGATTCTGGAGGCTTTGTCGCAGTTCCGGGTAGTTATATATCTCCCCGTTGAAGACCACCCATACGGTTTGATTCTCGTTGTGTATTGGCTGAGAACCTGATGAAAGATCGATAATGCTAAGGCGTGCATGTCCGAGACCTACGTGCCTGTCGATGTATATGCCTGACTCATCAGGTCCTCGATGGTTGATCGCAGTAACCATGCGTTGGAGACTGTCCAATGGTATTTTGCAATCTCCGTTGGACCTGTATATGCCCGCGATGCCACACATAGCTCTTTACCAGGTTATTACTGCTGTTCGAGTGATGCCAATTCAGTCTTCGTGCAAATGTCCCACACATGCGTATTGCAGAGTGCGGGGCTGCTTTGTTGTTTTACTGGATGTCCTCCAGGCCGTTTCGGACGCGGCTCGTGTGGTCCGCTACAGCCTCAGTGTCCAAATGATTAGCCCAGTCCTGATGATCGTAAGGACTTACGCCACGGTACAATTCCTCATAAGGCCTGCAGAATTCTTCTAAATGAGGGCGGATTAATTCAATGTCCTGCTCCCACCACCGCGATTCGAGAAGGCTTTCAATTACGTCTTTCGAAAATCGCGACCTTACTACGCGAGCAGGATAACCCGCCACCACGGCATATGGAGGGACATTTCGTGTTACTACAGCCTGCGTGCCAATAACAGCGCCGGTGCCGATTTCTCTTACTCCTGGAAGGATCTTTACACCGGCTCCGATCCATACATCATGACCGATCGACAGGGGGATGTACTCTATTTTATCCTCATCGCAGAACGTTAGTTTTGGATTGAAGAAGAAAGCGTGAGTGGATTTGAACTCCAGAGGATGATTTCGATTGAACGAAAGAACGTCTCGTGCGATGGAAGAATACCTTCCGATCTTGGTGAAACGACCGAAATTACTTGGTATGAAACAACCTCCGTGAGTGTACATGCCTATTTCAACGTCGTGATAGTCCTTGAGTATCCTGCGTGCAGTTCCTGAAAAAAACTCACCACCCTCCATTTTCAGAACAGTTCTGAGAATCAGGCGCTGTACCGTCCCTCTGCTTTGCGGGTATCGCTTATACAAGCGGTTTGCAACAGCGTTCTTGATTCCTTTGGACAATCTCTTTACCTCTGGTCCTATCCTAAGATGCTTTCAGTATCCGCTGGCCGGTTTTTCGTTCAATAAAGCCAGCTATGTTCTGCACGCTATCCAGATTCTCCGGCACAAGCTCTTCGTCGGCGATTCTGATTCCGTATTTGTTCTCAAGGAACATGATGAGTTCCAGCATCCCGGTCGAATCAATGACCCCGTTCTCAAGAAACGACGTATCGTTCTCCAGTCCATCATCGTTTCCAAAAAGGAACGTCTCTACTACGAACTGCCGTATGACCTGCTTGACAAGCATTTTGCGGCCTCCCATTCTCTGCTTTATGTATGATTATAAACAACAGTGTGTTATCGACTGATTTAACCATGCACTCCACTAACCTCTATCACCAATAAGAGTCGAGATATCGCTGTTTGACAGCCATATTCTTATTCATCTTCAATGGGGAATGTCATGCTGCCTACCCTACGATGTGGTATTCTGGGTAAATACCCGTGTGGGAAAGGCTCGGCTGGGTTCCTGCCATTCAACAGTGCCCCACAGCGCAGGAGCAAATCAAACTGTCCAAGGAAACTGTCGCGAGCAACATTGTCCTATAATCTTGTGTTGAGCCACTTATAGTGTTCACCATTCAAAGGATAGTGTGATGAGTGTGCTCACAATATGCGGACTCCTCTGGGAATCCAGAAATGGAGTTGTGATGGAAAGAAATCCGACTATTCGATGTGGATACTGGGTAGACAATAATATGCCGTGAAGTTGAGATGGATACAATATTTTTCATGTTGCTTGATTACATTTGATAGTCGTATTCTGACCGATAATAACTGACTGTATCTGCCCAATAGCCACTGACAAGCCAACGGAATCCAGATCGGAGCAACGCAGTCCTGTTATGGGACCCTGCCTGCCTTGAAAAAACAGTATTTACCTGTGAAAATCTATCCCAATCGATGCACTAACATCATGCCTTATGCATTTATTTCTTGACCTACTTTGCCTTTCATAGTATATTAGAGAGTAATAATGAATTATTTATGAGGAGCTTACTCTCGCCGTAAAATACAGACGAATGGCGAAATAAGTATGAGCTTCTCACTGGTTGGCCGACTTTGGATATGAGGAATTGGAGATTTGACCTGCAATCCTGGCAGGTACTATTCGGCCTGATCAAATAAATCTGGTACTCTACCGCGTGTCCCATCGCGTTTTTAAGAAGAGGGAAAAAAGAACAAAGCAGTTAATAGGACGCTACCAACAGTATAAACAAATTGCTGAGGCGTCACGTCACAGTATTAATGCTATGTGGCACACTGGTTTGCTTCTATCCGGACGGAATATTGCTGCTGTAGCGTCTCTCGCAGGTGCTTGAAACTGGTCCTGGCGGCAATTCTCGAAGGCAACCCTACATCCTTCTCGTTGCACGACTGAGCAATCCACGATCCTCGTCTGGCAATAGAGAATGTGATGCGCTACCTCCATAGACGTTCCAGAGAACATTGTCCTGTTACGGCCTTGCATGGGGCTTTTTGTTACACGGACATGCCATGCGCTCAGCAGTTTGGTGCTGGAAGGCAGGCTTGTTTGGGTGCAGGGCGGTTTAGGGGCTTGGTATGTTCGTTTAGAGGACATGGACTGAAAAGGTCCTTGTGGTTTTGACTCAATGTCGTCTCGGACTTTGGAGAAGTCTACAGGTGTCATTGAGATCTATCGGAAAGGAGAGTGATAATGAAACAAATATATTTCGTGTTGTTGGCAATAACCATGCTGAGTTCAGTGTCTGTGGCTATGCCAACAATAATCGTTGATATTGGCAATCTCGCCAGTGAATCACAGGTTGCTCTGGGAAATGACTGGGGACCGGTCGAGCCGCACACATCCGGCGGTACGTGGGGCGGTATCGCACCGGGCATTTGCAGGACGATCTGGGAACCTGGCGGTACGAATTCAGCCACGATTGTATTCCCGTACAGGGTCGATAAGGTTTATATTACGCATCTTGACGGAATTGCTGACGACAGCTTTACGGTCGCTGTAGATGGAAATATATGGGGCTCGTATTATGGCGCCAATGCGGTCTCAACTGAGGTATGGCTGAAGACTTCTTATGCCGGTGTAACTCCCGGCACAGTACTGACGCTTATGGCGACCGGTGATGCATGGGCCTATCAGGGCACATACGGACAGGTTGCCATCGACACTGTAGCTGCAAACATGGTGCCTGCGCCGGGCGCTGTCTTGCTCGGCAGCCTCGGGGTCGGATTCGTTGGCTGGTTGCGAAAGCGCAAAACGCTTTAGTCGTACAGACACATTGAAAAGCAAAAGGACCGTAGGCAATGCCTAAGGTCCTTATTTTTTACAACTACAAGCCAGGCCCTATAACAATAACCGTCTAATAGGGGATATTTCGAAGATTTGACCGGTAGTTGGTGAGATTGATTTGCCCATTTATTGATGTTTCTGAGGCTGTTCTTTTTGACATGTGTTGTGGATTTGGCTAATAATAAGCGCTTCATTGGTCGATATGCGCCGATAAGACCACAACAAAGCACTTTTTGGCCTTATTGGTGTGCAATATTGCGCTCCAGAGGTATATTATTCTCGCAAACTGAAACGCTACAGTGGGGCCAGGTCGCTGGCTTAATGGAGGCAGTAGTTATGGCCGGTATGTTTTACTCACTGAAGGAAGCTGCTGAGAGGCTGAACAAGACAGAAGAAGAACTCAGAGCTATAGCCAAGGAAGGTAAGTTACGAGAGTTTCGTGATGGGTCGGAGTTGCTCTTTCGAGTCAATGAAGTTGAGGCGATGATCCCTCAGACAAGTGACTCAGCATCTGCAGAAGAACTCGAACCGGAGAGTATGGCGGCGTCAGCTCCCACTGAGGGGCTTGCGGAAATAGAGGCTTCCGAAGAAGTGGTGCAGGACGAAGAGATTCTGCAATCTGAAATAGAGACGGCAAGCTTCCCCGAACTGCAAGCAGATGAGACTGAAGAGGAAGATTCGGAATCATCTGAGTTAGACATGATATTGGATATACCTGAATCCGAAGAGCAGGAATCGTTGGCCGGGATGGATGAAATCGAAGCTGAGATGGCGGAAGCATCCGCCCAAAACAGGGATATCGAACAAGCTGCTGAGTCTCTGCCCATCGTCAGGTCGAAAGCACGTTTCAAGGCCCCCCCGGCACAGGAAGGTGCTATGTCGCAAAAGCTGACTGCGTGTCAACGGTTCGTGAACGGCCTGAGAGATGACAGTCCTGTCGTGGTTATCCTTCTGTTTGTCTTTCTGTGCATTGTCCTTTCAGCTTGCGGTGGCTTGGGTTATGTTATTTACAAGCTCTTCTGACCTTTTGTAAATGAAGAACTTATTTATCGCTGGCTTCAGTTGAGTTGATGCCGGCAGAAGATGGTTGGTGGTTTTGTATCGGGATGGGGGCCTGGCCAAGATGTATGGAAACCGTCCGATTTTCGATACAGCGCCTTAGCTGGAATTGATTACGCTTTTGAGCAGTGAACCGCCGAGAGTCTCTGGGACGTTTCGACGAACAATACTTTGACCTGTCATTGTGTGTTATGGTAAAGTTGATTTATTCGTGGAAGTTCGATCAGCTTTCCTCGGTAATCGGTTGTTGGAAGGATTTGACATATGGCTAATATTTCGCCGCAGATAACACTACCTGGCAGCATGTACCGCAAGAACAAGCGATGGTGGTGGAGGGTGCAACTGCCTGGGGAGAGCAGTACAAAAGCCAGGGCGCTCAAGCCCGAAGGATCAAGGTGCGCCACTACGGACCGTAAACTTGCTGAAGAGGTCGCCCGAGAGATGTGGCTGAACGCCAGGGATGCCGAAGCTGAGGCAATTATCAAAGCTGCTATTGACGCCAAAGCAAAAGAGAAAGACAAGCGCAGCACAGATGGAATTGCCAGGATCAAGCGGGAATCAGAGGTAAAACTCAAGGCTGAGATAGAGCGAAAAGACAAATATTTTGCTGAAGAGACAGCGAGGATCAAGGCCGAAGCGGAAGAAGCCCTTACGAAAGTTAGGTCGGAATATGAGGAAGAGCTGAAGAACTACTCCGATGCCCTCAACAGGGTAGAAGACGATACACAGGCTGAGACCGAGGTTGTACAGGAGACCGAGGCAAGGTTAAGAGCGGAGCTGGAGGAAAAGGATGCGTACTACGCTGGTGAAATAGCCAGAGTTAAGGAAACGATCGAGATGGCGAAGGCGGAGTTCGAGACACAGATAAGGGAATGCCATGAGGCTCGAATGAGAGCGGAGGAAGAAGCAAGGATGGAGGCTGAAAAAAGGACCCAGGTGGAGGAAGAGCTGAACAAAGTGCTCCAAGGCCAGGAGATGAAAGGTGTTTGTGATTGCTGCGACAGTGAGGACTTTCCAGTTAGTGAGCTTATCAGAATCGATTCAGGGCAATTGCTGTGTCCCGATTGCCTAAGGGCGCTTCGAGGGTAGTAGTTGTCCTTATATAATTAATCAGATAAGCTTAGTCATTAACCAAATACACCTGACCATGCGCTCACGCATTTACCGAGAAACAGCAGCAGGATTCACCTCCATGCAACACTTCTCCTATCATTAAGATTTACCGAGCACGATTGTCTTTGGCCATCCGAGTCAGCAACCTGCGTAATGCTATTACGACGTAATCATTATATCCCCGAGGGAGAATAAAGATGCACCAAAGCGCCCGGTTGCGTATTATATAGCCCGATATGTCAGTTCGATAAAACGCAGGCATTCATGCATCTCAGTAAAGGAGTGAACTTATGAGACGGCGTGATTTCATAACGGGTACGGCGTTAGGGTTAGCGACATTGGCTGGGGGGCGATGCGAGCGCGTGGGCGCAGACAGTAAAAAGTATCGTGTCGCAGTCATAGGCAGAACTGGGCGGGGCAACTACGGTCATGGATTGGACGTTGTCTGGAGAGATATCGAACAGGCGGAAGTAGTGGCGGTGGCCGATCCGGAACCTGTGGGTCTTGCCGCTGCTGCGAAGCGGCTCAATGTATCAAAGACGTATACCGACTATCGACAGATGCTCGAAGAGGTGCGTCCACAAATTGTAAGCGTCGCTCCCCGTTGGTTGGATTGCCATTGCGATATGGTTCTGGCATGCGCGGAATTCGGTTGTCATGTCTTTCTTGAGAAGCCCATGTGCCAGAGCCTCGAACAGGCGGACGAAATGATAGCCGCCCTTGAGAAACGGAATTTGAAATTGGCCATTGCTCACCAGAGTCGTTACAGCCCGGCGCTGTCCCACGTGAAGAGAGCAATAGCAGACGGTATGTTCGGTGATCTGCTTGAGTTGCGTGGCCGGGGCAAAGAGGACCGTCGTGGTGGCGGCGAGGATCTCATGGTGCTCGGCACACACGTTATGGACCTTATGCGCTTCTTTGCGGGAGATCCGAAGTGGTGTTTCGCATGCGTGAGGGAAGGTGGAAAGCCTGTCACTGAGAAGGACGTACGCGACGGGGCCGAAGGTATTGGGCCCCTTGCCGGAGACGAGATTCACGCCATGTATCGTTTCGGCGGGAATACTATGGGCTATTTCTCGACACATTGTGCTGCGGACGGAGCCTCAAAGCGCTTCGGCCTTCAAATCTATGCGAGCAAGGGAATTATCACCATGACCACCGGCGCCGTTCCTGATATCTGGTTTGTGGAGGACCCATCCTGGCAACCCGGTGTCAGCAAAGCTCAATGGAAACGGATATCGAGCAGTGGAATAGGCAAATCTGAATTACTGAATGATCCTCAACATCACTATGGCAATCGTCAAATTGCACTCGATCTGATCAGGGCCATAGAGACCGACGCACAGCCCAGAGGCAATATGTACGATGGACGTGCGGCCCTGGAAATGATACTGGCTGTCTACGAATCGCATCGTTTGAATGCCCCCGTCCCGCTGCCGCTGAGCAACCGCAAGCATCCATTGGTATAAACTCCCGCCACAAGGTTAAAGGGCTCTGGCCCCTGCGGACAATCCCAGCCAACTCGGTGGAACCTTGAGCTTATATGATCTACGCTTGTGGAATTGAATCTCTTCAAATATTCAAGCTTCCCCTGTATTTGAGACTTTCATATCTCCTTTTTTACCGCTAAAAAAAGGGCCCATGCCATTTTACCCGGCAGGGGCCCTGAATAACATCAAGCTATAGGCTTACTAAAAAATATGCACAATCTGCACGGCTTCTACGGCCAGAGCTGCTCTTCAAGCCATGTAGCGATTAACTCGGCATAATCCTTGAAATCGACGATCTCGTCCGAGTTCAAATCAGCTTCAATATCTGGGCCGGTTTGCAACCATTGGTCGACCATGATCTCCAGGTCCGGCATGTCTACAACACAGTTGTCGCTGAGGTCCCCTGCGGGTTGCCCCAACTCTGTTATGCACCGGCTGCCGAAGAGTCTGATATCATCGAAGAATACCATACCGGAGCCGCCTGGCAGAGTAGCGCCTTTTGTTCCGAAACCGAGCGATACCGTGTCAATGTCGCTGAGGTTCAGACTGGGATTGGCGGCTGTGAACGCGGTTAGTTGTATACCTTCGCCATATTGACCCCACTCGGTCCAGGAAGTTATCAGAGCGGCATTTGGATCAGGGTTGTATACGGTTGCGATTTGATCTGAGCCGTCCTTGAGCGATACATACATCCGCTCGGGATCGTTGCTCTGGATACCGATATCCTCATGGTTAAACGTAGTACCGGTGATATTGCCCGTCATCGTTACATCAGAGAATACGGCGGTTGCCTGAACACCTTCGGCGTGACTCGTTAAAGCCAGGCCGATGTATACATCCGTGTTCATTTGAACAGCCTCAGTAACCATAATCTCCCAGTTACCGGGTGTACCACCGACGTCACTTGCGTGAAAGGCCGTGAAATTGCCTGAGAGATCACGTGTTAGACGAATCCAGTGCGGCTGGATTGTGATGTCAAGGACATCGCCCGATGCCGCAGTAATACCGCCAGGGGTGGGACGATATTGCATTCTAACTCGGTTGCTATTGTGCGCAACGAGTACGAATGCATTTGTAGAGTTTGGATCGAGAGTCTCGCGAATCATCACGCCGGCTTTAGTCCATGTATCAGTTTCCGTTACGCTGACGATTCTGGCCGTGATGCTGCCCGTTCCTCTGAGCATCTTCCAGGCAAAGTGGAATTGGTCTTTCTCTACGTCGTCGACGGCCCAAATGTCGGCGCCGGCAGCGCTCATCGTGTGCGTGCCGGCAGGGCCCTCGGTGAAGCCGCCCATGGCCGGTGGATGACCATAATACCACAGAGATAATGTATTGACACCACTCTGTGTCCAGTCACGGATAGGAGCAGTTAGAGTCCTTGTTACCTCAGAATACTTCATGTTGTTGTTAAAGAAGAGCGGCATGGACTGCTCTCCGCCGTGGATGATTGTCGTCTCACAGAAATGCTCGCCTGCCAGGAAATACGGATATGGGTAACCCGCGATCGAGCCGTTGTTGGTAGTTCCAAATCCGTCGATCCATGTCTCGAATACCCGGTCCGGAGGTTCGTTATTGTAATCTTCAAATTCATCGATTGCGATATAATCGACTACTGTGAACCTCCAGACGTGACCAACACTGATGGTCGTATCGGCGTTGATTTCATCGATTCGCCAGTAATAGGTTCCTCCTCCTAATTCGACAAGACTTGTAAGGGGGATGTTCGTGGCGCCTTGTCGGCCTTTGTATTCAGGCGAATTTGTATCGGCATTCTTGACCGCATCCCAATTGGTGCTGAAGTAGACATCATGTTGCAATGCGAAATCACCGGACGCCCATTCCAGTGCCGTGGCGCCCATAATCTGTAGAACCTCACCATCACTGGGTTCCGGTTTCCAGGCCAGATCCAACTCGCCTCGCATTATCAATTGGATATCTTCGGCAGTCAAGGCCTTATCGTATATCCGGAAATCATCAATCCGACCATCCCAGCTTAACGGCCCTTGGTCCTTGCCGCCTCTACCAACTACGACCTTGGTGAAATCGCTTGTTTCTGTGCCTGTACCAGGGTTGTTTGCTGATGGTGTATCCAGGACACCATTAACATAAAACTGGATATCCTGCCCTGCATTCCAGACCATTGCGCAATGCTGCCAAAGAGTGGTTTGAAGATCGCTCGAACTTTCAAGCTGCTGATTACCGGCATCTGATATTACAGACATCTTCAATACATTCGAGCCTCCTCCGTTATTTCCAGTAGCATCGTAACGCATACCATTGTCGTCATTGCCGCTTGGATCGAGCCCAATGAAGAATCCCCTGTCAGAGTCGGTTTCATCCGCCTTAATCCAGACACTGACTGTCAAAGCGCCCAGTCCATTTAGAAAGTTCCTATCGTAATAAATTACCTGGTCGCCATCTCCACCAAAATCGAGAGCACCGCGGACGTGGCCTTCTTCTGTGAATGTTGCACCATCGACGATTCCATGACGACTATGACCTGAAAAATCAGGTGTCATGCCTCCGATAGCTTCATCGAATTTCCACCACATGAGGAGATTAGGATCTTCAACAAGTATGTCGGGTACGATAGTGAAGCTCCAGATGTCGCCTTTATGGGTTGCGTCTCCGTCAACTTCATCAACACGCCAATAGTATGTTATACCGTATTCCATTGTTCCAGGATCGTAACTTGTCTGATCGGTGGAAAAGCCCTCGGTTGCATTGGCCACTACATCATGATCTGTGCCGAAATATACGGTGTGCTGAGTGGCGTTCAAACCGACTCCCCAACTGAGGTCTGTTTCCGGATCGATATACGCAGAGCCATCGGCAGGGATTGGAGCTCTCGCTGTTTCAACCGGTAAAGTGAAGCTCCAAACGTCACCTTTCCAGGGACTATCCGCTTCGGCTTCATTAATCTCGTCTACCCGCCAGTAGTATGTTCGACCGGCGACAAGGCCGTCGGGATAGGGGAATCCTGTTAATCCAACCGTAAGAGATGGGGTTGCCTTGTTTCCACGGAACGTGTTGCCTGTGCCGGACTCCACCTCGGAGAGAATCTCGCCAAGATAGATGTCGTGTGAGGCTGCTTTAGCGCCAGGCGTCCAACTAAGGTTGATCGCTGATTCATCAACAATTGCGCCGGAGAACGGATTCGGATCAGCAGCGGTCATGCGCACCACTCCGAGCATATAGTTGACTGCGTTAAGGAACATCCTCTCACCTTCAGGGGTGAGATTATACTGGCCGTCGCGATGATCGCCATTATGACCGGCGGCGAAAAATAAACGTGGGCCTGCGGCAAACTGGCCTGAACCAGGGTAGAATTCCTGGCCCGGGCTCCACTCCGCGATCCAGACTCCGTCATTGTCGAAGCGCTTCCCAATCAATGTTCCATTACCGGGATCGGTGTGGTTTGTCACTGTGCACAGGTCGGTTACAACAGCCACCTGGTAATCCGCTTCAAGCGTCACTCCCTGGAAAATGGGATGAGTTGGAAGCACGGCCAGCATATTCGTTGTTGTGTTGGAAGTGTTGCTTGTCTTCATCCACTTCCAACGGGTGCTCCGCATGATGTGGGCAACCTGCAGAATCAGCGGCTTCTCAATGGAGTTCCACTGGGTTACCTCACTGCCATTGGCATAGCTTCCGCTGTCGGTGTCACGACCAATAATGACCAGGTCGGCGGCATTGAGAGTCTCTATCTTGTCCTCGTCAAGGGTGCGCCCCTCTTCATTCAAGAAACTCCGATCCACAGTATGCCCATTGGCCTCTAACAGATCAACCCAGACCAGGTTTCTGAGCCCACCCGAGACCGGATCAGTGTTCTCGGGATCCTTGTTGTCCGCGACCCAGACGATCGTTGCCGCAGTTGCGCTGTTTGCCAGAGACAGGCCAAATACCAGGCAACATAACACCAGAAAAAGATGTAATCTCCTCATTGTTGTCCTCCTTTTTTACTTGATATGTTTTATAGCGGCTGCACCATCACATGCTGCCGCTGGTAAATATTTTGTCGGATATCCTTTAGGTCGACTGAAAAGGTTCCTACATTCTACAAGTCAGACCCAACAATAATAACTGACAGCGTATATAATCCTAAGGCGCTCCGGATTTAGCTCCGGTTTGGCCAATACCTTCTCATTGCTCTGGGCACGGATGGAAAGACGTCAGTGGAAACACAAGATCACGGCAGATGAGATACCTTTGTGAATCGAAAAGAAATGTCTGTAACCCAGGATATCTCGTGTGAAACTGCCTTATGTATATCATACGACAACTCCTTCTGACTGGGTGCGTCGCCCAAGGCATATCTGAGCCACTGAGCAGGTTATCGAACAGCCACAAGCTATATTCTACCAGTTATCGGGCCATGCTTCAAGCTTCAGGCGGGGAAAAGACAAGCAAAACGCTCAAAATTGTAACATTGCCGTATCTATGGACTTCCATCCTGGGTTCGAGGCAAAGATTGGTCTGTCCAACCTCTTTAGTGGCCTTGCTCCCGAAAAATTGGTCCATCTCTAATGAGATGTTTCCGGAACATATGAGTTGCGTGCTGAGCGTTTGAAGGGTAGAAGGGTCGGCTCGAATCGGACCTGGCAGGTTCCTGCCTTTACCTTTCTTTCGCCACCCCATGGGCCTTTTCGGCTCTTTATGTGTATTCCTGCTCAGATCGGCTTTCCCCGGACACGTGCGCTACCAACGGAAGAAGCGATATGGATCGTCCCACTCCTGGGGTTTATCCAGATAGAAACCCTGGAGCCATCGGCCTGGCCCGCTGTCCATAACTGGCGCTGAAAAGCGGGCCAACAATGGTGTCTTTCCACTTACGCCCATGTTGCCAAGCAACCGGGACACGAGAAAACTTGTGCGGCGGAATGTCCTTTTGAGCCCGAAGTTGTTTTGGTGCTCGAACTGCCAGGGAGCTAATTGGCAAAAGACTACATTGGCAGTTTGAGCGACGGCGAGTACACCGTCACCGACAATTTTTGCATCTCCTGACACCAATGGAATCGTGCGCGGTGCTCGGTTATGCACATCTGCAGGACCAATGCCCGCCAGTAGTGAATTGGCTCCCAGAGGATCGAAGTATGCGTTGATATGCTCGGCTTTATTCATCGAGACCTTGAAAGGAAGGAGGGCATCGACGTCACCTTGCGTCAGGTTTATAGCCAGTAGGTTGCCGCCCGCATTTAGAAATCTATGGATCTTGTCTTTTTGTGTTGCGAGTTTGTTAATACTTGCCCCGATGATCAACACTTGGTCTGCTTTGAGTTCACTGCCTGTGTAAGAGTCAGGCTGTAAGCCCGCTGCCTGGAAGTGCGCCAGGCCCGCTGATTCGCCTAAGTAAACGGCTTGTCGCCGGGGCGAGGGTTTCCATGCATTGACATATTTGAGGATATTGGCGGTGAGTGTTTCGGCTGCGGGATCGGACTGCGTGCGGCCTGTTACGTCCATTTGGCAGAACAGTACCATTCCATTGCCCTCGCGATATTCCATCAGTGGGCTGTATTGCAGGCTGAATCCACCATCGATGATTGGCAAAAAATCGCCACACGCTGGCTTTTCTATTAGAACAGAAGCGACGTTGCCTTTACAGCCGCAGCGCCATGCTCGCGTTACAGGGATGCCTGCCCAGGTTACTGTCGGTGCGCCATTAAACTTGGGATTTAACTCGTATGTTAACTTCGATGGCAGAATTGTCGCCTCACCGCGCCAATCCCTTAAATGCTCGGTTTCAAGTCCCGCCAAAGCTTGGTGATTGGGAACTCGTGGGAAGACATTTCGCAGTCCATACTCGGCCACACGAAAGCCGAGACGCTTCTCCAGAACATCTGCCGTTTGCTCGAAGATGAGCACTTTAAGTCCATCACGAACATGGCTGATATCCGGCGCCGGCCCATCTAAAGTTAAGACGGCCTTGCCTACGATCAGTACTTCGTATGTCCCCAGGTCCGCATCTGTATCCACCTTGTCAAACTTGATCTTGATGCTTTTCAGCAACTCTGACGTCTCTCCCTTGGGATCGAAGACTGCTACCCTGGCTCCGATATTGGGCTGTGCACGTCGTGGAAGCACCTCGATTGCGAATTTGTCTTCCTGCACCAGGCCAGTGTCAAATGTCACCTTCAAATATAACTGGTGCTTATCTGGTCGGGTTAACATAGGCAAATCCAAACGAATCGGTATCCGCGCATTGAGACCTGTTCCCACTGTGATTGTTTTTGCACCCACTATTGGTTCTGGAAGATTTAGCGACCATGAACAGATGGCGGTTACTGTCACCCGCGAGTTGTTGATTAGGATGATCTGCTTTTCGACAGTCTCGCCTGCGACAAACAGATGATCCTTACTTGTGAAGCTGGTTGGCTTGCCTGCGATATAGGCCAGCAGTGGCTGGTTGTTTTGGATTAACGCCCGGCCGCCCCCTGTGGGGATCCAGTCCGAACGCTTGTACGCCAGGTCCATACGTTCATAACGCTCTTGCAGGTAGTCGGGACTGAATCCAGGCTTTTGCAGGCTTTTCCAATCGATCTCGAATTCTTCCCTGCGATTCCTGTCAATTCCCTGGCGAAGTTTGAATAAGGTGTGGTGTTCCCAGGGGGAGTTACCTGATACTCCCCACGTGCGAAATGCCCGCCAGTTATCTTTGTAATACATTTCGAATACGGGTTCGCGCTCGGGCAAGTCGGTCGCCCCAAGCCGATAGGGGTAGTCCCATCTGTGCCAGAGTTTTCCCTCGCGGAATTGCCTGGCCTCCCAGCGAAGATTTTTTTTCTCCATTTCGCTGATATTAAAGGCGCGATCCCCAAAGAATTGCGAGTTCCATTCTGCGAGACAGAACTCCCAGGGCACGCCGGCACTTCCGAATTCTCTTTTACCTTTATACCATCCTCTGTACATCGCCCAATCCCAGGAAAACGGCATGCCGTATTCGCATGTGAAGACAGGTTTGACGCCCTCGGTCGACCAGTGCCCGAACCAATCGGACATCTCCTGTACAGGTACGAAATTGGGGTAAAAATTTATCACGTGCATCGAGCCAAGGTTGCCCGAAGCGTGATGATAAACGATGCGGGATGGGTCGAGACCTTTGACGATCTTCTCGGCTCGCAACGCTTTTTTAATGTTTCGCAACGCCCATGTGTCGCGTTTATCCTGAACGCCATCGATCATGTCCGGGTTCATGTCCTCGCTATAGCCTGTGGCGTTGTGGCTCATGGAGTACATAACGACGGATGGGTGATTCTGCGCCGCGCGGACGTAGAATTTTGCGTGGCGGGCGTAGCCATTATTGCTGTCGGCGTCGGGTTCCTGCCAATCGTAATGGCTGAAATGAGGCTGTGAAAAAGACACGAGCATACCCACATCGTCCGCTGCTCTGAGAATCTCGCTAAAGCCCAGGTGCGAGCCAGGCTGGCAGCCATAGTTATGTGTGTAAACGAAATTGATTCCCAAAGTCCTGAGACGCTCCATGCTCTCTTTGGCAGCTTTATAGGTTGCAGCCGCGGCACCGATATGAGCGTTGTCAATCGGGACGGCTGATAGAAAGATGCGACTACCGTTCAGATAGAAATCCCGGCCTTCGATCCACAGCTCGCGAAATCCGAAACGCAACTCAGGCAATACATCCAATACCGTACCCTCACCATTCAGCAGCGACAGGTGCATCTCATACATATTTTGCGGTGTGTGAATGTCCCAAAGTTTTAAGGGCTTCCATTTTTCAGTAAATTCAAATCGCCCATCCTCAAGGTCCTCTGCCTCGAATGCGCCGCTCTTGAATTGCGTAATCTTTTGACCCTTCTCCGTAATGTCGGCGATTAGAGTGTATTGTTTTCCAACTTCGATGCCTTGCAAAGACACATTGAACGAGATCGTCCAATTGCGCGTCGAGGTGTCGATTTTCAAATCAGAAATACGTTTAGTGCTGGGAGTGCTCGCAAGAAAAATATCGCCACAAAGGCCCCGTCTTGCTACTGAGCCTTTCACCTCTCTGGCCGAGGCTGAGTCAGTGTACGAGAGCATAACGCCCTTGAGAGGCATTGCCACGACCAGCATAGACAGGACGTGTTTGTTTCCAGATTGGCACATGCTCGTAATATCTACCTCTCCGGCAGGGAAGAATATCTCACCGGCCTTCTTTCGGTCGATATAAACTGCTGCGTATGAGTTTACGTATTCAGCGGATACCACGATACGGCGGCCTGACCAATCCGCCGGCACGACAATCTCTCGTTGGTGCCACGCAGCGGTGACATCACGCATCCTCACGTCTTTCCATTTCGGGGCGGCGTAAATCGTCTGGGAGTCCTTTTGCATATAATCGGTGATTCCAGGCCAGCAGCCTGGCGCCTTGAAATAGCCCCATCCAGCGGCTGGGACCTCATTGGAAGTATTGGAAGTGGGTTGCCAACGCCACAGCCCATTGATGCAGATGCGTTCGCGCGTGGGCGTTGTCTCTCGATACGCCTTTGACATGTCCCATACGGCTTGCACTCCCTGTGGCAGCTTAGCGTCTTCAAATGCAGACTCTCCTCGTGCTGCGACAGCAAGGGCAACCAGGCAAGCGGTTCCTACAATTACATATACGCCAATAGATCGTCTCATGGTTTACTCCCACCAATGGAAATGCGAATCGCATTCAATATTGTGTAAATCCTCTTATGTGAGTGCAAGAATAGGTTATTTCACTATCGTTAGTCTGTTCAATGGATACCATCCATCCTCCGCTCTTCCTTTGATTGCGAGCCTCACGATCGGTTCTGTTGAATCATCACTAATTATCCCGATGGCCAAACTATACACGCCTGGTGGGATATCTCCGGGCAGTGCAATTCGGTCTGCCACCTCTACGATTTCGCCAGAAGGAAGATCGGGCGGCTGCTCGAAGAACTTCTCCGTGAAGGTCTCGACCGAACCGGGCATCCACTTGTTAACCGTAACTGTTCCAACCAGTGTCTTGGAGTATCCCCGTTCATTTGAGAGTTTATACGCGATACGATATGGCCTATAGCATGGCGCAGAACCGACGTTTTGCCATTTCATTGACAGCGTCAGAGTTGCTCCAACCTTCAATTGCTTTGGGTGTTTCAGCTCTCTTAACACAAACCGATAGCCGAGTCGCCGAAGGAAGCGTTCGATTTCTTCGCGAACGTTGTCGCCTTCAGGCAGGGGGGCGGATTTGTTGTTTATATACGAAGCGTGCAGAGCAATCGCATAGTTGAAGATGAATCTCAGCGACCACTTTTCATTCACCCACTTTCGCATGTCCCAGCAGGTCTCCCATGCAATCGGTGCTGTTTTCCAGAGGTCCTGTACGCCCGATTCCTTTACGAGTTGAGGATACGCATCGCACATATGGCACCAGTTTTTGGAGAATCCGCCCATGTCACCGAGGCAGTCGGCGCGCCATCCTGCGCCGCGCTGGGCAGCGTAGGTAAGGCACTCGCGTCCGCCTATGAGCATGAGCAGGGGCGTTTTGCGAAAAGCGCTAAAATACGTGTCCATGATCTTATTCCGATTCTCCATCGTGGGCATCTTGCCTGCCTTGGAATTGCTCATGTGCCACTCACCCCACCAGCCCACTGTTCCAAGATCGATATGATCTATATCAGGATGTCCATCGTATCGGGCTCCCAATCGTTTGATGAAGTTCAGATGCATAACCAGCGTGTTGGGATCGTCAAGATCGGGAATTGTCAGCCCGCTTTGGCTGCCGTAGTCAACTGTGAGCACTTTGCCTCCCGCCTGCTCCAGCCATTCCGGCTGGTAGGGCCGGTTGGGCGAAGTCGAGCAGCACATGACGCGAAACGCCAGACGCTGGCCAGCTTGGTGAGTCTCACGAAGAATTCCGTCGAGAAAATCATAGTCTATCTTACCTGGAAGAGGCTCCAACACACCCCATCCCCAGCGTGCATAATGGATAGTTGATGGGATCCAATCAGGCAGATTTCTGTCATTCGTGCGGGTATGGTGGAAGGTCTGCCAGCCCATGCCTGGATTGGGCAGCAACTCGTTGGTTTCTTCGGGGTGGATTGTCACCATATCGCCTGACGCACTACGTTCCTGGCCGTTGGTCTGGCTGTTGATAAACAGTGCAGGAATCATAAAAACGGTGAAGACGAGTCGGTAGGTGATCTTGAGCCTGTTCATACCGAATTCTCCAATATGAGGACCATACGTACTCTGCACATTCTCTAAATGGAACGCAGTATTGTACTCTTCATATAGTAACCACTTGGGATATCATTTCAAGCCGGAGTTTCTCATCATTGTTTTGGACGGTATTCAGGCTTGTACACTCGTGTACGGAGTTTTTCTGCTCCTTCACAAAACATGAAGTTACAGCAGGTTGCCTGGCATGGTCATATGCGGTATCATTGCCTGGAAAGGTTTCGTACATAATTAAGTTGTGTGCGATGGGGAGAATATTGGCCGTTGATAGAGCGGCCGGGAGGTTTATGAATATGGAATCGCGAATTGCTGTTTTGTTCTTATTATTTTCTATTCAGATGACGGTCCGGGCGGGGGAGATACGATTGAGGGC
>CAZYMD010000047.1:22464-27686 GCA_964649005.1 uncultured Pirellulales bacterium
AGAACCTCGTTGGCGCGGCAATGAATTGGAGGGGGCGAGGTTTGGGGCTGTAGGATTTGATCTTTGGCAAGAAAGGAACCAACCTTTATGGGTGGATGTGGATATCCCCAAAGATGCGGCTCCCGGTCTCTACAGTGGCACATTCACTGTGCGAGCAAGGAATGCAGCGCCGTCTGGCATCCCGGTAAGGGTGACTGTGTGGGATTTTACCCTGCCTGATGGACCGACACATGAGAATCATTTTGGCGGTTTTTCCTATATGGGCCGGTATCACAAGCTGGACCGAAATTCAGAGGAGTATCATTTACTTGAAGACAGATATATCGCAATGATGGCGGCGCATCGCATAAATCCGCCTTTGCCAGCACGTTTGCGTCCAAAGATCGGCGAAGATGGGGCCGCTCTATTTGACGAGGAAACCGACGAGCGGATATCAGAATTCGTTGAGCGTTATCATGTGACGAACATTGACGTTCCTCGTGCGCCATTTACAGACGTGCTTGTGGGCAATCGCAGCAAGGCTCTTCGATACTACCAATCCTGGTACGCATATCTGAAGAAAAAAGGCTGGGCTGAGCGGGCATACCTTTACATGCTGGACGAGCCGAATGACAAAGAGGCCTACGAACGGGTCCGCCAGTTGGGCGCTCTCGTAAAGGAGGCTGAGCCGAATCTCAGGCGTCTTGTCGTCGAGCAGCCATACTCGCAGAATCCTGACTGGGGCTCCATCGACGATGCTATTGATATCTGGTGCCCACTGTTTGGATTTTTCCATAAGCCAAGTATTGAAGCGGCGTATGCAAGAGGTGACGAGGTTTGGAGTTACACTGCGCTCTGTCAGAAAGCACCTTCTTATCATCCTGAATACGAGAAAGTGAAGAGCGATGATCCGCCTTATTGGCAGATTGATTTTCCGGTTATGAGCTACCGGATAACACCGTGGTTGAATCGCCGCTATGGTGTAACGGGTCTGCTTTACTGGGCCACTGTGTACTGGAGCAGTCCGCAGCGAAATCCATGGGACGATCCGGGATTCAGGGTGCGATTCAACGGGGAAGGGGCTCTGTTTTACCCTGGCCAGGATGCAGGAATTGATGGACCCGTTGCATCTATCAGGCTAAAGAATCTGCGAGATGGGATGGAGGACTACGAGTATTTTGTGATTCTTGAGAAACGTGGTGGGAAAGAGGTTGTCGAAGAAATCGTTCAGTCTGCTGTCCCCACGTGGGGTACGTGGAGACAGGACCCCAACGCACTGCTGGAGTTACGCAAGCGCATGGCAGAGGAAATACTGCGACGCTAATCTTGCCCACGCGGCTCGCGCTCAGGGATACATCGTTGGTTTCTTTAAAGAGACACGATGTAGGCCATCCATGGCTGCAAGAGCTTATCCTTTACGCAGGACGGCTGGTTTGATTGTCCATGCCTGTAGTTTGGCGATTTCCATCATATCAGGCGCATTGAAACCTTTTGGAAAAATCACCCATCCCCAAAGGTTCGGTGAATCGTCGGCGACAAACTTTTTCGCTTCCAGTTCGCCTCTATGCATCAGAATACTGTTCTGATGTTGTTCCGACTCAACTACAAACGCTAATGTAACGGCAAAATCCTCCGGGCGCAAAGGCTTGCCGGCGACCCATACCACCGAAGGCAATTGCCCGGTTTCATGAACTGCGTTAAGTAACTCCTTTGCTGCTTCTCGAATCGCATCCCGGTCGAACGTGCCCTCTGTAATGAACCGCTGGGGCATTGAAGCGGGGCCGTATGCGAACTCCACTTCGATCTTGTCGGGCTCTTGGTCGTTGCCGATCTGTGCGACGAAGTGCGACAACGCCAGCAGGCCTTCGGCGGCGGATACCATACGATTGCCAAGATCGACGTAGGATAGCCGCTTCTGAAATGCCTGTGCGATTGTGTGAATATCGTCTCGCGTCAGGGGGCTGCAATAGATTCGGTCCGGATACAGGGAAGGAAGCTCTCTGGCCGTTACCAACTGTACATCCGGACATTTAACGATATGATCGAGGTAGTTTTCGAATGCCTTAAAGGCCTGTTCTTGTTCTTCGGTGGATTTTACAGGGGGCAGCTTCCATTGCGACCGAGGCGGGTTTGCTCCGTAGGAGAAATTGACGCCATCCCAGAATTGCCGATGTACAAATTCACAGGGGTGGTAGTAAATGCTGATAATTCCGCCGCCTTCCTCGATCAGTTTCTGACGAACTCTATCGAATTTTGCACAAGCCTGTTTCACCTCTTCGTCTGTCCAGCCCGTGCGCAGTACGCAATCCCCAAGCTCCAGGATGGTTAATACGCCGCAGTACCGGAATGGACGATTATTCAAGTTGACGTGCGAAGTAACGTCCAAATAAACGGGAATTTGGAATGCTTTAAGGGCCGCATAACTCTGCGGGCTCCATGATCCTCCGGGTTGTCCATAGCATGAGGCGTTTACGCCGAAAACTCGCTGAAGGGTTTTGAGCCCGGTTCCTTCTCGGCGGATAAATTCAGCAACTCCCTCTTGCCAATTCAGGTCTCTGCAATATTCGGAAGGCGTTGGGTGAATGCTGTGATAGGTGGAGTGATAGGCAATATCGTTTTTGGCTAATGCCAGAATCACATCGTCCCGCCCGCGTTCGGCCAACACTCTGGCCTTTTCACCTACGATTTTGAAAGTGGCCTTTACGTTTCTTTCGGAGAACATCTCTGCCAGCCGCATGGCGGCGTCATCCGCCTGTGGCAGAATAAAGTCTTCCGTATCAAACCAGAATGTGACGTAAACGACAGATTTCTCTTTCGCCGTCAAGGGGGACGGTGTGGAAAGTATTGTGGCAATAAATACAACAGCCGGAAGTAGGTGCGACATTTTCATTTTTCGTCTCCGTTATTCGATCTCATCTGCATAAGCAAAATTGTCAGAACGAGTCATCAAATTCAATCGACTTTCCCATTAACAAGCAATGCTATAATGGAGCTGCTAACGATGCTGCAAAGTGTTCTCATCGGATGATTTGTTCCGCCACAGCTCGATGGGTTGATAGGGTCCGCTCCAGTTCGCGCCGATGATGTCGAGGTCGCCGTCGGAGCCGATATCCGCAACCTGGATATAATGCGAGCCTTTGGTCGAAATGACCTGCCTGGCCCAGGAAGTTCCATTCTGCCGGTTTATGTAGACAGTCACCTCGTCAGGATCGGCGCCTTGGTGCATTTCAGATGCGACGACATCAGCCATTTTGTCACCGTTTATATCAGCCGTCACAAGTCCATGTATAACGCATTCCACGTTGTTGGTGATTACGTGCTCGCTCCAATTCGGGGCTTTGGGATCATCCGGCGCCTCGAACCATGACATTTTGTAAAAGCTTCCTTTCAGTTCAGAGGGCGAGAGAATAACATCGGGCCGCCCGTCTGCGTTGATGTCACTGACTTGCACAGTAGCATTAGGGTGCCATTGACAAAAGCAATGAGCGTTCCAGTCGCCTTTAGTGACGTCTCCATCATTCTCATACCATATCCCCCCAGTCACAATATCGAGTTTTCCATCCATGTTGATATCATATAGCTCGAGCCCCTCGCCATGAGGGCAATCTATCACATTCTTTGACCATGTGTCATTTTGATTCTGATGCCAGAGAAAAATCTTATTGCCTGCTTTAGCCCCAAACTCGGATTGATTTCTACTGACAATGTCCAGGCGACCGTCCTTGTCCAGGTCGCCAAGCTCGATATCGTGAGTCGGATGGTCTGCGACTTTGTGAGGCTTCCATTTCATATTCGATGGATCATCACCAAGGCGCGGATTCTCATACCAGATCAATCCTCCCATGACAATATCCAAATCCCCATCCGCGTCCACGTCGCCTGCTTCTCCATCCACTGTGTCATACCCGCCTTGAGTGATTAGAGTTTTCTTCCAATCAGGATAGGAATACCACACCATTGGCCCACCCCGACCTCCTATTATTATGTCAGCAAAACCATCGCCATTGATATCCCCAACGATCTTGGCCCATGGATCCTTTGGGCCGTTCTTGTCGATGACAACGTGCTCGAAAGGTATTTCAGCCTGGGCGCAGAGACATACTATTAGAACCAAAATAAGAACCTGAGCCCAATAAAGTGTTTGATGTTTGTTTGTTCTCATAATGTCAGCCCCTCTTAGGCTTTGGTAGGCCTGAATTGTGGGATATCGAGTGTTTCTCCGTCCTTTAGAGCTGACTTGTGTGCGACAATGCCGGGCACGGTCAGAGCGAGCGCCTCATAGACGTTCACCAAGGGCTGGCGATCTTCGAGGATCGATGTAATGAACTCGTTGGATAAATGCCCATGCGAGCCACCATGCCCACCTGCAGGCACGCCTGGCGGCAGCGCCGGACGGGAGATATCCGGAACCTTGGCTGCTCCGTGGTACTCAGTGCCGTCCATCCATCCTCGCTCGCCGAACACACGGCCTCTTTCCACGACGAGATCTTTAATGCCCTTGCACATAAGCATTCGTGACGAGCCCCCTTCGCTCGTTCGAAAGAGCGCTACTTCGTCGGTGAAACGGTTGTCGTATTTATTCGCCCCGGGCTGGAAGGCTGGAAAGCCAGCGCTGAATCCTACACAGGAAACGGAGGTGAACCGCTTACCGGTTACGCCAATGTAGTAGGCTGTTGAGTGTGTTGGATACCACAAAGGGGGCAGACCTACGCGCCAGTCTTTGTACGAGGCAATTGGCGTGGCGCTATAATGGTAGTATTCTCCTTCGGAATATATCAGCCTGCCAAATCCGCCTGCTTTGTAAATTTGCCTCATGCCGAAGCAATCCGGCCTAAAGCAGCTCGTCTCGGCCATCATGTACTTCAAACCTGTTGATTGCACTACTTCGACAAGCTGTTCGGCCTGCTCAATTGATCCCAATACCGCAGGAACCGCGGTCATTACATGTTTACCATGCCTTAGCACGTCCATGCAATGTTTCGCATGATTCGGCGCATCTGTCGCTACAAACACAGCCTCGATATTCTTGTCCTTGACCATTACCTCAAGTGACTCATACGACTTATCACATCGGCATGCCTTCATCAGACCTTCCCGCCTATCGGGGACAAGATCGCTGACTGCAACCACCTCGACATTGGGATGATCCTGAAAGCCAAAAGCCGCACCGAATTTGCATACGCCGTAGCCGACTATTCCGACGCGCACTTTTCGATCTGAGACAGGCTCCCAGGTTTTCTGGG
>CAZYMD010000048.1:0-27685 GCA_964649005.1 uncultured Pirellulales bacterium
TATCCGCCCATTCGTTCGGATCATTCGGGAAGACGTCCTGACAATCCGGTACGCCGTCACCGTCAGTATCTCCTGACTCAAAAGCCCCCATATCTACTATAGGAGACGTACCGTTTCCCGTATCGGGCACATTTGGCCGGTCTACGAAACGCGGATTTCCGTCAAAATCGATTGTAATTCCGACCGGCACCGCATTATTGTCACCGGCATCGATACAGAGCGATCCGAATCCAAGGTGAAGGTTTCCATAATCGTTATTGGCTCCTTCATCCACATTCGCTGTGCTATAATTATCTATCCACCCGTCGCCACCATCTGAAGGTGTGCGGACATACCGCGGATCTTCATCAATATTTCCAATCCCAGGCCAGCCGCCCTGGATATTGCAGTAGGTCGCAATGGTTGAAGAAGTGTCTACGTTGATGATCACATCCGGCCCGTTGCCCCACAGAATGCAGTTCAAAAATATCGGACTGCTGGCCTCACAGTTGTATATAGTGCTACCCGAAACTCTACACGTATTGCTGCTGAAAGTACAGTTGGTCACTATTGGTATGCTCGACATACGATTATATATCGCACCACCACTAATGCCAAAATTGCCACTAAAGGAGCAATTTATAATGCTGGGGCTGCTCGTTTTATAGTTGCATATAGCACCACCTCGAAAACCGTGATTGCCACTAAAGGAACAATTCGCGATGATTGGGTTGCTCTGGATATTGTATATCGCACCGCCGAGAGATCCCCTGTTATTGAGGAAAGTGCAGCGGGTAATCGTTGCACAACTTCCGTAAAGATTACCTATAGCTCCACCGGGGCTACCATGGTTGTTCACAAAGGTGCAGTCTGTAATGGTCGGGCTGCTGGCATCATTCCACATTGCGCCGGCGTTGGAACTGTAATTTCCACTGAACGTACAGGATACTACAACAGGATTTGAGCCCAAGATATTGTGCATTGCGCCGCCAATACAGCCCGCGTTCTGTGTAAACGTGCAGTTCGTTATAGTCGGGCTACCGGTCGCAGTAAACATCCCGCCGCCGCCGTAGGACCATGTGTCCCTCGCGTTGCCGCCCATGATGTGAAAACCGTTAAGAACGGGCGAGGCATCCGTCCCATTGCCTGTAACGACGTGGTGGGTGTTCTCATCACTGTTGGCAAAATCAGGACCGTCATCACCATTAAGATCGCCAGAGAGAACCGTCTCATACAGATCAACGTCGCGTGCATTCGGGTCCGGCTCGCCAAAACCGGCATAGCCGCCCTTGAGAACAACGCCATTGACAAGTTGAAATGTCGCTGTCCGGTCACCCGTACCGGTAGGATTCAGAGTATCCTCATCCGGCCTGTAAACACCCTTGGAAACTCGAATCTCATCACCATCGCTGGCAATAGCCAAAGCGTCCTGAAGGTAATTGAAAGCATCGGTCCACGAAGAGCCGTCATTAGCGCCGACTGCATCGGCATCCACATAGATGGCGCCCGCAAAAACGGATACACTCGATAGTGCAAGAAAGAACAAACTAGCAGCAAGATTCTTTGGCGACAGCATCTTCATTTTCTCCAAATAAATGGTTCGATTGTTGAAAGATGGATTCCTGTTCCTATATGTCGCGCAGACCGATAGCGCCTGCAATTTCAACGTCCGTGCGCGCATTCTTCCTACTATACACAGAAAAACGGGTGAAAATCCGAATCAGGCAAGTCCTTAAAAACGGCATGCAAAGCCGTGCGAGCCCCGGAGAAACATACAACTGATGCTATCTCTTCGTTCCATCAACTACAAACATCACCCTAACATCTGTTAATCTTAGGCTATTTCAACATTAAAAGCAAGCGCAAAAAGACCCTAAAGCAACATTATTCCCCCAAACTTCCACTTGCAACACCGCTATCCGCCCATATGTAAAAATGGTATCACTCATACCCAATTTGCATATTCATGAAATCCTAATTGACACAGCCCCAAATGCTGCTTCAAATAAATCAAGCTCGGAATGCTCAAACAAGCATCCGCCATTTAAGGATATAATCTTATGTATCGAATAAGGATCATCGCCCTTACTTTTACGACCTTATGTACGGTCTCAGCTTCAACCGCCGCACAAATCGAAGTACCCCTCTACGGGGTGCATGAGCTGCAGTTTGCCGGCCCGATTTGCAGTTCCGCAGACTGCCCGGCCAGAGATATCGAACTACTCACACAATGGCGCCACGAGAGCGGTACGCCAACTTGCAAAATCCTGGGCTTCTGGGACGGTGACGGCAAAGGCGGCTCCGAAGGCAAGATCTTCAAAGTCAGATTTTGCCCAACAAAGATGGGCAAATGGACGCTTGTCCGCACAGAATCGAACAATCCTAAACTCGATGGGCAGAATCAGGGCTACTCTATCCTATGCACCATCAGCCACAACAAAGGATTCTGGATACCCGACCAGGCTTCAGGCAATCGCTGGTATAAACGCTCCGACGGCTCTCACCCCTATATCGTCGGCAACACGATGTACAGCTTCCTCTCAGAATACGATGATAAAGGCCCCACCGGTGGCAACGTCGCTGATGACATCAAAGCCAACAGCAAGTACTTCAAGAAAGTTCGCTTCGCTCTTACAGCCGACAGATATCCACACCCGACGGACAAGCCCTTCCTCGACGATGTGGGCAATCCCACTGACAACGGTAACTTCTCGCACAGACCAAATCCGGCGTGGTTCCATAAACGTGTCGATCTCGCAGTTCAAACGGCGCTCGATAACGACCTGATCGCCGATATGATCCTCAACGGTCCCGATACCGAACACTCCCGCTCCGTGCTCCGCGCCGCCGCCAACGAGGGCGACTGCACCCCGCTACTCAAATACATCGCCGCCCGCTATGGCAGTTATCCAAACGTCTGGATGTGCCTCGCAAATGAATTCGACATCAAGGAGCCTAAATACACAACAGGCCAGATTATTCGCTTTGGCCAAACATTGCGTGGCTTGCTTCCCTACCAGACACCGATGAGCGTACACGCCAGACCTCGCGACTGGTATAAAGAGCTAAACAGCACTCCGGCATGGCACGACCACGTCACTCTCCAGAAGAAGATCAAGAAGCTCCCCATCGCCACCGATTTCATCGCCCGCAATTACCCAATAGGCAGCAACAAGCCTGTGATTGACGATGAACTGGCATACGAGGGCAAAGGCGACGGCTGGACCGAAGCTGACGTAATCGAGGCACACCTCGGCGCCTTCCTTGGGGGTGGCTATGGCACCACAGGTCATAAGCCCGCATCCAAAAAAGGCCACTACTTTTTCGGGAATTTCAAGGCTTCCGAACACAAGTCCGCCGACAACCTCTTGTATCTTAGTAAAGTCATCGACGAAAACATAACCTTCTGGCAAATGTCACCGGTCGAAGACTCCGACCGAAACGACACAAAAGCGGGAATTTTCGAAAACATCGATCCCGATTTTCGCGTGATGCAGTGGCCGGGCTGCGAATACGTCCTCGGCGCTAACAAACGGCATCGTGACATTAAAGTTAACCTGCCCGCCGGTCGCTGGCGCATTGAATCTCACGAAATCATCCACAAAAAAACCGAGAGAATCAGTGAAAATGCGCAGAGCGAATTCATCTTCAATGTCCCCCAATCACGAGCCACCCTCTTTCACTTCAGAAGGATACCGAAGTAGTCTCCCGGCAACAGAATATCTTGAGAATGACTCCCTGGAATCATGCAGCCTGCACCTGTGATCTTGGCTTCAGAAAGGTCCAGACCAACGCCTGAGCCAGCAGGCCGAGAACGAGAATAATTATTGCAAACCAATAAGGCGAGTAAGCGCCGAGATTTCTGGCCAGGTAGCCGCCTGAGCCAGAGCCGAGGATCACGCCGAGCGAGAGAGTGACTTCGTGTATCGCCATTTGGGTCGAACGCTTCTTGCTTCCGCAGGCGCCGTAATAGAGGTGCGAGCTGTAGGCAAAACCAAACCCGGAGCCCATGATTACGAACGCCGGCACGAAAATCCAAAGCGTATGGCCGAAGATTATTAAAAGCAGCGAGAGCACCAGAACTAACTGTGCGACAAAAAGATACGCCGGCTTGAAGTGCCAGAAACCAAACCTTCCCGCACCGGTCAGGACCAGAAAATTGCAGATGCCGAATATCATGATAATCGCCCCGAACTGCGTCTCGGTATATCCCATATCGGTGAACAACAGTGCGAACTGCGAGCGTGAGATACCCAGATAACTCCATGAACAGAACAGAGCTATACGGGCCATCCACTTCATTCGCAACAGCAAGCCCTCGTCGAGGCGCATTTCCGGCGAATCGACAAACTTCGTTGAAGCTGTACTACCCGCCGAGCTATCATGAGCCAGACACAGCAGAACAAAGCAAACAGCCAGGCACCCCGCACTCAGCACAATAGGCCCTATGGTGCTCGCATCCACAATCGCACCGCCTATCAACGGCCCTGCAATCGCCGCACCGGACCACATGCCGTTGTACGCCCCGAGCCGGCGGTTGAGCAGCACCCCCTCGTAGTCCGCGGACACCCACGTCATGAGAAAAGGCCAATAAAGTGACATAGCCGCCCCGGCAAGCACGCCCGCTCCAATCACGGCCCAGATAAGCACGCCTCGACCGAGCTGCTCGTGAGCTATGGCATGATAGACCACAAGAACAATCACGACCGTCGCCACGAACATCAGAGCCGCAGCCATTCGCGTCGTATGCCTCGGATTGAGATGGCCAAGCATCGTAGCGGCATACAGCAGACACAACAAATAACCGAGCATATTGGCCGCCCATACCAACCCGACGTGCTCTTCGGTGCCGCCAATGTTACGTATGATAAACGGCATCACCGTCCACAGTACGCTCAGACTTATCGCCATCGCAAACGCCGCCCCGTAAAGCGGCCAGACGCCTCGCGAAGCTCTCACCAGGTTGTTGTCCAACATGTCATCCATTATCATTCACACAAACGCAGCCATTTTACCTTCGAAAACGAACATTGCTACAGGATAATGGACGTCCCGTTTCCTTTGCACACACAAATCCCTGCCTGATCAAGATTCGATAACGTTCATGATCCACCCGCGTGTTGATCTGATTGGCCCTGAGTGGTGGGTAATTCAATACGGAACACAACTTTCAGAGTCATTTATGAAAGAGTACGCCTGAAATGGCACAGAGTACATCTGAAGACATGTCCCTGATCTGACGATAGCTCGTTATTAGCGCTGATTATCGATGGGGATGTAGTTTCAGTCAGGTCATATGAAAAACAGTAATACTACTCGACCACATGTTTGCGGATTCTCCTTCATGCGGTACAGAGGGCACTAAAGTGGCATTCAAAACGATGCATCGCTACTTGATTCTAAGTGTTTGGGCCCTGATATTGCTCTGTCCAATACAACTTTTGCATGCCCAGGACGACCAAAACTTCCTGGATATGTCACTCGAAGAGCTGATGGAAGTTCCCGTTGTGGTCTCGGGCTCCCGCCATGAACAGAAGATAACCGATTCGTCAGTTCCGATAACTATAATAACAAGCGAAGATATTCACTATAGCGGGTTGACCTCTTTGAGTGATGTGCTTCAGTTTGCCCCTGGAATGGATGTCATTGGTATAAGCCGACTCAGAAGCGCCGTCGGTGTCCGAGGTCTGCACGATTATATTTCAGACAGGACCCTCACCCTAATAAACGGACGTGCCGCTGACAGCCCCTTCTTCGGAGGCTCTGAATTCTACAGGCTGCCCGTTCTTATGGAGGATATAGACAGAATCGAAATAGTCCGAGGACCAGGCGGAGCCGCATGGGGAGCCAATGCCTTCACAGGTGTAATAAATATCATTACAAAGAAACCACAGGATGTCAAAGGCTGGTTCGTATCCTCGACTGTCAACGAGTTCGGAGACACATACTCACACCTGCGTTGGGGTGAGCAAATGGGAAAATGGGCATGGCGCACATCCGTCGGATATGAAGACTTTGAATCATCAGACGACGCCGGATCTGGCGAATTCAGAACTGCAAAACCAGCCATCAATTCTCTGATTGGATACAATTCCTATGAGGCCCAGGACTACTCACGTAATATGAGAATTGATACCGAAGCTGTGTACAAGCATTCGGAAGATACAAAGCTGACAGTCGGAACTGTATACTCTCACAATCAAATCGGAGACTATGAATTCCTCGGCTTCTACCCCGGCGGCAGAGGATGGCACGAAACCGTAAGATCACACGTGAGGATCGACAAAAACTATGACAGCGGCAACTCAGGCTACCTTCAATGGTTCGGCAATTTCGCAAATTCAAAAGTACCAACCCTCATGAAATGGTTCACAGCCGAGAATGACATCGAAGGCCAGTACAATTTTAAGTGGTCTGAAAAGCACAGCACATCAGTTGGCGCCAATGTACGATTCCTTAACATGAAGGGATCGATGATGGACGTACAGAACCTTAATTCCATCAATAGTCCCTACGATGAAGAGATGATCGGCCTGTTCGCCATCGAAACAGTCAAGGTTACTGACAGACTCACACTCGAGGGTCAGGTCCGCACAGACTGGTATACAGGCACAGAAAAAGACTGGTCCACACGACTCAGTGCTATCTATGGTCTCGATGAAGAGAAGGATCATACCCTTCGCCTGAGTTTCGCAAGAGCATTCCGTTCACCTTATGCTGTTCTGCAGAACACTACAAGCAGCCGGATATATAATTCAGGACTTCCAGGTTACCTGGTTCATTTCAACATGCCCAGCAACCTTAGCAATGAGGAAACGTGGTCCGTTGAAGCGGGATATGCAGGTCGATGGGATAATGGTGTAACCTTCCGCGCCGATGCATATTACCAGAGGTTTGAGGACCTCATAGGGTACAGCATAACAGAATCACTGCCTGTCACATATTATACTCCGGCCAATATCGACGGAGCAGACTCGTGGGGCATGGAAACGGAAATAGCCCACGAGACAAAAGCTCGAAAGCTCTCGCTGTGGTACAGCTACAACGATTTCGACGAAGACAGAACCGGACAACTGATCCGTTCCTACAAACCTGCCAGGCACAAAGCCGGCCTGACAGCACGATTGTTCCTGCCCGACAACTGGACATTCAATACAAACTACAAATTCACCAACACGACGCCCATCGCAGGCGAGACAATGTTATTCCCTATTGAAATGTCCCACCGCCTCGACTTAACCTTTGCAAAGGCGTTCTCCGAAAACAGAGGTGAATTGATGTTCGGTGTTGCAGACCTTCTGAACAAGACATATGCTCCACATTCCGCAATAGGCGGCATCACCGCTCACGAGATACCAGGCAGGTATTTCTTCCTGCGGCTGCAATACAGATTCTAAGCCACCGCCTACATATCACCTTACGATCAATGCCACACGGCCAACTCACAGAAACAGAAAAAGCCCCGACGAAACAAGTGTCCCGACAGGGCTATTCTCTCCCTTAATTCACACAACAAACGAGGCTATTTCTCTTCCTTTTTCACATCATCCTTAGATTCCTCTGGCACTTCCGGCTTCTCGAATTTGAAGTTATTCTTTCGTGCCTGTTCGCGCACTGCTTTGATAATGGCTGAGCCGAGCGTGTCGGCCTTGCCTGTTGTCTTCTTCATTTCTTGAGCAACATACTGCTTTCGCTGCTCGTTGAGCTGCTGGATCTGCTGTTGAATCTTCGCTCGCTCTTTGGCTTTGGCTTCAATGTATACCTTTCTTTCTTCAGGCTTCATCTTCTGCATTTCTTCGGGCAATTCCTTCTCTTCGATCCCGCTGAAGTCAAAACTATCGCTCTTGTAGGCGTCAACAAGATCCCATGCTTCGTTGCGATAATTGCGCGAAGACTTGGCTACCGATCTCTGCAACGCCGCTTCTGCTGAGGCTACTCCAGCATTCCTGTCCTGGGCGTTCTGTCTCTCTTTCAACTCCACGCCCCTGCGACCATATGCGAGGTAGGTGCTGTTAAGCTTAAAATTGAGTTCGCTTATCTGCTTGTCCTGAGGCGCCTCGATATGTACGACCTGCCGATTGTGGTCGATGTTCAGAAATCGTCCATCGGCAAGCATGGCCGCATCCTTCCAGCCACCGTCAATTCCCTGCTGTTCAGGGCGACAGTGGACCGTATTGACCACGATACCCTTATTTATAGCGGTCTTGCAGGATTTTCTGTAGTCGACCGGTCCCTGTGTGAAAGGCTCGTTGCCGGCGATGAAAATTACCTTCAAATCGTCCGGCGAGTCACTCCATTGCAACTCGGCCGTAGCGTCTTTGATGACCCAGCCACAATACTCGCTGCCGCCGTTCGTCTTCAGAGCGAACAGCTCTTCTGATATCTTATCGAGGTCCGTCGTGAAAGGAACAATCTGCCTGATGTAACCGTCTTTTTTAGCCAGCGAACTCTTGCCATACTCGTAGAGAGCCACCTGCACATCCGGCGCCAGGCCGTCACGTTTGGCAAAGATGAACTCATTGACGATGGCCCATAGTTCGGTCCGCGCCTGGTCGATAAGGCCGGACATACTTCCGCTCGTGTCCAGCAGAATAGCCATTTGCACAAGCGGCACCTTTTGAATAGCGGGCATTGCAGTTGCGGCGGGCGCCGGTCTTACATGCATCTTCTCCTCTGCCCAGGCAAGCCCAACCAGCAATACCAATACTGCAAAAGCGATTGTTATGATCCGCGCCTTTTTCATTTCGTTTCTCCTTCGGTTTCGAGATAAGGTTCGCTTTTTTCGGAACACTACCATGTGTTTTTCACAAGGATTGTTTTGCCATCGACGATCAGCAGAATGTCACCACGTAGTGCAATGCCGGCCTGGCGATTGTCTCTGGCCAGCTTGAGCGCCAGTTCAAAGAACTCATCGGTCCCGAATACAACAACACGGTCAGGTTCTATCTGCGATTCGGTCTCAACCAGGCTGCTGTCCACCCACCGGCCGCTTCTGTTGTAGTAGGCGCGATCGTTGATCTGTTGAACGTTTGTAACGGAGACACGCTCCATTTTCTCATTGAAATAGTCGTTACGTACATTAAGCGTGCTTTGTCCCTTCTGTCTGCCCATGTTGAAGCTCTGGTTTACACCATCGAGGCCCGACCGGCCACGCATCGCGCGGCTTTCCAGAGAGGTGGCCGCCTCACGAAGAACTTCATCCCTCCTACCCAACTCCGTCCCTTCTCGTGCAAGAAAAGCCGTGTATTCGGTCAGTATGCCGAACTCCGTAGAAAGGCGCACAATCTCATCAACCAACTCCTTGGCCTTTGGATCATTAATTGAAGAGCCTGGCTCGGCCCCCATCTGCCGAACGACATCAATCAATTGTGCAATCTTCCTACTGGCCCACAGACGCGGCACAAAACCATTCTGAATGCTGGCCTTGTTGAATTTGAACTTGAACCTGAAGGTCCGCTCCCTGCCAAGGTAATTGCCCTTAAGCTTGAAGACGACAGGTTCTTCGCCGATATACTGGCCGAGCAGAACGAGCTGATCTCCCTCGAACATATCGGGCAGCCGCTCGGGCATGATATCGCGTGTTCGTCCGATCGCCGCCTGGCCGTTTCTGTTCAAGACTTCAAGCTGGGGATCGGCAAGCACCGGACCGGTAAGTCGTTTGAATACCTTGCCAACCTTCACTTCCACATCTTCACTTGGCAGAACGAACTCAGCCTTCGCGCGCGATTCATCGGCAATCTTCTCCAACAAAGGAGCATTTACGTCGACACCCACACCGAATGTGAATACTCTGCGTTTGTGCGGATTGTGCTTTGTCACAAGCTCGCGAATCACCACTTCGGAAGTCTGGCCCACGGTAGGCAGGCCGTCGGTGAGAAACAACACTATCGGAAGCATCCCATCTGTCGGTTTCTGTCTTAGAGCCTCATTCAATGCATCGTGGATGTTGGTACCGCCGTTGGCGGTCATGCCTTCGATGTAGGCTGCCGCAGCCGACTCGGTGTCCCTGCTTTTGATTACGGGCTCCTTCGAGAACAACTGGACGGTGTTGTTATAGATGATGACGTTGAACGCTTCTCCCTTCTTGAGCCCTGCGATAATCTGCAAAGCCGCTTCCCTGGCCTGTTCGATCTTCTCATTTCGCATACTGCCAGAGCGGTCGATCACGATTGTCACCTCCCGCTTGATAGCCGGTTCATCATCGCCGCCGGGTGACTGTGCAGGAAGGCCTGCAAGCAGCAGAAAATACCCCCCGCCGACTTTCTTATCCGGATACGAGAACATCGAGGCCGTAACGCCGTCCTCCTGGAGCAGATACGACAGCCGAAACGCGCCGGGGTTCTTCTCGGCATCGGCCCTGATCTTCACCGAAACTTCCTTCTCACCGATCCGCTTCATTTCAAGCTCATGACTTGCTGAGTAAACGGTAGAGATGGGCCGCTTGGCTTTGATCTCGGCCTTGATCTTCCACGGCACAGCGTAGCCTAATGACTCAGTACGGGGCAGAACGTAGTCGATACGATTGCCATCCACCTCAAGCAGGTGCTCGTAAGTCAAGCGAATTCGTTGCTTGCCTCGCGGCTCGACCGGAAAAACACTCGAACGAATCAGGTTATACCCGATGAACTCCACCAGAGCAGGATCGCGAATCTGGCGAACTAACTGCTCGTATATGCGTTTGGCTTCGTCCTTGGGCAATACCTGGGCCGTTATTCGACCATCCGGCCCATCGTATGCAAAACCGCGAATAACTGCTCCATCAGGCACAGGCACAACCATCTCCGCCTCCTCACGACGCGAACTGTTGTTCTGCAGGTGAATCTCGATAGTCGTCGTAGCTGTACTTTCGAGTATATCAATCTTGACCTCAACAGCGGTAAGTTCGATAACTCCCTGCCTCTTCGTCGCAAAAGCAATCGCCCTGCTTTGCGGAATAATTACATTTGACGCCCATCGCCTGACTTCGATATGATTGACCTGCCCAAGAACCTGCCCGACTGCACAGGTTGACAATACCACCACAAGCACTGCCAGGAATCTGTTTCTTGCCGTCATCGTTCTGCTCCTTAAACCAATTTTTCAACGCGTTTGCTCTCTACATTAAATATAACGCTCGCCAGCACTTTCGTTCTGTAAATAGTGTGTAAAAAGGCTGGAGCATCCATTTGGCGATAGTAAATGATTGCCATAACCCGCTCCGACAGCTTCTTAATAACTTGTCGTTGCAATCGCCGGACACAATTGCATCTGGTTAGCAGCGATATAAACTGGAAACCACATGCGTTGTGCGATAGGATGTGGATTTTGACATGAGCACAATGTGATCGAAGGAGCTTTTAGTGCCCAAAGTAATGCAGGATTTGACGGGACGTTGGGAATTTCGAGAGTATCCAATCTCCGTGCGGCGAATGCGCGATCTTGATGATATGGACTGGCTCAGCACAAAGGTTCCCAGTTCCGTGTTTGGCTCTCTCATCAAGGCGGGGAAGATAAATGAGGGTGAACTCAACAGGAATCCCGAAAAGTTCGCACCGATTAGCGAGAAGCCCTGGGTGTACAGAAAAACGTTCGATCTTTCAGCCGAGCTGTCAAGCTGCAATCGCATCGTGCTGGTATTCGAAGGCTTGGACACAGTAGCGAAAGTCTGGCTCAACGACAAGCTGATAGGCAAACCCGACAATATGTTCATCAGGCATCGTTATGATGTCAGCTCTCTTCTTAAGCCAACAGGAAATTGTCTTCTCGTTAAGTTCGAGCCGGCGGTCGCCTATGCCCGCAGACTCGTAGACCGCTATGGCAAGATCGACACAACCGATTTCAGCAATGCCTGCCGTGTGTACATCAGAAAGGCCCAGTATCAGTTCGGCTGGGACTTCTGCCCGTCGCTGCCCGGCTGCGGTATCTGGCGGCCTGTTCGGCTCGAAGGGATAGACAAAGCTGCGATATCTGATGTGCACGTTCGTACCGTAGACTGCAACGAGAGCTATGCCGACGTGCGAATCGCCGTTAAGCTTAGAACGAGCCAAAGCGGGCAGTACGTGTGCAGGTTGAACCTCCGCGGCGGCAGGGAGGAGAGCGAGCACAGGCTTCTGTTTAGCTCCGGTGAAGACTTCCAATCCACCCTCATCCGCATCGACAAACCGACGCTCTGGTGGCCCGCCGGATACGGCCGCCAGAACCTTTATGAACTGCAGGCCGGTTTATACTGCGGCGGGCAACTCATTGACCAGGCCGACCGACAATTTGGGATACGCACCACAAATCTAATCCTACAATCCGAAAAGGACCCCTACCGACCGGACAAACGAGGCAAGCGCAACTTCGAGCTTCAGGTCAACGGCCAATCCATAGCCGTCAGAGGCGCAAACTGGATACCGGCCTCGATGTTCCCGGGCTCTGTAACCTCGGCCGACTACGAGGAATTGCTGGCCACCGCGAGAGAAGCCAACATGAACATGCTCCGAGTCTGGGGCGGCGGCTACTACGAGGACGACCGATTCTACGACATCTGCGACAAACTTGGCATCTTGGTCTGGCAGGATTTTATGTTCGCCTGTGCCTACTACCCCGACCGGCAGTGGTTTCTCAACCAGGTTAAAGCCGAAGCGCAGCATGTTGTCCGCCGACTGCGCAACCATTCCAGCCTCGTTCTCTGGTGTGGCAACAACGAGATCGACTGGCTGCATCACATCGGCGAATTAGGCAAGGGGAAAAAGTTCTATGGCAGCGCGATCTATCACAAGCTATTGCCTCAGATCGTAAAAGAGCTTGACGGCGACACCGACTATATCCCCACTACCCCGCTGGGCACAAAGGAGGATTTCAAGACAGCCAAGACGTTGACAAAGCACCAATGGCAAATCTGGTCCGGACACAAGCCGGTACGAGATTATTTGTGCCGGCCCGACGAAGTTCCGCCTTTTGTAACCGAATTCGGCATGCAGTCGCTGCCATGCTCCGAGACAATCACAGAGTCACTGGGCAGCGCCAAGAATCGCCCCGGTGACAAACTCATAGAAAAGCACAATTATCAGGTGGACGGTAATGGACGCATTTATCGCTACGTGGGCGACCTGTTCGGAGCTGCGCGAGACACAGGGGAACTTGTCTATCTGTCACAGATAACGCAGGCACGCGGCGTCAAGACATACGTAGAACATCTCAGAGCCCATCGACACACCAATAAGGGAGTCATGTTCTGGCAGTTCAACGACTGTAATCCAGCGATAAGCTGGTCGGCGATTGATTTTGCACGAAGACCCAAGGCGGTCTACTACTACGCCAGGCGTTTCTTCGCTGATATATTTCTCGCCGTGATGAATGAACCAGAGCCGACAAAAGCGGGACTGTCCAACCTCTCCCGTGCAATCGGTGTCGCGGTGGTCAACGATAGCAGCGAGCCGCTGACCGCCACTTTAAGCTGCCGGATCATAGATATGCATGGAAACCAGCTCGATCTGGTCGAATTCCCTATATCAGTGGGCCCTTTAGGCTCAACAGCACACATGAAACTCCCGAAAGCGTTCCTCCTGCCCGAACATCCCGAAACTACAGCGATGCACGTTGTGCTCAACATGCAAGGCAAGGTGCTCGCACAGAACCTTTTCTTATACCTGCCCGACAAGTATATAGACTGGCCCGCCCCGAAAATCACGGTAACATGCCGCCGAGCAGATACGAACAAATGGAAAGTACTGCTGAAATCAGAAGCTCTCGCCAGGGATGTAATGATCTCCGGTCTCCACGGTGAGTGTGGGCTGCGATACAGTGACAATTTCGTCGATCTGGTCCCGCCCTTTGATACAGAGATAACAATGGACTGCAAAGAACAAACGAAATCCACTGAGCCAATCCTGAAGATCACCTCGGTCAATGACGTGCTGCGCCGGGCTACGGAGTCCTGATAAAGTCCTATCGGTTGCCCATACCCTGCATCATCATCATTTCCTCGTACATTTCCGGTGACATTTCCCCTTCCCCATAATCCATGATCGAAGGCAGGCGTCTGCGTCGTGTACTATCCCAGGGCTTGAAAGGCTCCTTGGGTATTCTCTGGGCGCGGGCAATGTCGCCAAAAGCAGTCTTAAGCTCGGTGCTCCAGTATTTCTGACCGATTCCCATGTGCTCTATCTCGGCGCCGTCAAAGCTGTACAGCATGTCTTTGAACTTCCTTGCATTCATCTTGGGCTCTGCGGCCCAGTCTTCCACGGTGGCAACGTCAACCAATACCGCGCCGGTGCTGTAGTCTATTTCTTCAGGCTCTGTCGATCTTTTATCGAGTAGTGAAACTCCAGAACGCCGCAGCGAATTGGTAAGTCGGCCCGAACTGGTCCTATCTTTCTCCATCTCCCGAAGCTCACCTATAGTCTCACCGGACTTAACCCTGAAGTCATCGCTGTACCAGTGTCCCAGTAAAAACTTCGATACTTGAACACGCACAGACTTTTCAGTTTCAGGAGCGTCCATAGCAAAAAAGTACATTCTACCTGGGATATGAATAGGTTCGGAGTTGCGAGAAAATTCACTCCACAGTATAACATCCGGCGACTTGGGCCCTGCCGCAGGATTGAAAACACCAAGGCGAATCCTGTACCGATACGTTTTTCTCGGTTCAGCGCTGTCGTCGTGAGCCCAGAATATAAGCTCATCGAGCTTTGAGAAATCAATATCACTAAATAGCGATATCTCATCTAACTTTTCGTAGACATTGTTGATTGACGGCTTATTGGATATCTCTAAGCCCTGCATGAGCAACATATCCTGTTCCATCATTGCAGGATCTGTTTGATCTGTTCGACTTCTTCGGTTACGACGAGAGCCGGTGCCGCCCATGTCCGGGTAAAGTCCCGTTTCTGCCCCGGATTGGTTGCCTGTTCGCCTGCTGCCTCTGCGAGTACTTCTATCACCGGAGGCAGGTGTGTTACCCGTATCCCTGCCCCGGCCTCTTGTAGAAGACGTCCTTCTATTTCCTGAATCCAACCTTGTGCTACGACTGGACGTATTCGCATTGAGCTTCTCGTCACGTTCTTGACGTTTCGCTTCAAGGTCTTCCTGAGCTTGAAGCTTTAGGAAGTCCCTGTGCAACAAGGGTGGAAACCACTCCTCCTTTGCCGAGGCAATCTGATAAGCACTGGGTTGAAGCAGATCGATCTGCGTTTCCTTGGGTTTGTACTGAAGAATGCGAACCTTCAGCCCACCAGGAGGCAGATCCGACACTTTCTCTATAATTGTGAATAAGTTGCGTCGATGGTCGATCTTCGAGCGAGGAACATCTATCCATTCGTCCCAGTGACCATCTTCACCCAGCTCTTGTCGCTGCAAATTAGCAGCAGCAAAAACAGGTTGCGCGTAACATGGATCGCGCCATTCCAGGGGAACGTCATCTCCGGCAAAGCACTCAAAAAATCTATCGTAAAGAGTAGCGATATCGAAACTGGCCTGCATTGTTACCAGGTCGATATCGTTCGGCTCGTTACCGCTATTCTTATCATAAGTATTATCCGGAGTGATTTCCTCCAAAGGCTCATAAACTACAGCCCTGATATGCTCTATCTCAGTATCGAAAACAACCCCAATCTCTGGAAGTCGATAGTTCCGGGTGCCCCCGGCTCCACCCACAGGCGCCTGAGGCACAACGGGCCATACCGCAACATCGACACCCCGCACCGACGAATCCAGTGTAGAGACAAATTCCGGCAGCCTTGGCTCGGAACTCTCAAGGGACTCAGGTGGTTGACGCAGCTTGTTCTCCAGCTCTTTAGCCTGCTTGCTGATGTAGTCATCAATGGCCCCGGGGCTGAACTTCAGATTGTCAATAGACACCTTGTTGGGACTGAACACAACACGACTTAGAAGAAGATACATACAGGCGATACCCACAATTGCCAACACGATCTTCTCTGCATTCTCTTCAAGAAAATGTAATATCTTGCTAACCATCTGCTCCGTCCCGTATTTTCTGTCAAATATCCGACTTCACTTTATGGGAATTAGACGCTAAATATCCATTCCCGTTCACTACTTCTCCTGCGGAGGATTCTTTACTATTTCCGGCTTAATCGCATCATATGCCTTCTTATTAAAAACATACTCGCAGACTAAATCAAGTTGCACAACCGCGTCGTCGCCATAACGATAACGAGCGTGTTCTTTCACTTCGCGATCTATTGAAGTGGAACTGCTTTCGAGAATCGTTATCTGGTTGTGTTTAAAAATCTGTGGTTGGGACAGTTCTCCGAAGAATCCCTTGAACGTGTGTTCCTTCGCACTACACAGCTCGTTCATAAAAGGCAAAATTGACTTTGCCTTGACAAGAACTGTGAAATTGAAATGCATTACGTCCATATTATCATCTGTGAGTCTACCCGTGCATGTCTCAGTAAGCCCATCCTCAGGTGCAAAGACGTAAGTTGGTCTGTCGCTCTGATTCTGATTGCTCCGCCTCCTTCGACTCAAGGGATTATTGGATGCCGAACCCAGCAAGCTTTTCTTCAGCCCCATGGTGAAACTAAGACTCATGAAGCGTTTGACCGGCGCCGTCAGAACATTCTCGGAACCGGCGTTTATCGCCCCGATTGTCTGCATCACATCCTCGATTGCCCAGTACCCTATTTGGTAATGCCAGCATTCCTTTACAATTTCCTCGATCTTCACATCATACTTGTAGTCATTCCAGAATAAGTATCCGCTAACGTCGGTCGCTTTCGCATAGACGCTGCACTCCTTGGCCCTATCCTGGCATATACCATCCACTACCGTATAATCCGTGTCGCTCATACCTCTCGATGTCAACCCGAGATTCCTGGTCATCGGGAGCATAGTACTCCCAGGCATACTCGAGCCAAGTCCAACGCCAAGCCGTGAGCGAGGATTCGACGCGAGGCTTTTTAGCCCTTGCTCCAGATCGGTTGTTGAGGGACAATCCTTCGCACCGAGCCGTTCGAGCATTTTCTCGATCCCGCCTTGATAGTTCTGCGCGAATTCCTGGAAAAGCAACATGGACGCATTGTTCGGAGCAGACGGAAATATCTCGTAGCTCAGCAACTCCCTCATGGTCGTTTGAAGGGACAGTTGAGTTACACTGTTGGCGTCGTTGCTGTAAATCTCCAGGTCCTTCTGCATTTCCTCAGGCATTGACCTGGACACAGGTCGTTTGTTAGCCAAACTCACCTTACGCGCCATATCGAGACTCTTACTGGTCACTTCAGCACGAAGTCTATTGCTCATCAGCTTGCTCGGAATAAACAGCAAAACCGCAACTAAAGCTATACCAATCGAAATCAAGAGCGAAACATTGTTCTTGAGAACACTCAGTTTACTAAGAATTTCTTTGAAGTTCGGTATATCCATTTCGTTCTCTAAATCTACATATCATCGAAACTGGGAGTTGATTTTCTTTTGCCAGAAGCCCCGCTGGACGTGCTGCTCGGACTACGTGTGCTGCTGCCCAGGCTCGAACCAAGCGCTGAACCTGCTTTGCTGGTACTCGGTGGTGCTTCCACTTTAGGGGCGTCTCGCCATATAAACTTGAGGTTTAACACAAACCAATGATCGTTGATTGTTTCTATTGGTTTGTCACGGAATATCTTGGGTTTGCCAAGAGCGTCCAATTCCGGGATCTTGCTTATTACCTCCCTTGTCATCGGATCGAGAATAAAATAGTCATAGTTGCCAATTGCCCCACTCCTGCCTGCAGTAGAACCAGGACGAGGGCGCGCCTCGGTTATTCCGATTCCCGAGGGCATCTGTTCATAATATCCAACCTCACCGGACTGAAATGACCAGTGTTCCGGCATACCTTTGCCGAACAATTCAAATGGGCTGTTGCCGTCCTCGACCAGATCATCCAGATGCATTAACCTGGTCACAAAACCCCATTCGCCTGGTTTGTCTTCTACACCCGGAGGGTCCATTATCCTGCCAAACTCAATACGATTATCCCCAAAGGGGCTATATCCTGCAATAGAAACCACGAATCCTGTCTTCTTCTCTTCAGTCTTGGTCTGAGTGCCATACGAGTAGTCGTAATCTCCCCCCCCGGCCATCGACCTCATCATTTCCTCATACGCCTCATCACTAACCTCATAACTACTCATATCTTCCGCACCAGCCCCACCCATACTGCGATTCTTCCTCCACATGCCCACTCCGCCGAGTTTTGCCTTCTCCAGATCAGTTGAGTAAAAAACCGCTATATTTGTGATAAATATCTGTTCTCGCAATCTTCGGGGCGTCTTTAGAACAGTATCCACGTCACCACGTGCGAAAGCTGTGTAAAGCTCCGCCTGGTTCGTATTGTTCTTTTCATTAGGCATAGCGGCGAAGATATCCTCATGCAAACGCGGTATGACCTCGCGATACATAAATGGTGCAAACGCTGCGTCAATAATACTCTCGCTCTCGGCCTTCTTCTGGTCTATTTCACTCACTTTGCTCTTAATCTCTTCAACTTGAGCGAGAATCCCATTGGTCCGATTTCTTTCCGGACCGTTCTTCGCGTAGCCCATACTATCAAACCCGATCCTGCCAAGACACAAAAGTGAGACTGCCAGCAGCATACACGCAGCGGTTGTAAAATATCGACCCTTGCCCGCCCATGCCATGGATCTCGCGACACTTTTGGGCAACAGATTGCTCTCGATATTCGCCAGTCCCAGTCCCTGGAGCGCCAAGCCGTAGACGACCCCGAAATTGCATACATTCTCATGGAACTTGGCAGCCGGTATCCCGACTCCTATCCCCAGTTTCTTAAACGCATCCGGCCTCTCAACGGGTATCTGGAGAGTCTGTTGCAGGTACTTGAGCAGACCTCGCAATTTGGTGCCGCCTCCGAGAGCGATCACCTTGGTAACTTTCGTATTGGGATTGGAACTGCTATAGAAGCCAAGCGATTGCTGGACTTCTGACGCGAGATCTGTGTATACAGGCCTCATTGCCTGAAACAACTGTCTCGCGTACTTGCTTACCGGGGCCGTGCGTTTGAGTTTCTCAGCCTTGTCAAAGTTGAGCCTGAATGTATCGGCGATAGCCTTCGTGAAGGTGTTGCCGCCAATCATGATACCTCGTTGCCACACGCTGGATTTTGTACAGACGACCAGATCTGCTCCGGAGGCGCCGATATTTAGAACCACTACCGCTCGCTTATCGGATCCGGTCAGATCAGATCGATCATATGCCGCGTAGTTATACAAAGCCATCGGCGTCATTTGAACGTAGCCAACCGGAATATCTTCTCTGTTGAAGTGCTCCAATTCCGCGTTGACAATCTCATTCTTGATCGCGAATAGGCCAACCTTAAGCTCTGTTGACCCAGGATCAGACATCAGTTGCCAATCCCACTGTACGTCGTTTATGTCGAACGGTATCTGCTGAACCGCCTCGAACTTGACGATTTCAGGGATGCGTTTATGCTCCACTGGAGGCAGATTCACAAAACGTGCAAAACTGTTCTGGCCCGGAACAGAAACAGCGATTTCATCCATGCTAACGTCATGCCTGTTGACAAATTTCCGCAGGCTCAGCGCAATCAACTCTTCCCTTTCCGCCCCAGTCATGCCTTCTGCACTAAGTATCCTGCCATGGTGGATGGTATCGAAGCCGATAACTTCCACAACACCTCGCTCAGTACTAAGGTGCAATGCCTTGAGACTGCAACTGCCGATGTCAATCGCCCAAACCGTCTCGCCTTCCATTGCCATAATATTACCTCACTTACCTAATGGACACAGATTGAGCTACGCCTCTTCCACAAGTAGCAATATGATTCAGAGCACAGTATGCCGTGTATGCTTCCAATAACCTACCCATAAGGACGGACTTCTTTGCGCCTCTGCCCACAGAGACAGATATAGATATTCATTATAGTCGAGAATGCACGTCTTGTCCAGTCTAAAATGCCCATTTTGCCCATCCTAAGCCTGTTTTGAGTAACCAATCCATTCGACAAGCTGAGGCCGTCAATTTCTAACGGGCAGGAACGCAGATGTGTAGTACGATTTTACCTGATTTGTTACACTGATGAAACTTCAATATGCACCAGCTTTGCCCGACAGCACACTGGCATAATCCATAAAGTCCGGAAAACGTCTGCTTAATTGCATTCCAACCACAATTATCAGTACGAACTGCTGCTTTAAGTTGTTCGGCTGCCGTGCCCTATTTCACCATTGGCCGAAAGACTTAATCTCTCGGAGAAGACGCAGCTAAGGAAGTGGACAAGTGTTTCCTGAGCCCAAAGGGCCCATATTGCCCATTCACCCAATAGATTTGAGCTGCCAAACCAAGCCACCCTAACGACAGATGGCCGAGAAATACCGGAACACTTAAAATGCGTGCCGAGCATTCTTGGAACAATAGCCTTTATCTCAGCCTTTATGGCCATACAACCATAGTGCATTTTCGAGCCCGTATTCGACAATCTCCTCAGGCTTGAAATAAATTTCTATCTCCCGTTTGGCTGATTCGAGGCTATCGGAGCCGTGTACGAGGTTGAACCTTGTTGTTGAGCTGAAATCTCCGCGAATCGTTCCAGGTTCGGCATCGAAACCGAAAGTCGCCCCCATTATCTTTCGCGCCATATCAATGACGCCGTCAGCTTCCCAGACTGTAAGAAGGACAGGCGATGACGCCAGACTTTTCACCAATCCCCCAAAAAAGGGCTGATCTTTATGGACTGCGTAGTGGTGTCGGGCAAGACGCTCGGATATCCGCATGAACTTCGCTGCAACAAGCTTGAAGCTCTTTCTTTCGAACCTCGATATGATCTCACCCACGAGGTGGCGCTGTACGGCATCCGGCTTGATGATGATTAGCGTACGCTCGGCCATCGTGATCGTCGCCTGTAGTTACGAGTGAGGCATCAGCCTGATGCACTGCTAAGCACCCTGTGGCACGATGTAGATCTCGACACGTCTGTTCTGAGGATTTCCCTTTTTGCCGGGCAGATTATCTTCAACCGGCCGGTACTCTCCAAAACCGCGCACGCTCAACCGTTTGACCTCGACTGTCGAATTGGCCATGGTGTTGAGCACGGAAATGGCCCTATGTGCCGACAGATGCCAGTTGGTGGCGTGCTTGGCGCGGGTATCAGGCTTGCTAATCGGGATATCATCAGTATGGCCGGCTATAACTATGTCGAATTTCTTGCCCTCTTCGGAATTGAGTATTGAACAGAGCGCTTTTACAGTCTCGATCGCGTCTGGAGCTACTGTATCGCTGCCCTTTTCAAAGAGTAGATCGCTCTTGAATTTGATTATTCCTCGATTCGCATCGAAGCTGACCATTTCCGGGTGCGCCTTGGCGAAATCCTCGATCATAGTGCTTAATTCCGCCGGCAATGCCCCACCCGCCATAAGAAGCTTTTGTTGCATCGAAGCGATTAGATCCTTTTTCTTTGCAATGTCCTCTTCCAGAGCCGCTATTTGCTGCTGGAGCGAATCGACTTCTACGCCGCCTTTCTCCTGGGCTGCCGTCAACTGCCTTTGCAGTTGCTCCATCTTCAGCTCATAAGTCTTTATCTCGGCTCGAAGCCTGTCCAATTCCTTGCTCTGCCTGTCATTTTGTATTCGCAGATCCTTCATTCCTTCGTTACAGCCGCTCATTAGGAAGACAGATATTAACAGGAAAAAAAGTGCTGAAAGCTTCAGGGTCCGCATCGTCAAATCCTTTCAAAGAGTTCTTCGCATTTCCCCTTATACAATTGACAATTGACAAGATGCAAGTCTTCTAAGCAAAGGCCTTTATGGCCAGCCGAATCCATCTACATCTCCAGGCGGGAAGTAGAACCTATCAGGTCCGTCACGTCAAGTACAAACTTTGAAAATATCCTCGCCTAAATATGATGCTGTCAAGACCGATTGCGCCTGTACGAGCATTGTCAGGGAAGATGCACCAACTTGGTTATCAGGATCGCTTCGACAAGCATTACAGCCCGCCTATTATAGGGCCAAGCCGCCATTCTCTGAGTGGCGCTTGAATTGTGAGGCGTTATAGTATAGTATGAACGGTTGTCTCATGGGTTGAATCGGTACCGACCAACAGAATCGAACTTCTGTGCTACACTGGCGTATCTACCGATAGTTGCAACAAAAACGTTATGTTAAATGCTGTATCCATACTTATCTCTGCTGCGATAGTGGTTGTGCGCCGTTGTCGGCGTTTGACCATGCTAATTCTTGTCGGCTATTGCATTCTTTCAATGTCCTCCACACAGCCTATCGTTCAGGGATATGATTGGCCCATGTGGAGGTATGATGCAGGACGCCGTGCGGCGTCACCGGAGGAACTGCCTGCACAGATGCATCTGTTGTGGACCCGTGAGCTGGCCCCTCCCAGACCAGCCTGGCCCAAAAGTCAGACCAGACTACAGTTCGACGCCTCGTACGAACCCGTTGTCGCAGGAAAAACCCTGTTCGTCGGATCAATGGTTTCCGATCGCATGACCGCATACGACACAGACAGTGGAGCCGAGAAATGGCGCTTTTACACCGATGGCCCCATCCGCTTTGCTCCCGTCGTATATAAGGGTAAGCTCTATTTCGCCTCGGATGACGGATACCTATATTGTGTAAACGCTGAGAATGGCTCTCTCATTCGCAAATTCCTCGCAGGCCCGACACAGAACAAAATCATCGGCAACAAGAGGCTCATCGGTATGTGGCCTATGCGTGGCGGACCTGTCCTCTATGAAGAAAAGATCTACTTCGCCGCCAGCATCTGGCCTTTCATGGGAACGTTCATCTACGCAATCGACGCCGAAACGGGACAGACCATCTGGACAAACAGCGGCAGCGGCCCAACCTACATCATGCAGCCTCACGACAGCCCCGCCTTTGCCGGTGTCGCGCCGCAAGGCTATCTCGTCGCCACAGAAGACAAGCTGCTGGTGTCTGGCGGTCGCTCCGTCCCGGCTGCTTACGACCGCCGAACCGGAAAGTTCCTATACTATCACCTCGCCAAGTATGGCAAGACCGGCTCCTGTGAAGTCATGACATCAGGATCGCATTTCTTCAATCGCGGCACAATACACAGGCTCTCCGACGGCAGAGGAATATCCAGTGCGCCCGTATCCGTTATAGCGGATGAGACTGTCATCGGCCTGAGATACAGCACTATCTTAGCATACCAGCTCAAGCCAGGGGCCAAAGCAGCAAAGAGATTATGGCAGACAGGCAAACCCACCGAGTTGAAGAGGATCCACCTGAAAGCGGGCTCGCGATTGTATGGCAGTGGTGACGACGGCCTCATTATGGCCATTGATGTCCCACACGAAGACGGGCAGGCCGCAGCATCATGGCGAGCAAAAGTAGACGGCGAAGTGTGGAACATGATCGCCGCGGACGGTAAGCTCTTCGTAGTCACCCTCGCAGGCAGCATCTACTGCTTTGGTGAAAATCAGACCGAGCCCAAACGCTACGTTCTAAAAGACAGCCCCCTGCCCACCGCTTCGGACAAGTGGAAGAGCGAAGCCTCGAAGATATTGCAAATAACGGACCAGAAGGAAGGGTACTGTCTCCTTCTCGGTCTTGGTAGCGCCGAGCTGCTCACAGAACTGCTCAGCCAATCAAAACTGCATATAGTCGCCATTGATCCGAATGAGAACAAGGTTGAGCAGATCAGACGAATCCTGGATGAAGCGGGACTTTACGGAACGCGAACTGCAGTTCACGTAGGCGACATAACGACCATGCCTCTACCCCCCTACATGGCGAACCTGATAGTATCTCAAAACCTCAAAGCAGCAGGCATTCGCAAAGGCAGCGTTTTTATCAAGCGTCTCTTTCATTCTTTACGTCCCTATGGCGGCACGGCCTGTTTCGTCGCGCCAAAGAGAAGACGCCAAAGGCTTCTAAACCTTACAAGAAACTCCCAGTTGCCTCGTTGCGAGGCTACTGATCCTAACGGATTTCTTATGATAAGGCGAATCGGTGCGCTGCCCGATTCCGCCGACTGGACCCATCAATACGCTGATTCAACTAATAGCATAATGTCAAAAGACAAGCTGGTCAAAGCACCTCTCGGTCTTTTATGGTTCGGAGGCCCCTCCAATGACGAGATACTTCCACGACATGGACATGGCCCATCTCCACAAATTGTCGGAGGCCGCCTTTTCATCGAGGGCCGAAACCTGCTCCGCGCGGTGGACGTCTACACGGGCCGGCTCCTGTGGGAAAGAAGGTTCCAGGACCTGGGCAAATTCTACGATAACACCGAACACCAGCCCGGCGCCAACGAAATCGGAAGCAACTACGTCTCTGTATCGGACGCCATCTACACCGTACACGGAAGCAAGATATACAAACTCGATCCGTCTACAAGCGAGACAATCAAGGACTTCTCGATGCCGGACCAGAATGCGCCGCACTGGGGAACAATCCTCGTCTGCGATGATCTGCTGCTCGCAACCGCTTCACCAATCAGCGTGCCTGTTAGTGACATTGAAGCGCGCAGAAGGCTCCCGGAAGGCGCTGGCCCCGTTATCAAGCGGCGCGCCGACTGGCAGTATCTGGCGGGGACTCATCCGGATGATGATTGGATACAGCCAGACTTCGATACTGAAGGCTGGAAAAGCTCCGCGGCCGGCTTCGGGTATGCCGACAGCGACGACAAGACCGTGTTACGGAACATGAAGGATCACTACTCGGTCGTTTACATCCGCAAATCGTTCAACTTCGCAGATAGTGACAACATCAGAGAGCTGGGGCTGATAATTAACTACGACGATGCATTCATCGCCTATCTTAATGGCGTCGAGATACTGCGGGTGGGCATCGAAAAAGGCCGTGGAAAGGACGCATCCAAGGCCAGGGACCATGAGGCGGAAGGCTATGAGTATTTCCGAATCGATAACTACGCAAACCTTCTGCTTGACGGAACCAATGTCATCGCCATTGAAGGCCATAACGATACTACCGACAGCAGCGATTTCACTCTCGATCCATATCTGGTCACCCTGCCAAACATAAGATCGGTTGTGGACAAGCATGGCAAACACGCCAGCCTCAACGACATCCTTGGTGTCAAAATCAACACCGACTACGCCTCAGACAGCGAGACGCTAATGGTCATGGACCGCCACACAGGCGATGTCCTCTGGAAACGCGACGCCGAGCACTCCTTCCGCCATAACAACGTTGCAATGGCGGCCGGCAAAGTCTTCTGTATCGACAGCATGAGCGCCGAAAAGCGGGCCTATCTGAAAGGCCAGGGCAAGCAGTTCGAGAAGGAACCGACGCTCTACGCGCTCGACGCCCGCACAGGCGACGTGCTGTGGGAGACAGACGAGGACATCTTCGCCACATGGCTCGGCTATTCCGTTGAGAACGACATTCTTCTCCAGGCCGGGAGCCAGTCGCAGGATCGCGCTGTGGATGAGGCATCCAAAGGCATGATCGCCTACAAAGGCTCCGACGGCGAGCCGCTCTGGAGCATCAAGGACAGCTACAAAGGCCCACCCATCCTGTACCACGACTGGATCATCACCCAAACAGGCGGTGGCAGCGGCTCTGCGGCAGCCGAAGCGAAAGTCTTCGATCTGCACACAGGCCACAGGGTCATGAGCGAGCACCCCATGACGGACGAGAAAACACCCTGGAACTGGGTCCGCTTCAAAGGCTGCAACACCGCCATAGCCAGCGAGAACCTCCTCACGTTCCGTTCCGCATCGGGAGCGTTCGTGGACATGAATGCAGGCCAGGGCACCGCCAGTATAGGAGGTTTCAAATCAGGCTGCACCTCGAACCTTATCATCGCTGACGGCGTGATGAACGCCCCCGACTACACGCGAACCTGTATATGCAGCTACCAGAACCAGGCATCGCTCGCCCTGGTTCACATGCCCGAAGTCGCATACTGGACCATCGATTATTACCCCCAGCCTGACAAGCCGACCGCAGTGAAAAAAGTAGGTATCAACCTCGGCGCCCCGGGAAATCGCTACAGCGAGGATGGCACGCTCTGGCTCGAATTCCCAAGTATCGGAGGCCCATCCCCAGACATACCAGTCCGAGCAGCGAAGGGAAAGCCCAAATGGCTACGCCACCACAATTTCCTGATCGAAGGCGAGCACGATTGGATCGCAGCATCGGGCGCATCAGGTATCGAGCAAATCCTGATACGCATGTTCATCCAGCCAGGCAAGGATAAGGACGAAATCGTCGCCTTCGACAAGCACATAGGCAAGGTCCCCACCTGGTCCGAAGACAAGATCGAAGGCTCCTTCGAGCAGCCACAACTCTACACTGTCCGCCTGTACTTCGCAGAAATTGAAGATCAGCCCGCTGGCAGGCGCATCTTTGAAGTTTCCCTACAGGACAATCACGTCCTCAAGGATTTCGATATCGCCAAAGCCGCAGATGGCCCGAATCGCTGCATAGTCAAAGAATTCCGCTCAATCCCAATAAAAGACGACCTGAAAATCACCCTCACTCCCTCCGCCGACAGCGACGCCCCACCACTGCTAAACGGAATCGAAATCCTTGCCGAAGATCAATAAACAGCCATACCCATCCCATAGTCATTGATCCGCCTTTGGTGGATGGCAATCTCATCCACGCATCTACTCAGTAGTCTTTATACTTCCTCAACCACTAAGACCAGTCTTCAAGCTTAACACCACCCGCTTTGGTCCATGGTCCGGCCGTGTTATAACTGCGGTGCCACTTCAATGCCTGACTCATTTCCCGCGGTTTCCGCCTGTGCACTATTTTTCGCTCCCCGTTGTGGCGGAAAATAATTTTTTGCTCTGTCTGTTATCATCCAGGAAAAGCCTACAAATAGCGAGCTTCTGTCTTCTGCCTATCCTCGAAATTGGCTCTAAAACGCTGATCGTGGAAGCGCGGATTCAATGTCCTGTATTCTGATGCCAATTCAGAGCCAGCAGGCAAAATTCATATAGACTGATTACACAATCGCCATTGAGATCCAACTCAGTATTCTCATTACAGTCATTCATCAGCCAGATTTCGAAAAATCCAGGAAGGTCGTCCATACGGACCAGGCCGTCAACTGTAAAATCGCCGTATATCTGTGGTGCTACTGTTATGTCAGGGCGAGGTGGCGCCGCCATACCATCGCCCATATAGAAACCAGTTTGAGTAGGCTGATTATATGCTACGTTCTGCCAGGCCACGCTCAGCCTGTAGATCGGATCGTGCATGAAAGTATAAAAACGGTTGTCGGCAGGTATTGTGGTTGTGAAGATACGCAACTCCCGGCTATCCGATGTTCTCAAAATGACTTCCTCTCTCCAGTCACCAAGAATATCAGCACACAAGGCAGGAGTCGATTTCGAGCCATTGTTTGAGGTGCAACCGTCGGCTGTAAGCAGTCTGATTTCCGTACCGCTCGACCAATTCCACTTGGAAATTCTATTGCTGTCGAGGATTTCACGAAGCAGATCGCCATCCCACCAAATCCCAAAATTACACGACATGGGCTTGGAATGCGAAACCACTTCGCCCTTGCAGTTCCGCAGGCTTCCCAAGCCAGAGCCTGAAGCCCAACACTCATAGCCTCGGTGACGGGGATCAATATCCATCGCCACTCCTCTTCCGACGTCTGTAAATGGCCTCGCCCCCCATATCACCACTCCCGTTGCGGCATCACGGAATTCAACACCATATTCATGATCGGGATTCTCATGGATGTCAAACACTTCCAGACCTGGCCGATCCGGATCCATATCGGATAGATGCATGGCATCTCCATG
>CAZYMD010000049.1:0-27470 GCA_964649005.1 uncultured Pirellulales bacterium
GTCGCCGGCGGGGGGTTGCGCTGCTTGTGGTTTTGTTTATTATCATGGTGATAACTGTTTTGTCGCTGGGGTTTCTTTCGGGCAGTAATGTCGAGTTGGCTTGCGGGCAGAATACGGTTACTGTCACGCAGTTGGGATATTTGGCGGAATCGGGGCTCGAACACGCCAAGGGGCTTATAGTCAGTCCGCAGGATGCTTCATCGGAGTACTGGACGGGTGATACGGGCCAACAGCTTGCGAGCGGCAATGATTTCTATGATGTGACAGTAGTGCGTGACGATTCCGATTCGACAGACAGGTGTAATTATATAATTGATTGTAATGCTTATCGTTTAGTCAACGGCGAGCAGGTCGGATTTCGGGGGTTGAGAGCGGAGCTTCGGCTCGATCCTTGCATTACCTACTGGGTAGGCGGAGATACGACGATTTCGCAACAGATAACTATCAATGGTGATGTCTATTGTGCAGGCAGCCTGAAGAACCTCGGAACAATCGGCGGCGATGTGTTTGCGAGCGGGGCAATAAGCGGAAGCGGTATCGGGGGCAGGTCAAGCTCATCCGTTGCGGAGAGCCCTGTTGAGTGGCCTGATATTCTGACAAGCGATTATTATTCAGTCTACTACGTTGGTTCGGATGCGTATTCGGCGGACTTAATATCATCATATAGTCATCCAGGTGGTGTATTCAAACCCTCTGCCGGCAATCCGGGTGGTGTGCGCTATTGTAATGGGCTTACTTTAACAGGGGGTACTGAAATCGAAGGGACGCTCATCGTCGCAGGCGATCTGACAGTGAAGGGAACTGGGAATATAGTCAAAGCGGTGAAAGGCTTTCCTGCGGTTGTTGTGACAGGGGATGTGCAGATTAACAACGGCAGCATCGAGATCGACGGTCTAATGATGGTTGGGGGGAAGATCACAGCGCTATCCGGAGGTTCGTCGTTAGAGGTGCTTGGCGGGCTTTTTGTCAGCGATGGGATCTACGAGCAGGCTGGGGATTCTTCGGGTAGTTTCAACAACGCTACGCTTTATAACGGTCCGGTCTGGCGGCCTTCGGGCGGAAAAGTTGGCGGCGCATTGGAGTTCGACGGGATCGACGACTTTGCACAGACGGACGATGACGCTTCAGAACTACAGTTGTTAACGGGCGATTACACGTTGTCGGTTTGGATCAAACCTGATGCGACGCAGAACAGTTGGGCCGGGGTATTTTCCAAGTGTGATCCGACGGGTTCTGCGAATCACTGGACGCTTCAGTTCAATAACGGCAGTGCGAAGTCGCTTATCGTATATCATCCCGGCGAAAGTTGGGATACGGGAATAAGTCTCAGTGAGCTTGCGGGTGTCTGGCATCATATAGCAGTCGTTCGAAACGGAAATCAGATGACCTCATATCTCGATGGTACGCTTCGTAATAACGGGATATGGGCAGTCAATCCCGGCTTTGGATTGGGACATCTGAACGTCGGAGCGGAACGAACGTCCTCGGCGAGCTACTTGTACGACGGATTGATCGATGATTTGCGGGTATACAATCGTGCACTTGACCCTAATGATCCTAATGATGCTATTCCGCCTAAGAATGGGCTGGCCGGATTGATCGGCCAGTGGAGGTTCGACGAGTCGGGAGCCAATATCGAGGCTACGGCTGCGCCGTGCAAAACGGCAGTCAGGGTCTGGTCTTCAGGGGCTATCAAGGAGCAGTGGGAGCAGGTCGGCGGGGCGTTCTTCAAGAGTATCGAGAGAAAATAGAGAAGTGCAGTTATTGAAAACTTATACGACACTCTGAAGACGGCTTATCGGCCTTAGCTTGTGAAGTAAGAAAAAACATCGGAGCAATGTGCGTGTTGCGGGCACATTCTCTTTCAGGTTAGAGAAGTTCAAAAAATCATATCTTTCTAACGGTTGTGCAGGTTCTGTCGACCATGATTGTCATACCGCGTGGAAATCAGGCTGATATCGACACAATCGTAATCAAAACCTTACGCCGGCGCAGACGACGGCCAAATCAAATGTATTAATCCCAAGTTTACGAAGAATTTGGCGCATCGCTATAGTTTCTCTGTGGCTGGCAGTGGGTTAAGAGACCTCATGGAGAGGACGAAATAGGGTACGGAGGTGGAAACTGATGAAGTGCCTGTATACTGAGGTAAGGTTGGTGAAAATGACACGGTCGGCACATCCGTTCGCAGAGCCGCTCTATGGAGGCAGGGGCTCATATAATACCGGTACGAACCGGTCGACGGAGGGTGGCTTTACGCTTATAGAGCTTATGGTTGTAGTGATTATACTTGGAATAGCGGCCCTAACGGCGATACCTATGATGAGTTCCGCCGGGAGCATTCAGATTCGTTCAGCGGCCAATAAGATAGCGGCAGATCTGGAATATGCCAAGAGTATGGCTATTAGCAGGGGCCAGAACTATTCGGTAATTTTCAACACCAGCGCCGAGAGTTATCAGATAGAAGATCAGGCTGGCAATGTAGTGGCGCATCCGGTCAAGAAGGGATTCGACTACACGGTAGGTATGGTCGCCGAAGGTCTTGGTAGTGTCGACATTACGAGTGTGAACTTCAATAGCAACACGCAAGTTTCGTTCGATTGTCTGGGTAGTCCGGACAATGGAGGAACTGTCAATTTGCAGGGTGGCGGAACGAGCATGACTGTGACTGTCGAACCGATAACGGGGTATGTGACTATTAACTGAACCGGCAGGAAGACGTGATACAGTGGACATTTAAAACTCGCTGCATTCAGCCCATAGGTCTGGACATAGGTCATGATTCGATAAAGATGATCCAGTTGGAGACTGATATGGCGAAAGTGCGCGTGCTCGCAGCGGAGAAGGTTCGCATTCCGGCCCAGATCAATAGCGATGTGGATTCAAGAAGAGCTTTCGTTGTTGCAGAGGTGGGGCGGATGCTGTCACGGGGCTCGTTTCATGGAAGGAACGTAGTATCGTGTCTGCCGAGCGAGAAGCTCAGGATAACAAGCCTGCGATTGGCCGAATCCGATACCGACGAGATCGAGCGTGTATTGAGGAAAGAGGTCAGACAGCGTTTCGGTCTCGATCCGGACAAGGACTCGATGGACTATCTTGTCGCCGGCAGCGTTCGACAGGGAGAGGACGTCAAGAGCGAACTCATCCTTTTCGCCGTGGATAACGAGACGATCACGAATCATATAAAGTTGCTCGAGGACGCCGGTCTGCGTCCGGTGGCGATAGACACGATGCCTTGCGCCTTGTTCAGGAGTTTCGAGAGATCGCTGAGGCGTCAGGAAGATCGGGAACGAACGTTGGTCTTCGTTGACATCGGAAGCAGGACGACGACGGTAGTGTTCGGCGACAGGGGAGAAATAAGCTTTATAAAACAGATACCAATAGGTGGTGAGAAACTCAACCGCGAGACGGCGTCGAGGCTCGGAGTTGAAATCGACGAGGTCGAACGGTTGAGAGAGATGCTACGCAGGGACAAGAGCGATTCACAGTTGGATCCTTCGACACGCCAGGTGATAGTTGACACTATAAGCTCGATTGCAGAGGGACTTGCAAAGGAAGTATCACTCTGTCTTCGGTACTACACGGTGACTTTCAGGGGCACTCGTGTCGAGCAGGCTCTTTTCACGGGGGGGGAGGCCTACGAGAACATATTGATGAACGTTTTGAAGCGTCAACTGCCCGTTGACGTTGCGACATATCAGCCTATGAGGGGATTCGATCTGACCGGTGAGGGCGCAAGAATAAACCTCAACAATGACCGGCGTGGCCTGCTCTGCGAATGGGCTGTAGCGGTTGGGCTTGGTCTGAAACTTCAGCGTCGGACGACGGCCGACGATCAACAGGTGGTTAGTCATGAAGGACATTGATTTCCTTCCAGAATGGTACAGAAGCGGCAGACGACGGCAGGTTGCCTATCGGACGCAATACATCGCTCTTGTCGGTGTGATGGTTGTGATGGCGGTATGGAACTTTGCGACGGGACATTCCGTATCGAGGGCTGAAGCTGAAGTAGCGCAAATGGCAGCCGAACAAACGCAGGTGGAAGGCGCTTCGCAAGAGTTTATGAATCTCCAGGATGAAATCAGGCAAATTCAGAAAAAGGCGAATACTCTTGAAATGATTGATTCGAGGGTGGATGTCGCAGCGGTCCTGGGTGAATTGAGCTATCTGATAGACGAGAGAGTGGTGCTCGGGAAGGTGGACTTGATTTCGGAGCAGTTTGCGGATGACGGGAAAGACAAGCAGCAGCCGGCCCGGAGTGGTTTGGTCAGAGCCGCGAGCGGCAAGGGAAACGCTGCATCGAGCGGCTTTGTCGGTGAAGTGCGGTTCAAGGTAATTATAAGCGGTGTGGCGGCCAGCAGCGGTGATGTTATGTTGCTGGTGAGCAGACTGGAAGAGTCGACTTATTTTTTTCATGTCGAGCTGTCATTTTCGCGGGACTCGGTGCTGCGAATCGGAGGTTCCACCGACAAGATGAGTAACATGCAGATGAAGAAGGCTTCCAACAGCGGAGCTACCGAACCGGACAAGAGCATCAAGGTTAACGATTTTGAGATCAGATGCTATCTGGCGAATTATCTGGAGAAGTAAGAGATCGATTAATCAATATGGCGTTTATTGAGAAGAAACAAGCAGGGATTTGTGTTTTGGCGGCGGTGCTTGTCGGCGGCTTTGTGCTGTTTCGGTATTTGCCGTTACAGCGTCGCGCCCAGGTTGTCGAGCATGCCAGAGCCGCACAAAGACTATCGATTACCGAGAGCCAGACTCGCAGCGAGCAGTTGTCTTTGCTCAGCGATCAATTGCTTGAGCTGCGTCGGGAGGTCGGCGACTATGATGCGCATATCCCAACCGAGAGAGCATCGGGCGCCTTTCTGCAAAAGCTCTCGGAAATGATGAACAAGTATAGTCTTGCTGACCAGGACATCACGCCGAGCAAAGAGAGCGAAAATGGTGAGCTGCACTGCATTTCCATGAACCTGCAATGCAAGGGGAGATTGGAGCAGGTGTTTGGCTTTTGCAGGGAACTGCGGTCGATGGACAGGTTGGTGCGGGTGGAGAGAGTGGGGCTTGCGAACGACAGCAGCTTTAATGGTGAAGTGACACTGCAAACGGATGTTGTTGTTTTCTACAGAGAAAGTGACGTTCAGGGATAGCCGGAAGCAGGCGTGGCGGCTCAGAAGATATGGGCAAACTGATATGAGATCGGACGAAAAAAACAGAACCAGCGCCATCGAGAGAATACGGTGTCGATTGAGTGTGGATAAGAAAAAGACTGTGATGGCTGTTTGCCTGATTGGCGTTATGGTCATTATGTGGGGAAGAGTTCTGATAAAAAAGGGGCCTGAGGAGGCTCAATCGGCGGACAGCCTGAACGACACAAAGACATCGCAGCAGTCAATTCGGAGGCCTGAGATGCAGTTTGTAGAGCTGCCTAACATTGCAGGCCGCAACGATACGATTACGCGGGATTTCTTTGCTCCGGCCGGATGGCGTAACTTCAGCAAGGGCACTGGAGCAGAGAATTCAGCAGATAACAAAAGCACGGGAGAAGCCGTCGCAGGAGACGGCACTAAAGAACTCGCCGCCAAAATCACAGGCGGTCTCGAGCTTCAGGCTGTGTGGATGAGTCACCAGCCGCGGGCTTCGGTAAACGGCAAGCCCGTAGTTACCGGTGATATTCTCCAGATTCGTGACGGAGTGAACAAATATGACTGTGAAGTTGTGAAGATTGAAGAGACCAAGGTGCATGTTAGATGTGGGACGGTGCAGGTAATCCTGAAAATGCAAGGGGTATTGAAATAAGCAAGTAGACGATGATGTACATGCTATCGCGCTCATAGTGAGTGGATGAACATGCTGTATTAGGAGTTCAATTATGTATCTTTACAAGGGTTCAAGCGTTAAAGCACGAGACAGCCTGTTTGTGCTGGTGTTTGTTATTGGTGCATTGGCGGCATTGGCCAATAGTGGCGCCGCGCGAGGTTTTGCCGGTGAAGAAGTGCCGACTGACGTTCAAAATGTCGCGGCAGGCAGTGTGCAGGTTGTGAATGCCGCACCTGAAGATAATTCCACGGAACAGACTGCCAGGGATAAGACGAGCGACGAGAAGGCGTTGACGGTGCAGGGAAGACAAGTTGTCGATATGAAGGTTGTCTCACCGGCGAGCGTTGAAGATGTTTCGGACGACGGGCGCATTAAGTCCATGTCATTCCAAAAGGACTGGGGCGTTAGGGATGCACTTCAGTTCCTCGGGGCGAGCTATCGTAAGAACATTATTCCCTCCACACAGGTGGAGGGGGCGCTTACGATCACAAGTCTCTACAACGTCACCTTCGATGAAGCACTGGATGCTATTCTCGGATACGGCTTCAAGTATGAAGAAGAGGGCAATTTCATCAAGGTTTTCACGGCCGATGAGTACAAGAAGATCATGGACGATGAGGGGCGGAAGATCTATAAGATTTTCACGCTGTACTACATATCAGCCACTGAGGCCAAGAGGATGCTCGTGCCTGTCTTAAGCGCTACCGCAAGGATCGAAGCCACGACCGCGGCGGTAGTGGACTTCCCAACGGGCGAGTCTATCAGCACTGTCAAAGGCGGCGGAGACGCAACCGCTCTGAACGATACACTGATTATCCACGATTTTCCCGAGAAAATCGAGGAAGCGGTAAAGGTGTTGAGGGCGGTGGACGTGCGGCCCAAACAGGTGCTGATCGAGGCGACCATTCTAAGCGTGAACCTGACTGAGGATATGCAGTTCGGGATAGACTGGCAGTCACTGACGGGCGCCCTGCCGGCGATAGCAAGTCCTGCATTGTCGGATATTTCAAGTACCACGTCGGATTTGTTCAGGTTCAAGGGTTCTTCGCAAGTGACCAAATCGGGCGGTTTGACGGTAGGTTTCGCTATTGACGATTTGGGCGTGTTCATCAGAGACCTTGAGGAGATTACGGACGTTACGATCATGGCCAATCCCAAGATATTGGCTGTTAATAAGCAGTTAGGGCAGGTTTATATCGGCAAGAAGTTAGGTTACAAGAACCAAACGACCCAGACTCAGACGTCCACAACCGAACAGGTTGCATTCCTGGATACGGGAACCAAGCTGTCTTTCAGGCCTTATATCGGAGACGATGGATATATCAGGATGGATATTCATCCGAAGGACAGCTCAGGCGCCTTGAATGCACAAAACGTTCCTGATGAGACTTCGGCTGAGTTAGTTACGAACATTATCGTTAGAGATGGCCAGACAGTTGTTATCGGAGGCCTGTTCAGGGACAAGATAACGACCAAGAGGTCGCAGATACCAGTTCTCGGCAATCTTCCACTTGTGGGCGGCGCTTTCAGGAGCACGGCGGACAACGTCGAACGCCAGGAAGTGGTTGTTCTTCTAACGCCTCACATTATCGGTGAGCCTAACGAAACCGGTGGACAGGCGAGAGCCGAAGATGTTAATCGCAAGAGACAAGGGGCGACCGATGAGCTTCAGTTCTTTGGCAGGGCCAAGCTTGTAGAGGACTACTATGCTGAGGCGGCTCGTTATTACGTCGAAGGCGACAAGATGATGGCGTTGAAGAAGCTTAATGTGGTTCTTCGTCTTCAGCCGTCTTATTTGGATGGGATCAGGCTCAAGGAGAGGATTCTTGAAGAGGCGAGTCCGGCCGAGCGTAAGAAGTTCGAGCGCTTGATGATGGTGGATATCGAACGCCAGGCGGCGCCTAAGTGGCGAAGCAGATAAAGCTCGGCGTTTGAGGCCAGGGATCGGCTGGGCAGGGATGCCTGTTTCGTGCAAGGATAGTGATGTGAAGATAGTGGGTGTCATGGAATAGCTCAACAGAGTGTCACATGGATTTGTGACAGGAGTTGTCGTTTTGAGATTTGGAAAGAGTCTATACGCAGCAGCCACAATAGTGGTGGCGTGCAGCCTTACTGTCGTAGGGTTGGCGTGGTGGCAGAGCACCGGCTCTGGTGACGGCACGGATGCCGTCAATGGCGTTAGGGGCCTGGGCTCCATCGTGGCGGTTCTCTGCGCGTTTGGGGCTGCAGGCGTCCTCTGGCTTGGGTGGTATTGGCTGGGTCTGGCCGGTGGGATAACGTCCATGGCCGAACGCATGAAGAATGGCCGGTTGGAATGTCTCTGCGAGGATGCACGTGCGATTGGCATTGGAAACAATGTGGTTGCGATTCTGAGCAAAGCTGTCGCGGAGTGTTTTGAGGATTGTAGGTGTCGGATTACCAGACTGGATGAGGATGCGAAGGATTTGCAGCTTCAGCTTCAGTTGTCACGTAGGCGCGAGAAGAATTCCGAGGCGATCATCCAGAGCATTCGGGACGCTGTGATCGTCATTGACGGCTTTGACAAGCTGCTGATGGCGAACGAAGCTGCGGGTCGGTTGTTCGGATTCGATTTCAAAAGCTCTCAGTACAAGCCTATACGTGAGCTTATCGGGGCTAAGCATAGTGCATTTCTCGAATTCGTGAGTGACAGCAAGAAGGGCAAGGGTCATGCAACACGTCGGGAATTGGATTTCCCGGCTGATGAAAAGCCCAGGACATTTGACTGCGTGATTTCATGTGTTCACGATGAGAAAGAGGATGCCTGCGGGGCGGTTGCGGTTTTGCACGATATCACACGGGAAAAGGAAGTCTCGCAGATGAAGAACGACTTTGTCAGTCACGTGTCGCACGAGTTAAAGACGCCTTTGGCTTCGATTACGGCATACTCGGAGATGTTGGCGGACGGCGAGGCTGACAATGAAGAGATGAGAACGGAATTCTACTCGGTAATTCAGGGCCAGGCGAAGCGGTTGAACCGATTGATCGAGGACATCCTGAATATTTCGAGGATAGAATCAGGCCTTATTAAGGTCAGTAAGGAGACGGCCAGTCTGACTATGCTGATAGAAGAGCAGATGCAGATGATAAGGAGCTATGCCGAAGAGAAGCAGATCGATGTGATTTGGAAGAAGCCGATAGTTTTCGACCAGGTGTATGTCGATAGGGATATGCTGTCGCAGGTAATTATTAATCTGCTGAGTAATGCGATCAAGTATACGCCGGCCAACGGCTCGGTCAGGATTGAGACCGCTGTTGATGAGGCCGGATCGGTCGCTCGCGTAAGCATCCGTGACACGGGAGTGGGCATTCCAGCCGATGAGGTCGAACATGTATTCGAGAAGTTCTACAGAGTCGGGGCAAACAAGAAACAAGCGAAAGGGACGGGTCTTGGTTTGAACCTCGTCAAGCAGATAGTTGAGACAGTGCACAACGGCCAGGTATTCGTCAGCAGCGAGGTTGGCGTTGGGAGCACTTTTGGATTTGAACTGCCATTGGCCAAGGGTGATATGGTCGAAGCGGTTCGTTAGTAGATGAAGTAGTTACTGAAGTACTACACCGAACGCAATGCGTTTTTTCTATTTTAGTATTTGGTGGAGGCAAGACAATGACAGGTAAAAAAGTTCTGGTTGTTGACGATGAGATACACATTGTTCACGTGGTGGCAATAAAACTGCGTAACAATGGTTACGACGTCATAACCGCAGACAATGGTTTGGAGGCATACGAACTGGCATGTCGGGAAAAGCCCGATATCGTTGTTACTGACTTCCAGATGCCTGCTATGACAGGGCTGGAATTGCTGGAGAAGATGCGAGCAACCGAAGAGACGAAGTCCATTCCGGTGATACTCCTTACAGCCAGGAGCTTTGCTATCACGAAGGAGCAGAAGGAAATGTATGAGATATCCGGCTGTCTGAGCAAGCCGTTCAGTCCGAGGGAGCTTCTGGGTAACATTGAGGACATCCTTCATCAGCGAGAACTTGTGGCCAAGTCCTGATCAAAGCGGAGTGTCTCAGTGGATGGTTGCAAGAGAATATGGTTGGAAGGAAGTTGGGCGGGATAAGCTATGTTGGAAGCAAGAGGTAGAACAATAGGAGCGTCGCAGCTTCGAGGGCTGGAGAAATTCGGCAATCGCATCAAGGGATTTGGTGTGAATTTTGCTGTCTGCGGCTCCGACGGAGAGGTTGTTTTGCTGTGTTCGGGGGGCGGCTATGAAAGCAACCAACTGCAACTGACCGACATCAGCCGGCAAGTTTTCGATCGAGATGCAAAGAAATGCTCCGATTCGCAGGAAGATGTTCCGGTTTGGCGCTTCGGCGACCGAAATGTGGTATTGGCGGCGGCCTTGAAAACATGTTCTGCATGGCTTGAAGATGAAGCGCCTTGTGGTGTGGTTTTAATCGACATGGGCGAGATGTCAGACCGCCGGCCGCTCGATACACATGAAACGAATACCGTCAACGGTGGGCGCAGTCACTTTGAGGAATTATTGAGACTGTTGGTTGAGAACTATCGGATATCGGTAAGGACGGACGAGCAGATGGAGAAAGTCGGCACCGAACTGTCACAGACTTATGAAGAACTGGTGCTGCTTCACAAGCTCGGCACCAATATGCGGGTGACAGAGGATGACGCCAACTTTTTACAGATGGCCTGTGATAGTCTGACAGAGATCATTCCTGTTGAGGGAATTGCGGTACTGGTTGAGAAAAAGGTGGGTGATGAGGTGATACTGGCCGTGGCGGCCGGCTCCGGTCTGATAGACGTTAATGAGCGTTTAGGCGCCTTGCTGCATAGTCGTCTGGTGGCCGAGATTGACACAGGCAAGGAGTCGCTGCTGGACAGTGACATAGGCTCGAGTTTCAAGTACAGTTGGCCCGACAGCATTCAAAATATTTTGGCGGTGCCCTTGTGCGGCAAGGACAAGGGAGAGAATCGCTCGAGAAGCGATGTTCAGATGGGGACTTCGATCATGGGTCTGATGGTTGCAATCAACCGGATCGACAAACCTGATTTCGATAGTATCGACGCGAATCTGTTCAATTCAGTGGCCAGTAGCTGCGCGGTTTTCATAGAAAACGGCAGGCTCTTCGGAGATATGAAGGAGTTGTTCATCGGCTCTTTGAGGGCGTTGACGAGCAGCATTGACGCCAAGGACCAGTACACGCGAGGCCACTCTGAGAGGGTCGCCATAATTTCGCGGTGGATTGCGGAGCGATTGTCGGAGCGGGAGCCTTTGGATCGGGAGCAGATATATCGAATTTACTTAGCCGGCCTGCTGCACGATATCGGCAAGATCGGCGTTAACGAATCGGTGTTGCTAAAATGTGGAAAACTAACTGACGAAGAGCGCGAGTGCGTGAAGAAACATCCGCTGATTGGAGCCGGCATTCTGCGTGAAATCAGGCAGATGCGCGACATAATGCCGGGAGTATTGTGTCATCATGAGCGAATAGATGGAAAGGGTTATCCAAACGCTCTTGCGGGCGATGACGTTCCGCTGTTGGGTAGAATCGTTGGTCTGGCCGACAGTTTCGATGCGATGACGTCGAAGCGAACATACAGGGATGCGATGACGGTGGAAGCGGCTATGGCGGAAATTGAGAAGGGCCTGGGCACGCAGTTCGACGAGAAGATCGGCAGAGTATTTCTGGAAAGCGATATTTCCCAGCTCTGGGAGATTATTCAGGGCGCTCCGGGTTCGTCGAGCATGTATGAAGGCAGCAGTTTCTCTCAATACGGCGCCGCCGCGGTGGGGGCTTTGATAAGATGAGAATAAGCACTCAGGACTACAATGATGTTACGGTTGCGGTGCTCCAGGGCGACTTCGACACCGACGTAGTAGAAGTTTTTCGCAACACTGTCACCGAGACGGTTTCACGATGTCGGGCCGGGATTGTTTTGGACATGAGCAGCGTCGGATTCATTGACGGTGAAGGGCTGGAACAGTTGTTGTGGGCCCGGGACTACTGCAACGACAATTCTGTCGAGCTAAGACTGGCGGGTCTCGACGAGAGCTGCCTGAAGATATTGGAAGTTACCCGTTTGAGTAATGAATTCGATCAGTATTCCGAGCTTACCGAAGCAGTTAAGAGTATTGCATAACCGTCGAGAAGCTACAGGCGGATTGTTAGGTGTTTGAGTATTTTGCATGGCCGCACCGACTCGTAATAGAATGTAAAGTGATATCGAACTGGATGTGAAGAGTGTTATGGCTCAGATAGCCACTGAAAACAAGATGCAGCTCGGCCAGTTGTTGCAGGCGCGTGGCGTCGTAACGGACGAACAGATCGAGAAGGCTCTTGCAGAGCAGAAGGATAAGGGACATCGCAAGCTGCTTGGCGAGCTTATGGTTGAGATGGGCTACTGTACGGAGAATCAGATAGCCTCGGCACTGGCAGAAGCGTACAGTGTTCCCTATGCACAGGTAGGCCCGAAGATATGTGACGCCAAAGCGATCGAGCTGCTGCCGAGAGAATTTCTCGAGGAGTACATCGTACTGCCTTTGTTCAAGGTCTACGATGTTTTGACGGTGGCGGTGAGCGAGCCGACCAACGTTTTCCTGCTGGACGAGATAGAGCGGATAAGCGGTTGCAGGGTCCAGGTTGTCTGCTCGACGACCAAGGACATCAAGGCCACGCTACAGACGTATCTTCCGGCCGCGAACGTTTTCGTTATTGATGACATTATCGACGATGAGGGATTGGAAGACTTCGCCCTCATTGAGAAAATCACTCAAGATATCAGCAATCTTGAAGAGATAGCGGGGCAGTCACCTGTTGTGAAGCTGGTTAACCACCTGCTCTACAATGCGGTGAGGGAGAATGCGAGCGATATTCATATAGAGCCCGACGACAAGAGTCTTCGCGTGCGTTACAGGGTGGATGGCAGGATGTACGAGAAGATGCGTCCGCCTCACCAGATGCACGCTGCGATTGTCTCGCGCATTAAGATCATGGCGGAACTTGATATCGCCCAGCGTCGCCTGCCACAGGACGGCGGTATTCACGTCATGGTTGAAGGCAGGCCGATAGACCTGCGCGTTTCGGTCATGCCGGGCAATTTCGGGGAAAAGGTCGTTATTCGTATTATCGATTCGCACAAAGTTCTTTTCAATTTCGAGTCACTTGGGTTCACATATGACAATCTCAAGCTGTTCAGAGAAGTGATACAATCTCCGAACGGCATCGTGCTGGTGACAGGGCCCACCGGATCGGGCAAGAATACGACGCTATATGCAGCTCTTGCGGAGCTTAACAGCGATGAGGTGAATATTTGCACCGTTGAGGACCCGGTGGAATGCAACATGGCGGGCATCAACCAGTTCCAGGTCAACGAGAAGGCCGGTTTCGAGTTCTCCACTGCTCTGCGGAGTCTGTTGAGGCAGGATCCGGACATCATAATGGTGGGTGAGATTCGTGACCAAGAGACGGCGAACATCGCCGTTCAGGCGGCCTTGACGGGCCATTTGGTCTTATCGACACTGCACACAAATGATGCGCCTGGCGCGGTGACGTGTTTACTTGATCTTGAAGTCCAGCCATTTTTGGTGAGTGCTTCCTTGATAGCTGTTTTAGCTCAGCGATTGGTGCGCAAGATATGTCCTAACTGCAAAACAAAGTATGACGCATCGCCAAGTATCCGGAGGATTGTCGAGAAATCGAACTCTGAGATCGAGGAATTCTATCGCGGTGTCGGCTGTAAGAAGTGTCGCAATACAGGTTACGCTGGTCGAATTGCGATTCATGAGCTGTTTGTGCCAAACGATGATGTTAAAGAGATGATAGCCGATCGCATCAGCCTCAAGCAACTAAGGCAGAAAGCGCTCGATCTGGGCATGGTCCCGTTGTATATGGACGGGCTTGAGAAAGTGAAAGCGGGGATTGTCTCGATTGAGGAAGTGCTGAGGACCAGTCAGGCGCAGCTATAGCATGCTTGGATTATATGTTGAATGGTGGGTGTCTGTTTTTTTACGCTCATATACTTTTATATCAGGATTGAGATGAGTATTCTGGCGACAAAAGGTGATTCTGCAAAGGCTGCAGAGAGACCGTTTTCCGGTGGATCAGATGGCAACATTACCAGTCGGCTCAGTGGCGGCGGTTTCACGGCTGATGCGTCTGCTGTTGGTCATCGCTCCACTCAGATGTCGGACAGGGAGGCGCTGCGACTTCGTTCTACAAAGGTCAAATCCGCTGAATTGATTCTTTTCACAACCCAGTTGTCGGTGATGCTTGACAGCGGCGTGGTGCTCAGCGATGCTTTGGACGCCATCGGCGAGCAGGCCGGCAATGAAACCTTCAAAATGATTATCATGGATGTTTCCGACGGGGTGAAGAGCGGTGAGACTTTATCAAGTGTGTTGGTCAAGTATCCAAGGGTGTTCAGCTCAATGTTTATCAGTATGGTCAGGGCGTCTGAAGCATCCGGGACAATGTCGGAGATGCTGAACGTTCTTAGCGGCTACCTGAGCTTCGAAGCCGAGACCAACAAGCGCATCAAGGGGGCGCTTACATATCCGTTTATAATGGCGCTAATGGCCGTTGCGGCAACGGGGACTCTGATGTTCTTCGTTTTGCCGAGATTTATGAGAATCTACGAAGCGAAAGGAGCTGCGCTGCCAAAGCTTACGCAGATACTGGTCGGCTTTAGCAACATACTGGGTAATTTTCAGGCGATGACAGGCATTGTCACGGGGCTGATTGTTACTGCGATTGCTCTCTACTACTGGTCGCGCACCATACATGGACGTCGTGTTATCGACTATCTAAAGATAAAGACACCAGTGCTTGGGACGATGTTTGTCGATACCGTTGTCACCCGGAGCATGCGCATCATGGCGACAATGGTGAACACGGGCGTTCGGCTCCTTGACTCAATTGACGTCATTCAGGACTCGTGCCAGAACTACTATTTTCAACAGCTCTGGCTGAGGGTCGATGAGAAGATACGGGATGGGTACCAGTTGTCGGAGTCAATCACCCTTTCCCCCGGCGGCGAGCTGATAGCACCGGGAATCATCCAGATGCTCAGGGCCGGTGAGAAGAGCGGCAAGCTCGGTGAGGTTTGCGACAAGGTGTCGGTCTACTACGAGAAGAAGCTTGAGGCTTCGATCAGGAATGTTATGGCGATGATCGAGCCGCTGATGATTCTGATTCTCGGCAGCATCATAGGGACAATCGCCATAGCACTTCTGCTGCCCGTATTCAAAATTTCGAGTGTTATCGCACACTGATGCTCCGGCTGCACAAGGACAACCTCATTACCGACATTTATTGCAGCCATCTTTTTCTTGCCTGAAGCTCAGCTTGTTCCGAACAGCCTGAGACCGGCGGTAAGGTCATTGTTCTCTTAGCTCTCCCTTTGGGCGGTGTTTCCATCTGCGGTGGAGCCACCAGTATTGGGATGGGTCTTCGCGTATGAAATCCTCGATGGCCTTTGTGTATTCGGCTGTGACCCAGTAGATGGGATCGTCCTTGTCGGCCCATTCGTGAGGGAAAATGATGCGGTTGACGCCGATTTCGAAGAAGAAACGGTTTTCAATTCTCCTGCTGTAGCCGATTCCGATTGGGATGTTGTTTGTCATTGCGAGCAGGGCGATGCTCTTGTAGGTGCTGGCTTTTTTGCCGAAGAAAGGAACGAAGGTTCCCTTTTGTCCGGCGTCCTGATCGGCGATGAAGCAGAGAGTGTCTCCTGTCGAAGAGATAGACTGCATGATTTGTGCGGCGCCTTTCTTGTCGATAATCCTCTGTCCGGCCCTTTGTCGCAGATCGTATAGGTATTTGTTGATGAATTTGTTGTCGAGCGGGCGTGCGACACTATAAATGTTGAAGCCGAACATGCCGAGCAGGTAGCCCACGATTTCGAAATTGCCATAATGGGCGGCGACCATTAACATGCCTTTGCCCTCTTTCATCAGCCATTTGGCATGCTCTGCGTTAACGTAGTATGAGTATTGCTTCCAGTTGTCCTTTCTGACAAGGCGTGGGGTGTAGAGCACGTCGACCGCCATCATTACTATGTGCTCGAAGCTTCGCTTTCCTGTCTTTTCGATCCATTCTTTGTCTTTTTCGGGGAAACTTGCCTGCAGGTGTTCGATGGATCGCTGCCGACCTCGATGGTAGTATTTCCACAGCATTCTGCCTATAAGACAGGCGAACTTCAGGCTTTTTTCGACGTCGAACTGGTGCAAAACGATGATAAACAGACGCATCGCGATGTAGTGAATATAGTCGCGGACGATGTTCTGTTTCGCTCTTCTTTTTGCGGACTGCTCAACCATAGAGTGATTTTAGGGCCAAAAGCACTCTTGTCAAGTGTTGGCGGATTAGAGTTGAAAAAGGGGCGGTCACAGGCATAATGGGAATGTTGTTCCGGTCAGGGGCTTTTTGATGTGTTTGGGCCGCCGTTGGAAACGTGTTTCATTATGGGTGGGGTGCGGTCGGCGGTGTCCTGTAACACGTTGTTGAAAAAGGGATTATAATGAAGAGTATCTTCTACTGTTTGGCGGCTGCATTATTGTTGCTTCTATCTCTTGGATTGGTTGGTGAGGCGATGTCAGCCGGGCGTTTGGCGGGAGGCGATGCAGCCAATCGTTACGTTAGGGAATCGGCCAGGGAGATACCGGTTGCTTACGATGTGGATGTTTTGGTTGTAGGAGGGACATCTGGGGGCGTGTCTGCGGCTGTGGCTGCGGCACAGCAGGGGGCGAGCGTTTTCCTTGCGGCCGAGCGTCCATATCTGGGCGTGGATATTTGCGGGACATATCGGCTGTGGCTGGAGCCTGGGGAGGAGGCTACGACGGAGCTTGCGAAGGAAGTGTTTAAGCCTGAGCCTGTACCTCCTTCTATTGAAAAGGGATTGGATTTTGTATACAAGGCGAATGTTCCATCGGCGCAAATGCATAAGGATACCAACGAACCTTCTGTGTTGAACGATGGGAAGTGGTATAGCGCGTCGAGTCAGAGCGTTCAGTACGATGGAGATGTTGTAATAACGGTTGATTTGGGTGAGAGACGTGCTTTGACGGGCGTGCGCGTGATGGCTTTCCAGCGGCGCAATAGTGACAACGATTTCGTGGTCAAGAGCGTTGTTGTGTGGTCCAGCAATGATTCGGAAAGCTGGGAGAAGGTTGTCGAAATTGTGAATCAGAGGGCGGGGGAACATAATCCACAGCCCTGGGGAGCGGTTGATCTTACTGCAACTGTAAGTGAGGAAACGCGATATCTGAAGTTCGAGGTAGCGAAAGCCGACGATGCGGGCAGGATATTGTTGGGTGAGATAATAATTGATGATAAGCAGACGATGGCTCAGCGCGAGGTGAAGGAGGCAGAGCTGATCGTTGGGATTCGGCCCATGCAGGTCAAACGATTGTTCGATGAGGCGCTGCTCGAAGCAGGCGCAGAGTTTCTGTATGGCTGCTATGCGACGGATGTGCTTGTCGATAAAGGCGGCAACGTTGGCGGGATTATTATGGCCAATCGCTCAGGCAGGCAGGCAGTGCGGGCGAAGGTGATAATCGATGCAACTGCTCGTGCGAGCGTGGCGCGGATGGCTGGGGCGAAGTTTGCTGGGTATCCTAAAGGCAGGCAGGCTTTCGAGCGAATTGTCGTAGGCGGCGGTGTGCATGAAAGCGGCGGAGTTGAAGGCGAGCAGTTGCCTGTTGTTTTCCCAGTTAGCCAGAATAAGAGATCGAAGGTTGTCAGGTACAAATTGAGCATCCCGATGAAGGACGGCTCTTTTGCATCGTTCGCCAGCGCCGAGCAGGCGGCGAGGGATGTCACGTGGGATAGAGAGCAGGTGGAGGCTTCGGAAGTGTTGTTTCAGGTTCCGCCCGATGTAATGACGGCCCGCGCTGGGGCGGAGGGGACATGGCCAGGGGCGGGGAAGATCGATCTGGATGCTTTTAGGCCTAAAGCCGTTGATCGCGTGTATGTGCTGGGGGGCTGTGCGAGAGTTTCTCGGCGGGCGGCGGAGTTGATGCTACGGCCTGTCGAGATGATGGCTTTGGGGCAGCGGATTGGGGCTGTGGCGGCGCGGGAGGCAGGGAAGCTGGAAGCTGCGAAGGACTTGAAGATTCGTCGGACGGGCGATGTCAGGTTCGGCTCGGCGGGTGATGTGAAAGAAGAGCTTGGCGGTATTCGCCAGGGTATGAAAGAACATATTTACTCGGATGAGAGGGCTGTGCCGATTCTTGGGACGTATGACGTTGTAATTGTCGGTGGTGGCACCGGCGGCGCTCCGGCGGGTATTTCTTCAGGCAGGAAAGGGGCCAAGACGCTCGTTGTGGAATACTTGTATGGATTGGGGGGCGTTGGCACGACAGGCTACATCAGCAAGTATTACTATGGTTATATCGAGGGATTCACGAAAGAGATCGACGCGGGGGTGATCGAGACAGGCGGGGGTGACAATCAGGGCCAGCCAGGCGGGTGGAATATTGAGTGGAAAAAACATTGGTATCGATGGCAGATGCGCAATGTCGGTGTGGATATCTGGTTCGGAGCGATTGGTTGCGGAGCGTTTGTGGTTGAGGGGAGCGTTAAAGGTGTTGTTGTTGCGACGCCTAACGGGCGGGGGATAGTGCTGGCCAAAGCGGTGATAGATTCGACGGGCAATTCGGATATCGCTATTGCGGCGGGGGCTGATTACGAATATACCGGCGGGGCAAGCGTTGCCGTTCAGGGGACGGGGTTGCCCGGCGTTAAGATGGGGCCAGGCTATACCAATACGGACTGGACGTTCGTAGATGATAGCGACGTTCTGGATGTGTGGCGCGCCCATGTAACGGCGAAAGAAAAGTTCAAGGGTTCCTACGATCTCGGCCAGCTTGTCGATACGCGAGAGCGGAGGCGAATCATTGGTGAGATCAGGATTTCGCCTATGGATATCGTGATGGGCAGGACTTTCCCGGATACGGTGGTGATCGCGCGGAGCAATTTCGATTCGCACGGTTTTTCGATACATCCTTTGTTTATGATCAGGCCGCCGGACCACGAGGCGATGGTTGTTAATGTGCCTTATAGGTGCATGTTGCCAAAGGGGCTGAAGAGTATTCTGGTGACGGGTCTTGGGGTTAGTGCACATCGTGATGCAATGCCTGTAATTCGAATGCAGCCTGATATTCAGAATCAGGGTTATGCGGTGGGGATCGCGGCGGCGATGGCGGCCCAGATGGGCAAGGATGTGCGGGAGATCGATCTAAAGGCGTTACAGAGGCATCTGGTTAGTAAGGGCAACATGCCTGAAACGGTCCTGGAGGATGAAGATTCACTGCCCCTTTCTGCGGACGAGGTAGCGGATGCGGTTGGACGACTGGAGAATAATTATGAAGGGCTGGAGATTGTGTTGGCGCATTTGGATGAGTCGCTGCCACTATTGCGCGGGGCCTATTCCGGGGCCACTACGCAAGAGGCCAAGCTTGCCTACGCACATGTTCTTGGCATGTTAGGTGATAAGACCGGCGTCGAAACATTGACAGATGCGGTGCGTTCGGGCCAGTGGGACAAGGGCTGGAACTATACGGGGATGGGGCAGTTCGGGATGAGTCTGAGTCCTTTGGACAGCTTGATTGTGGCTCTGGGGCGAACTGGCGAGAGGGAGTCGGTCGAGGCAATTGTTTCGCAAGTCAGGCAGCTCGATCCCAACAGCGAATTTTCTCACTGCCGTGCGGTGGCGATGGCGCTGGAGACGCTTGGAGATAAGCGAGCGGCTGAGTCTCTGGCTGAGTTGCTGAGAAAACCCGGCATGATGGGCCATGCATTTACGGATATTGAAAAGGCGACGAAGGAAACGCCAGGCAGTGGTGTGGATACGAGCACGCGGAACAAATCTTTGAAGGAACTGTTTTTGGCGCGTGCGTTGTATCTTTGCGGCGATTACGATGGGCTGGGAGAAAAGATATTAAGGCAATACTCGCACGATCTTCGGGCCCATTACGCCAGACACGCGGCGGAAGTTTTGGAATATGGCAAAAAAGGCCAACAGTAGTATTGCTGTTGGTGTGTGTGTGGATTAGTTTATGTACAGAGGCCCTGCGAATAATTCCAGGGCGGGCATCAGGTTTATTAGGAATAAGGAGAAGTGACGATGGCAGGAAAATACACGTTTTCGTTTGGGCCGTGGAATATTCATGAAGGCGGCGATCCGTTCGGGCCGACCGTGCGAAAGAGTATTACGTTCGCCAGGAAGCTTAAGATGTATAAGAAGCTCGGATTCGACGGGGTTCAGTTCCACGATGATGATGCTGTGCCTGATATGGACAAGCTCAAAGCGGGCGAAATAAGGAAGAAGGCCAGGGAAGTCCGCAAGATGCTTAAAGGTGAAGGTCTTACCGCAGAGTTTGTGGCGCCGCGGCTGTGGGAAGGTCCGAACACGATTGATGGCGGTTACACCTCGAACGATCCGGCCTGTCGGAAATACGCCAGGGATCGCAGCAGGCGGACTATCGATATCGCCAACGCGCTGGGCACCAAGCTGATCGTGCTTTGGCTCGCGCGGGAAGGGACATATATCCGTGAGGCTAAGGACAGCAAGGTGGCTGTGGAAAGGCTTGTCGAGGCGATCGATGATATGCTGGCGTATGATTCGAAGGTGAAGATTGCAATCGAGCCCAAGCCTAACGAGCCGATGGATCAGGCTTATATACCGACTACCGGTCACGCGATGGCGTTGGGTTATCTTACGAGCGATCCGAGCAGAGTTGGAGTCAATATCGAAAGCGCCCATGCGATTCTTGCAGGTCTGGACCCATCGGATGAAATGGGTTTTGCGCTGGCATACGAGAGGCTCTATACGGTCCACCTGAACGATCAGAACGGATTGAAGTTCGATGAGGACAAGAGCTTCGGGTCGGTCGATTTGCGGCGGGCGTTCAATCAGGTGCGCATTCTTGAGAAGTACGATTACGGCAAGCGCGGCGAAATGGTTGGCCTCGATGTCAAGGCGATGCGGACGCAGAAGCAGGATGTTGCAACAAAGCATTTGAGCAACAGTCGTGAAGTGTTCCTTGCTTTGCTGGAACTGGTTCGCAGCCTCGATGAGAAGAAGGTGGATGAGCTGATCTCACAGCGCGACTACGAAGAGCTGGATCTGTTGATTATTAACCATCTGTTGGGCAGGTGATTCGGATTCTATAATCGGAGATTCCGAGTATTTGAATCAGGTGGAACATTGTTGGCTGAAGCGGTTAATGAAAGTCACGGGGAGTTTTAATGCTTACAGGACGTGAGAAGGTTGTTTTGAGTATTGGTGCGCATCCGGATGATGCTGAATTTCTGTGTGCGGGGACTTTGGCGTTACTGCACGAAAAAGGGTGGGATGTGCAGATGGCTACGATGACACCCGGAGACTGCGGGACGGTCGAGTATAGCCGGGCTGAGATCAGCAGGATTCGCAAAGCCGAGGCGGCAAAAGCGGCGGCGATGCTGAACGGTAGCTATAACTGCCTCGAATGCGATGATATTTTCATCATGTACGACCGGCCTACGCTGATCAAGACCGTGGAACTGGTTCGGAAGGTTCGTCCTACGGTCGTCATCACTACCAGTCCATCGGACTATATGGTCGACCACGAAATGGCCAGCAAGCTGGCGCAGTCGGCGTGCTTTTGCTGTGGCGTTGTAAACGTTGAGACGCCAGGGGCTGAGCCGTTCGAGCCTGTGCCTTATCTTTATTACATGGATGCGGTGGATGGCAAGGACAAGTTCGGCGATGCTATCGAAGCTTCAATGCTCGTTGACATAACCTCTGCTATCGAGATTAAGGAGCGGATGCTTTGTTGTCATGAGAGCCAGCGGAACTGGTTGTTGGCTCACCATGGGACGGATAACTACGTCGATACAATGAAAGACCTCGGGCATAAGAATGGCAAAGTCATTGGTTGCGATTACGCCGAGGGCTTTCGGCAGCATTTAGGGCATGCATATCCGCAGGATAATATTCTGAAGCAGGAATTGGATTCGCTGGTTCATGTACGGTAATGGAGTTTGCAATGGGACGAAAACGGAGTATCCTGGCGCCGGATTGGTGGGACTATACGACGCTTGATGATGAGATTCTCAACGATGCGGCGAGGCTGACGGCCGAAGATTTATTGGCTTTGAGCAGGGATGGCTTCAAGGTTGTGTTCTACGATACGCTTGAGGACTTCTATTTGGCCGAAGCGTTGGAGTATATCTTGGCGTGGAGGCGGGCGAGTGCGGATAATCCGGTGGGTGTTTGCGGGCCGATTGGGCCTACGGAGCAGCTTCCATTGGTGGCAAGGCTTGTCAATGAGCTTGGAATCAATCTCAAGAACGCTCACTTCTGGGGTATGGATGAATGGTACGTGGACGGCAAGGAAGTTCCGAGGATGCATCCGCTTTCGTTTGCGAAGGCCGATATGGAGCTGTGTTTCGACCGGATCGATGGGAAGCTGAGGATGCCTGAGGAGAATGTTCATTTTCCCGCCGCGAATACGAGTGCATACGTTAAAAGCTGGGAGTTGGCGAGGTGTGCCGTTGTGCAGGGGGGGCAGGGTGATATTAAGCACTGGGCGTTCAACGACCCGGTCAGGCGGGAAGGCGAGTATGCTGATGCGCCGCCATCGCCCAAAGAGTATCGCAAGCTGGGGACTCGCGTTGTGGAGCTGCACCCGGTGACGGTTATGCAGAATGCGCGGACCAGCGGAGGCGGGGTGGTGACGGGCGTGCCTACCAGGGCATTGACTGTCGGGCCGGTCGAGACGTGGAAAGCGGAGAAGGTGTCTATCTGGCAGGCGGGGATGCATGATAATCCGTTCGGGATGCGTCTGACGACCTTGATGATCGGCAAGGGGATCGCAGATAGTGCGGTTCCGATGTCACTGTTGGCTGAGCATCCTAACGTGCAGTTCAATTTCTATCGGCCTGCTATAGGGACATGTGCTGTTGAAATGCATTGAGAAAACAGGTGAGTTGTTCAGAGGGGAATCATGGCTGTTGATGTATTGATTCTAAATACGGCGGTGGCGGATTTGCGAAGATCCGACTTTGCGTTTGCTGATGAGCTGGTGGGTAAGGGCGGATTAGCCAAGTGCGAAACGAAAGACATGCCCGGCTATTCGCAGGAGCAGTTGCACGGCTGGATCGAAGATGGTCCAGCTACAGCCGGCGGGCCTGGCAATACAGCGCCTCTAATTGCAAGGGCGGGTCTTGAAATCGCTGTTGGAGTTAATCTTGGCGAAGGCTCCTATGGCGGGCTCGATGCACAAGGCCGGTTCTTCCACGATGTGATGACGGAAAACGGTATTGATATGTCGGCGACGCATATTCACCCAACTCTACCGACGGGAACGACTTTTATTTATGCTTCGGAAAGCGATGACAGGGGCGGGATTGCATACTTTCCCAACGCGAACAACGACTTCGACTTTGAGATGTTCAAGCCTGCTGTGAAAAGGTTACAGCCTCGAATTGTTTATTACATGTATTCGGGTTTGTCCGATCAGGGCGATGCTAATGGGGGGTGCGACCTGGCGGAGTTTATAAAGTGGTGTCGCGAGGGGGGGGCGGTGACGATTGTGGACAGTCACACGCTGACGGGTTCTCCACACGAGCTGATAAATTCGGGCAAGGCTGTTGAGGAGTACAGGTTGCTCGAACCGCTGCTGCCCGAACTGGACGTGTTCTTTACAAGTTGCGACGAGGCCAAGCTGATTGAAAATACGCTGTCGCCCGGGCGCAAGTGGGGCGATTACAGCGAGCAGGAGAACGATACGCATTTTCTTGAATTTTTGACGGAGCGGTTTTGGCGCGATGAGAAACGTACGCGGCTCTTTGGTGTGACAGTCAGCAATGGGGCGTATGAGAAGCACATTTGCGCAGACGGTTCGGTGGGTGGTCCAGACAAAGTGACGTCGAGATTCATGGCGGGCGAGGTTATAGATCTGGTTGGGGCTGGCGATTCGTTCCGCGCGGGATTGATTTCGTATCTGGCGAAGAACCTGGATGCTTTCAGGGAAGGGACGATTGACTTTTCTCAGGCAGTTCAGATGGGTAATTTGTTTGCATCGCTTTTTATCAAGGCGCCACTGGGTGACAGGTACGGCAACATCAGGCCGTTCGAGCATATGCTTGATATCGTTCACAGCGGCAGGTCGTACGATAGCTTCGAGATGCTGCAGAAGGCATTGCAGTAAGTATGTTTGGCAATAGAAAGGGAATTTCCATGGCCGGGAAGAAGGTATTTGCATGGCAGGATAGGGTGATCAACGGTTCGCAGGTGGGCGGGATTGAGACATCGGTGCTGGACAACGGGCCTGGCAAGGGGACTCGAATCGCATGGGTCAATACCGGTGCGGGGCTGCGTTACAAGGTGATTATCGACAGGGCCCTGGACATTGTTGACGCATTCTACAATCAGCATAGTCTGGCGTGGCTCAGTCATGGTGGGGTTACTGCATCCAGACCTGACGTCAATAGCGGGCTGGAATGGCTCTATAGTTTTGCGGCCGGGCTGGTTACGACTTGCGGGCTGACTCATGTGGGCGGGCCTGAAGAGGATGAGTTCGGCTCAAGAGGTCTGCATGGGCGGATCAGTAATCTGTCTGCTACGGTTGAGTCGATTGTCCAGCCTGACCTTGCAGCCAGTAAGCTGGAGATGAGTATTACTGCTGTGATGAAGCAGTCGCGGGTGTTCGGGCCAAACCTGGAACTGCGGCGGACCATATCGAGTGTTGTTGGTGAGCCTGTGATTCGTCTTCGCGATGTTGTGACGAACGTCGGAAATTCCACTACGCCCCATATGATGCTTTACCATTGCAATTTCGGTTGGCCTTTGGTGGATGAGGGGACCGAGATTCTTGCTAAAGGCAAATGGAAGTCCCGCGGACTTGAAATGGATGATGCAGTTTTCAACAGTAAACGAGATTTCAAGAAGTGCCAGAAGCCGCTGGAGAGTCACCGAGGGGGCGGCGAGGGCTGCGCGTTTATTGACGTGACAACGGATGCCAAGGGGATGTGTTATGCAGGGCTGTATAATCCGGGGCTGGGATTTGCCGTTGCGTTGCGATACAAGAAGAAGCAATTGCCCTGGTTGAGCAACTGGCAGCACTGGGGGCCTGGCGAGTACGTTACGGGATTGGAGCCAGGGACGAATCCACCCATAGGGCAGGGAGGGGCGAGGAAGCAGGGGACGTTGATTCATCTCAAGCCGGGCAAGAGCAGAACGTATGAGCTGGAAATTGCGGTTCTGACTAATGATAGTGATATAAAGGCATTTCTAAAGACGGCGCGTTAGCAACTATGGCGGATCATATATTCACCGGTTTCGGGTTTGGCCCAATTCAGAGCGGGCTTTTTGCAAAAGAGGCGTTTGAGAGCGGAAACTTCTCACGGATTGTTGTTGCGGAAATCGATCAGGAACTGGTCGATGCGGTTCGGGCTAATAGCGGGAGCTACTTTGTTAACGTGGCTACGTCCGACGGTGTTGAGGTGCTTAAGGTCGATGGTGTCGAGCTTCTCAATCCGAATATCGACAGTGACAGAGAAGCTCTTATCGAAATACTTCACGAATCGACGGAAGTGGCGACATCTTTGCCTTCTGTGAATTTCTATGATATTGGTGGGGACAAGAGTATTGCTTCTTTGCTGGCTGAGGGATTGGGTGATAGTAGCGCCAGAGCGACTATAATTTACGCTGCGGAGAACAATAATCATGCGGCGGAGATTTTAAGCGATGCGGTCAGTCGGAAGATGGACCCTCAGATTAGTGAGAGAGTTCAGTTTCTAAATACCGTGATTGGCAAGATGAGCCAGGTCGTGACCGACCGGAGCATGATCGAGGAGCTTGGACTCAAACCTATTGCTCCTGGAATTGAGCGGGCTTTTCTTGTGGAGGAATTCAACAGGATTCTTGTCAGCCGGACGGGGTTAGAGGGCTTTCGGCCTGGGATAGAAGTGTTCGTGGAAAAGGACGATTTGCTGCCTTTTGAAGAGGCCAAACTTTACGGGCATAATGCGATTCATGCATTGTTGGCGTTCATAGGGGCCTTGAAGGGTTATCGCAACATGACTGAGCTTGAAGGCGACCAGGCCGTGATGCGAGTAGGTCGTGATGCATTCATAGAAGAGTCGGGCGGGGCTTTGATTCACAAGTATGCAAATCTGGGCGATGAGCTGTTTAAAGAGGTGGGATATAAAGATTACGCTGAAGATTTATTACGGCGGATGACCAATTCCTATCTGGCGGATTCCGTTGCGAGGGCTTCGCGGGATGTCGTACGAAAGCTTGGGCCGGACGACCGAATCTTCGGTACGATGCGGCTGGCGCTGGAGTATGGAATCGAGCCGAAGAATATGGCGGTAGGGGCTTTGGCGGGAATCGCTCTGTTGCTGAACCAGGCAGAACAATACGAATTGCCAAATGAATTGCGACAGATGGCTTGGCGGGATCTGGGCCAAAATGAGGTGGAAGTGATTTTGAACTGGCTTTGGATACAGAAACCCTGTGCTGATGCGCACGAATTAGCAGGTATTGTTTGTCAAGCCACTGGAGGGCTGAGTGAGCTTTTAGGCTAATGGTGGGTTTCATTGCTGTGTTTCCATGAGAGTCAATAATAATTACTGCTTTAAGGGACAAGTCACATGAAGAGGTCACTGTATACATCCTGTTGTCTGGTTGTAATTATGGTGCTTTCCATGACAACGTGGGGGGCTTCTTTATCCGGTTTGGCGGGTCGTATCGATGGGCGGAGTATGCGGGCGACTTCTACTGCGAAACTTCCCGACAGCAACGAGCCTAATCCGCAGAGTAACAGCGATAACAGTCGCGTGGCTTCGGGGGCGACGAAGGTTCTGATGGATGTTAAGGGGCCGGGTGTTATTACGCATATGTGGTTTACGTTTCTGGCCCCTGAGCCACATCCCTGGGCAAAGAGCGGCTCGGCTACGCATCAGGAGATGCTGCTGCGGATTTATTGGGATGGACGGGAGAAGCCAGGCGTGGAGGCGCCGCTGGGGGATTTCTTCGCCAACTGCTTTGGCAGGCGCGATGAGGTTATCAGTCTGCCTGTCATTGTCGAAGACGCGGATTCCTACAACTGCTTCTGGCACATGCCTTTTCGCAAGTCTGCGCGAATCGAGATTGTTAACCAGAGCGATAAGATGATCAATCTGCTCTACTACAATATCGACTGGATTAAGAAGAGCAAACTGGCAAAGGATACACCCTATTTTTACGCTCAGTACAAACAGGAATATCCAGTGGAGAATGGCAAGGATTACGTGATTCTCGACACCAAGGGCAAGGGACACTATGTTGGGACGGTTCTTGCCGTGCGGATGCGGAGTCCCTCCTGGTTCGGTGAGGGCGATGAGAAAATCTACATCGATGGCGAGAAGAAGCCCTCGATTTGGGGTACGGGAACTGAGGATTATTTCCTCAGCGCCTGGGGTCTGAAGACGGTACTCACGCCATACTTCGGCGTGCCCTATTTCGATCAGTGGGGCATTGTGGGCGGCTATACGAGCGCCTATCGCTGGCACATCGAAGATCCGTTTGTGTTCGAGAAGGGCATTAAAGTGACGTTCGAGCATTACGGCTGGATGTCACCTGACGAGAATCCCGACTATAAAACACATAGCTGGAACGAGCGGGAGGATGACTAT
>CAZYMD010000050.1:0-27318 GCA_964649005.1 uncultured Pirellulales bacterium
TATACATTTTAGAACTCCCTTTCTTTACTTTGTTCCGCTACGCAAACCTGGGTTGCGGAACAGAAACCATCCGTGGTCTTCGTTCGTTCGGTTTGTGCGCATCTCAACCATTTCAGCGCAACGCCACATCAGCCAGGCAGGCCGGCTCACACAACGATTTCTCGCAGGGAACTCGCCGAACGAACACGATACTTTTATTTTAATGTGATCCCACCACTCGCAATCCCGCCGTCGCTTGAGAATACAATCCTTTGTATCCGGACAAAACGCATCACGGCTCTACCCTTGCACGTGGTCTTTCAATCTCGGCGCGCAGCACCTCCTTTCTAACCATCGTTTTCCCGAACCGCGCCCGTTCTCAGGGCCGCCCAGACAGCAATGGCCACTTTATGGTTTTACTCTCGCCAACATTACATCAGTGCCTTGCATTGCCGCCGGCGTCCCTAAGGCGGTCGTGGCAATCTTGCAAGATCCAATTTATTGTTCTGCAACTGTTTCATAATCTTTCCAGGCACATTTCTCACCCGGCCTAACCACCGCGCAAACCTCCGGCGGCAACTGCGCCATGCTACCCCAACCTCGGCAAGGCGCTTTTCTGTTCCTTCGTTATTTCATTCGGTCCATCGCCGCGAACTTCAAGCTGCACAAGCAGACCTTGCACCCCCAAACTATTACGCAGCGTTTGGATACCAGCAGTAACTATATGTTTTACACCCCTCAGCATTGCCGATGGAGGCGTGCGCGCCCGCCTTCAACAGCAAAAGTAGAGAGAGGGATCGAATACTATTTATGTTCTGTCTTCATATGTACGATTTCAGTTATAATAGCCATCACCTGAATTTCGGACCGCGCGCACTTGCCGCGCTGGTCGTTTTACAGAATTATATTTCGCCTTAATACTCTTTACCCAAAAGCGCCAAGCAAACCGCTACACACTTCAACTTACATAGACAGACCTTCCACCACCAGGTCATTGCAGAGCCTTTTGGATACTACTTATTATTATATACTTCACGCCTCTCGATATTGCCGATGCAGGCGTGTGCACCCGCCTTCACCAGCAAGAGTAGAGAGAGGGATCGAATTCTATGTGTAATCGTTCTTCATACGCATTGCCTCTTTGGCAAATCGTCTCTTTAGAGTCCTTAACAGAACCTATCTTACGTATACCGTCATTCCCACAAAACACTTGTTGCTAAAGCAAGGATTGCGTTTCCGCCAAAGGCGGACAGCGTTTTCATGGTATTGCGAGCCATGAACCGTATGGTTCATAGCATGGCAATCCCAAACAACCGGCTATAGTGTTTGGCAACAAGCCTGAAAGCGGGAAACCAGGCTCTTTTATGAGAACTTCTTTGTCTGTCATCTGCGCGCACTTCTGGCGCAAATTGACACTTGGAATCACATGACATCTCTAATTACCGCCCGGAACGCCCGGCCAATCTATAATCCATGCTTAGACTGTGTGCCGGAAGTATGCGCGGAACAGTAAATAAGAGTCAGGGATATGAATACTGTGACAGAACCAGCTCGTTCATTATGACCTCCTTGTCAAACTTAAGCTGCTGAACCGGTATTACCCAACAAAACCAGTCTCGTCATGCGCGTGTAGAAATACAGCGCATACCAAATCTTGGGGCATCCGGGGGATCTGTCCATACGGAGGGCGCACAACAGCATGTGCGATGCGTGAATGTAAAGCAGGTGCGCATAGTTCGGAATCCTTTCCTCTGTATCGACATCCTTGTCTTTAGTTAGTCCTCAGGCACACAAAAGCACGGAGAGTTTCTAAGAAATGTAGGCCTTTTCATCGCCCTGCATTCTTGCAGCTCTCTACTTGCAGTGTATACCCACTGACTTATTACTGCGCTCGGAAGAATCTCGCTCACCTTAAACGACCCATCCTTGAGTCAACGGCCGGTCCACTGGACAATCCTTTATCCGGTCATCCAACCAAGTGCCAAGGTTCTTCCATAAACCTTATAGGCACACTTTACACTACCACTACACCGATTGTCAAGTGAAATCTTGCCGCTTTCCAAATATCATCTCAATGTCACTGCAATAAACATTCACAACTGCATCGTATTACACGACTTAGACGGTCTAATATAATACCGGAATACATTAGCTCAAATGCAGTGCAAGACTATTGCCATTCCATGACATTTGTGCTTTACTTTCCAGGTATGAAAAACAACTTATTCGATTTATCAGGCAAAACAGCGTTGGTCACAGGTGGTGGTAGAGGCATCGGTCTGGGCATAGCAATGGGCCTGGCTCAACATGGCGCCGATATCGCACTTTTGGCGCGAACAAAAGAGCAGCTCGACAAGGCTGCCGGGCAAATCCAAAGCGAAACAGGCGGAACGGCTAAAGCTTTCTGCTTCGACCTGGCCGACCTCGATGCAATCAGCGATTTATTCGATAAGATTGCGGAAGAAACCGGCGGCATCGACATACTCGTCAACTGTGCCGGGACGACGATCCGCAGCCCTGCCGAGCAAATTAAGCTTGAGGACTGGCATAAGGTGCAGGATGTTAATCTAACCAGCGCCATGCTCCTTTCGCAGGCTTTTTTCAAGCATTGCAGGAAGGAGGATAAGCTTGGCAGGATCATTAACGTAGGCTCGCTGACATGCCACGCAGCCAGGCCGACTACAGCACCCTACGCAGCCAGCAAGGCTGGACTGTTCGCTCTGACGCAAACGCTGGCCACCGAATGGGCGAAGCATAATATCACTGTAAATGCAATCGGGCCAGGATACATCGCAACCGAACTGACTGAACCTCTGCAGAAAAACGAGGAATTCAACAAGTGGGTGCTGGCAAAAACGCCTTTGGGCCGATGGGGCAAGCCTGAAGATATCGCAGGAACTGCTGTTCTGTTAGCTTCAAGAGCTGGTGAATTCATCACGGGGCAGATAATATATGTCGATGGAGGCTGGCTGGCTCTGCTATGACTCGATGGCGACAGCAGCCATCTCCTCGCGGCTCTCGACTAAAAATATGTAGAAGGCGCCAACCTCAACCGCACCAACACAGTGGCTTCTAAATCATGGAAGGACCGACAGAATGAATACAACGAATTACAGGAACCACTCGATAATCTGCGCCATCATCGCATCATTACTTTTCATAACAGTATCTGCGCAGGCATTTGAGGCGTCTGCAAAGACGGTATGGTTGTCGTCGCTTAGTCTTGAGAAAATGACCGCAGGCTGGGGCTCGCCACAGAAAGATCAGTCCATCCAGAACAAACCTCTGAGCATCGGAGGCAAAACATTCGACAAGGGCGTCGGCACGCACGCAGCCAGCACCATGTATATCAACATAAAAGGCGGCTCGCGCAAATTTTCCGCATACGTCGGCGTGGACGACGAAGTGAACGGAAACATCGGCAGCGTAAGATTTCGCGTCTATGGAGACGGCAAAACGCTTTTCGACAGCGGTGTTATGAAAGTAGGCCAAGCTGCTAAACCGGTGGACGTGGATTTAACAGGCGTCAAAATGCTTCTTCTCGCGGCCGATCCAACAGGCGACGGAGTAAGCTACGATCATGCGAACTGGGCCGACGCCAAATTCGAAGTAGTCGGCGAAATGCCCGAACCAGTCGGTCCACCAACCGAACCGGTTTTCATCCTGACCCCAAAACCTGGGCCGGAACCAAAAATCAACGGGCCCAAAGTATATGGCTGCCGGGGTGGCCACTTCTTTATTTACCGCATCCCATGCACCGGCATTCGCCCGATTACGTTCGGCGCAAAGAGACTACCCAAGGGCCTCAAACTCGACCCGGCCACAGGGATCATCTCAGGCGTTACCCCGAAGCGACAACGCGAGTATAAGGTAACGCTCACCGCGCGAAACGCTCATGGCAAGGCAAGCAGACCCTTCAGGATTGTCGCGGGCCAGACCCTGGCGCTTACTCCACCGATGGGCTGGAATAGCTGGTACATCCACTACGACCGCGTTACAGACAAGCACATGCGTGCGGCTGCTGATTCTATGATCGACTCAGGAATGGCGGACTTTGGTTATCAATACGTAAACATCGACGACTGCTGGATGGTCAAACATGGCTCGAACGATCCCTTGATTGGAGGCGAGCCCCGTGATTCTGCCGGCGCGATTCGAGGCAACCAGCTTTTCCCCGATATGAAGGGGCTTGCCGATTACATTCACGCCAAAGGACTCAAAGCGGGTCTTTATACTTCCCCTGGGCCTACAACATGTGCTGGTTATACAGCCACATACCAGCATGAGCAAATCGACGCGGATAAGTTTGTCGAATGGGGCTTCGATTTTCTCAAGTACGACTGGTGCAGCTACACGAATGTCGCCACAGGCGAAGGACTTGAAAAGTTGCAGATACCATATCGGAAGATGGGCAATATACTCGTGAAGCTCGACCGTGATATCGTTTACAACTTATGCCAGTATGGGATGGGCGACGTCTGGCAATGGGCGGGCCAGGTTCAAGGCAACTGCTGGCGCACCACAGGCGATCTGGGATTAGCAGGCGCCTCCGATCTGCCTGGATTCTATCACATTGGTATGAGCAACGCGCAGCACTGGGAATATGCCAAGCCAGGTGAGTGGAACGATCCCGACTACATCCTCATCGGCTGGGTGGGTGATGCACGCAGGCAGGCCGAAGGCACGCCAACGACGCTTACGCCCAACGAGCAGTATTCCTACATGTCCATGTGGTGCCTGATGGCGGCCCCGTTGATCTTCTCTGGTGATATGGAGAAGCTCGACGAGTTTACCCTGAACATCCTTTGCAACTCTGAAGTTATCGAAGTCGATCAGGACCCCCTGGGCAAGCAGGCAAAGATCATCCAACAGGATGAGCAGCGTCTGATATTAGCCAAGGAGATGGAAGACGGCTCTATGGCCGTCGGCCTGTTCAACCTGGGGCAAGTCGAAACCAGCATCAAAACCACCTGGGAGCAGCTTGGCATTAAAGGCGCCTGGAAGGCCCGCGATCTATGGAGCCAAAAGGATATCGGCTCCTGCAAAGACAGCTTCGAGGCCCGGATACCAAGACACGGCGTAAAATTCATCAGATTAACTTCCAAATAAGACTGTGGACTGTATCAACAAGCAAGCTTGCATAATGCCTAACTGGTCAGGCTCGGACTTGTTCTGAGCCCGCACCTCTGGTATCCTACAGCCTAAATGCACGCTCGGTTGCAATTTATCAAAACTGCGATGTCACTCATATATCAGGAGTAAGTTGTTATGAACAACCATCGTTCAGTGACACTCATCCCCCTCCTTCTGCTTTTAACATGCCTGCTACTATTTTTCGGCATCGAAGTTTGGGCCCGGGACACAGACACTTTAATACTCCCGGCCCGTAGCCGGAGCCCATTGCCTGATAATGCGAATCGCGTTCAGGTATCCCTAAAGAAGCTCGAATGGGATCCCTCCCAGACCGCAATCATTATCTGCGATATGTGGAACCAACACTGGTGCAAAGGCGCAACCAGGCGAGTGGCGGAGCTGGCGCCATATATGAACGACGTTGTCGCTAAGGCGCGCAGCAAGGGCATGCTTATCATTCACGCTCCGAGCGGAACGATTGGACACTACAAAGACCACCCCGCACGAAAGCGAGCACAGGAGGCGCCCAAGGCAGAGAATCTTCCTGCCGATATTGCCAAATGGCGTCACTGGATCAATGACGCCGAGAAGGCCGCAGGCTATCCGATCGATCATTCCGATGGTGGCTGCGATTGCAAACCCAAATGCGAACAAGGCTCTCCCTGGAGCAGGCAGATAGATACAATCGAGATCACCGATGACGACGCTATCAGCGATTCGGGCGAAGAAATCTGGAATTTATTAGAACACCAAGGCATCAATAACGTCATTATCATGGGCGTGCATACGAACATGTGTGTGCTCGGGCGTCCTTTCGGCCTGCGCAACATGGCACGCTACGGCAAGAATGTGGTCCTTATGCGGGACTTGACCGACACCATGTACAACTCGAAGATGAAACCTGTTGTCAACCACTTTACAGGCACCGACCTTGTCGTCGAGCATGTCGAGAAGTTCGTTTGCCCAACCGTCACATCAACAATCCTCACAGGCAAACCTCCTTTCGTTTTCAAAAATGACAAACGCCCGCGCGTCGTTTTCCTTTCTGCTGAGAGCGAGTATGGGGCCGCCGAAACACTGCCCGAATTCGCCGATCTACTTAAAAGAAAGCATGGCTTCTATTGCGAAATAATCCAGGGCAGCACTGAGAAGACCGGCGCGCAGCGCAACTGGATAGCAGGCATGGAGACTCTAAGCAACGCCGATCTTGTCGTTGTCTTCGCACGGCGCAGAGCCTTTCACGCAAGCCAGATTAAATACCTGCGTGATTATTTAGCGGCAGGCAAGCCCCTGATAGGCCTGCGCACCGCCAGCCACGCCTTCGATACACGAGGCAACGCACCGACAGGCCACGTTGACTGGCCCAAGTTCGATCCTGAAGTCTTAGGCGGCAACTATCACGGCCACCACGGCGCAGGTCCCACTGCAACGGTAACACCCGCAGCCGGTGCGGCGAGCCACCCAATCCTCGCAGGCGTCAAACTCCCCTTTACAAGCAACGGATCTCTATACGAAGTCAGCCCCCTGGAAAAGACTACGACCCCTCTATTGATCGGAACAATCCCCGACAATGAGCCCGAACCAGTAGCGTGGACCAATAACTATGGAAAGTCGCGCATCTTCTATACCTCTTTGGGCCATCCCGACGACTTCAAGAATCCCCAGTTCTGCAAGATGCTCTTAAACGCAGTGTTCTGGGCGATAAATAAACCAGTACCTGCAAAATAAAACAGTAATCAAAGGTTATCTTTTAACCGGCAATAACTATTAGATAATGTGATTCACAGTGAGACCGTCCCAAATGGGTGGTCGCAAACTGCGCATCAGCCAAACGCGGAGGTTGGGGTGAGATGTCCAAAAGCTACAGGCTCAGGTGATGTACAGGCCAGGGTTTTACAGAGAATTTACTTATAACTCTGTCAACCGGTGGGCTACCATGAACGTCTGTATCGGTAGCTGGAGCAATAGCCTCAATGGATAACACGGACAACAGCCTGATGGCCGCTCATTGTAGCGGCGACTCGACGGCATTCGCTGAGCTTGTAAGGCGATATGGCGACGCCGTCCTTGGGTATCTGGTGCGCATGACTGCAAATAGAGAACAAGCCGAAGACCTTTTTCAGGAAACCTTCAGAAAGGTGCACGAAAAAGCCCACACCTTCGCGGGCAACAGCTTCAAGAGCTGGCTGTTCACCATCGCCACCCGCGTCGCCATAGATCACATGCGAAAACGCAAGAGGCAACCTACCGTCTCGCTGAACCAGCCGCTCGGCTGCGCCAATGGCAACTGTCCTGATATTGCATCGGTCACAGCAGCGGACGAGTGCAGCGACCCCTCGAACGAAGTCATCCGGGCCGAACAGAAACAGCAGGTCCGCGCAGCAATCCAAGAGCTACCCGCTAAGCAGCGGGCTACGCTCATACTGGCCTATTATCAGCAGCTAAGCTACTCACAAGTCGCCCGCACTATGGGCTGCTCGACGGGGACCGTAAAAATGCAGATGTCGAGGGCTCTGAGAACATTGGCCGGAAAACTGCCCGAATTTGACGGGATAAGATCATGAAGCGTCATCTAACACAAAACGAAATAATTGATTACCAGTTCAAGCTGTGCTCGGACGCCCAACAGGCCGAATTCGCCCAGCATCTGGCCCAATGCAAGCAGTGCGCCGACAAGCTCGAAAGCATCAAACGCAAGTTCGCATCGTTGGATTTGCTCAGCGATGAGATTAAGGCCTCCGAGGCGTTGCTCGCTAAAACAATCGAACAGGCCGCAGTGTCGAAGCCTGCTGCGAAAGTATTGCGTTTTGGCTGGCCAGCCTGGGCCGGGGCCGTAGCAGCAGTGCTCGTAATGGCCGCCCTGTTTCAGGTCAGCAATTTGCGACATGATACAACAGAGCAAAAATCCCACCCAACAGATCCAGACACCACAACCGAACATATGGTCGCGAGAAACGGAGACCAAAGCTCGTACAACTGGCAGGATCAGCCCGCTCCTACTGCCCATAGGCCCGACGAAATAAGCTCTCCCGATACATTGGCGATGGTCCATCCAACCGACCCAACCGCACCAACTGCCCCGAAACCCACGCATCTGTCATCCATAGACGATACGCCACCCTTCGCCCCGGCCAGCGCTATCGAACTGGTCACACTGCCAAGACGCGACAACGTACAGATCACTATTTATAACTCGGCCGACCTGACACTCGTTCGAGAGCAGCGCAAACTCACGCTTAAACGAGGCTGGAACTGGCTACAGTTCATGTGGGCTAATACCTTGATAGACCCAACCTCTCTAAGTCTTGAGCCACAGGAGCAGAGGGAGAAGATAGATGTCCAGCAATTGGTGTTTCCACCGAGGCTGCGGGAGCTTGGCCGCTGGCTTATTCGTTCTGAGATCAGCGGCCAGGTCCCGTTTGAGCTGACCTACTTCACCAGCGGCCTGTCATGGCGGGCCTTCTACATGGGAACACTATCGCAAGATGAAACGACAATGGACCTGGCCAGCTACGTCCGCGTGGCCAACAACTCAGGCGAGGACTATGAAGATGCACAGACACGCCTGATCGTAGGGCAGGTTCACATCCTCGACCAGATAGCTGAACTGGCCCAACGACAACATCCATACGGCAGCCCAATTCTTGAAAAGGGTATCAAAAAAGACGGGTCTGACTCGTTGACATTGCATTATACATGGAAAGAAGACGGCAGGGTTGCCCAACTGGGTGATATGCCAATGCTGGGCAAGCTGTTTGACATGGAAAAGAAAGAGATAAAGAAAGAGGGATTGAGCGAGTACTTTCTTTATACTATTGAGGGCACCGAGACAATCCCGAACCAATGGGGCAAGCGTCTGCAATCATTCGAGGCCAACGACATCGAGGTCGAAAGCCTGTATAAATATGACGAGAGCCGTTATGGCAATCAGACAATCAGCTTCGTAAAGTTCGCCAACGACGAAGAGCATAATCTGGGCGAAACCCCCATCCCCAATGGCCAAGTGCGAATCTACAGCCTAACCGACAACCAGGGACATCTTTCGTACGTCGGCAGTACGAGCGTCAAGTACATCCCCGTCAACGAAGAGGTCGAACTGAATCTCGGCGCCGCGAGGCTGGTGCAGGTCCAGCCCAAGCTAATGGAATTCAAAACAGAAAACTTCACCTTCGACAGAAACAATGACATCTCAGGGTGGGATGAAATCAGAACATGGCAAATAGAAATTACCAATACCAGAACGCTACCTGTCGAGATTGAAATTACGCGCGGATTTCCCACGACATACTGGACCCTCGATTTCAATGACGAGGATGTTGTATACGAAAAGTACGACGCGACAAATGCAAGATTCACGCTGAACGTGCAGCCCAGGTCAAAGAAAGTATTGCAGTACACGATCAAAACGTTCCACGGTGCGCGTGAGCAGGCGGTGACTCAATAGACCGAAAGGTAGACACTAAACCATGAACTACAAGGCAATCTCAACTTTGTTTTGCATATTGTTAGGAGCCTGTTCTTTATGCTATGGGATGGCTACCGAACAAATCGGCCCTGATACAGAGCACCCAACGACGTCACAGCCTGGCTGGCCCAAAGGTATTGTCGAAATTCCACGACATCAATCAAGGGCCTACTCGATATGGGTCAATGGGAACGAGAATTTCTACTTCAAGGCAACGCCCGATGAGATCAACGAACTGCTCGCTTTTTTTGCCAAGGCTCGCATACGCGATCACGTCGTGCATATCCAATCAGGTAAGGAAAAAGTCAGTACTTTCGCCAAAGAGGAAATAGAATACAACGTCCGCCTTCAAATTGTGGCCGGGATCGCCCTGTTCATGGCTCGCGAAAAACAAGGGGTGGGCTTACCCATGGAGCCCGAGCTGACCATCCTTACGGGAGATGATACTGAGATTCCAAAGAAGTTGCAATGGCCAAAGAACGTCATCGTCGAAAGCGATATACAGGGCGTTTCGATCAACAGCCAAAATAAGAAGCCGAAACGAAATATTTATTATGGCAAGCTTGAGTTCGAGGATGGCTCGCTACCTGTTGAGTTTGTAAAGAACAGGAGCCTGATCACTCTGTGGGAACAAAAAGAAGCCGACGGGATTCGTATTGGGAGCGTAAACAACAAGGGCTACTTTTCAATCAGGCTTTCCGACAAGGAGCTTGCGAACCTCAAAAAAGGCACATCGTGGCTGACATTCACCATAGGCAACTTTCTTATCGAGGCCAAGAAGACCGACCATCGTTTCCCCATCGAGATGCTAACGGCAGACAAGGAACAGGCAAAGGCGGTCAAGGTGAAGAATCTTGAATATTACTATGGCCGAGTCCTCTTCGAGGATGGTGCGCCGCCGTTTCTCGATTCGCCTCCCTGGTGGCCCGGTGTGGAAATCAGCATCGATTTCCCATACGCAGGCTCCGCCTCTTTCGACTCAGAAGGCTATTTCAAGGTGTACTTCAGCGAGGATCAATACGAACAAGCCAAAGCGCGAAAGGTCAGAAAAAATATCTACCTCCCGAATTACAAGGAAAGGGATTCTTACAGCGCCATGTTTGCTTATCCCGTGAGCATGTTGTCTCAGGACAAAGCCAAAGCAGGAGTAGTCAAGATTCCCAGACCTCAACCGCCCAGGCTGGAATTGGTCGATGCAGAATCCAAACTCGGAAAGCCCATTCCTAACTTCGATAATATTAAATTCCAGAATTTTCAAATAGATCAGGCCAAGGGCAAACCGCTGTTGGTTTGCTTTTGGGATATGGACCAGCGCCCTTCCAGGCAGTGTCTTCAGGAATTGGAAAAACAAAGCCAATCGCTGCGGGAAAAAGGCATTGTCGTCCTGGCCGTGCATTCAGGAACGAAAGAGCAAAAGGAAGTTAACGAGTGGCTAACGAAAGAAAACCTCTCTCTCAAGACTGGAGCAATCCAGGGCGATCCTCATGAAAACCTGCTGGCCTGGGGCGTCAAAGGCACACCCTGGCTCGTTTTAACCGATGATCAACACATCATCACAAAAGCAGGATTCAACCTGGACATTTTAGAAAAAGTAACAGAACGATAGAAAGACAAAGCAGACGAGAAGATGCCAAGACTGAATAGGGAATAGTGAGATATGAAACGTTCTATAATAATATGTTCGATCATCGCACTGGCATGCAGCAGTTCACAGGCCAAGATCGATTTGGTGACATTGCCCTCGCGCGACAGCGTTCGTCTTACGATCTACAACTCCGCCAACCTGACGCTCGTTCGCGAAAGCAGAGCATTGACTCTCAAACAAGGCTACAACAAGCTGCAGTTCTCATGGGAGAACACGCTGATCGATCCGACGAGCCTGGAGATGATTTCCAGGACCGTTGGAGATGGTATAAGTGTTGACGATCTGACTTATCCCGCACGAGTGAGAAACCTGGGGCTCTGGAATGTAGAGAGCAAAGTATCGGGCAAAGTTCCTGTCGAAATCACGTATCTGACCAGCGGACTATCCTGGCGGGCCTTTTATATGGGGACGCTCACTAAAGATGAGAAGACCATGCACTTACAAGGTTATGTCAGAGTTACCAACAATTCGGGCGAAGACTACGAAGATGCACAGGTCCGATTGATTGTGGGCAAGGTGCATATTATCGACGAAATCGCCGGGCTGGCTCGTCGTCAGTATCCTTACGACAGGCCTGGCTTGGAGGAAAATAGTCAGCTATCATTAGCCAGAGGGCAGGAGGCCTCGGTCCAATTGAAGAGGAGGTTGGTGACATTAGATGAAAGAATGATCTACGCCGGCGCGATGGTTGGCAAACCACCAGAGATCAAAAAGGAAGGTCTCAGCGAGTATTTCCTCTACACCATCGAAGGAACCGACACTATCCCCACAGGCTGGTCCAAACGTCTGCTAAGCTTCGAGGCCAAAGATGTTTCTGTGGTTAATCTCTATAAGTTCGAGCAGGAGCGTTACGGCGATTCGCCCGTCCGCTTTCTCAGCTTCAAGAACGACACCGAGCACAAGCTTGGCAAAACCCCCATCCCGGGCGGCCTTCTAAAGGTCTACAGAACCATCGATACTCAGAATCATCTTTCTTATACAGGCCAGTCGGACTTCAAGTACATCCCTGTCAACGAGGACGTCGAGTTGAACCTCGGCCCGGCTGCCGATGTGATAGTCGAACCGACGCTGATAGATTTCAAAACTCAGAATTACCAATTCGACAGGAACAACGATATCTCCAGTTGGGATGAAGTTAGCACGTTTCGAGTCAACGTCAAGAACACCCGCGACCTTCCGATCAAAGTGGAAATTACACGTAACTTTGGCATCCCACAGTGGAACCTCACCCACAGCGGCGATACTGGAAAATACGAAAAGGTCGATATCGATACCGTCAAGTTCACTCTCATGCTGGAGCCCCGAACCGCAACTGAATTCCAATATGTCCTGACCGTCCAGAAGGAAATAGTAAGGCCGGAAACGTCTCAAAACGCTTCGACGTTCGCAGAACGATTCGCAAACAACCAGGTTGCCATAGTCCAGAACGGATTGCAGTTCACCGGCGATGACCTCCACGTCATCATCCCCGACAATCCCGCCCTGGACCTGACAGGCCCACTGACTCTGGAGTCATGGATAAAGTTTCAGCCAGGCGGCACCCTCAATCCACGCATCATCTCCAAAGGCTGGGAGTCCCAGACTGGCTACGAACTGCTCCTGCTGGGTACAGGCGAGATGAGGCATTTTCAGTTCGCCGCAAAAAACATCGGGAGATTCAACTCGTCATCAGAATTAAATGCCAATGTATGGCACCACATAGCCGCAACGTATGATGAGCGGGCCGTGAGGCTGTTCTTCAATGGCAGGCAGGATGCCGCCTACGAGGCACAAGGGAGAATTCGCACAAACGACGTCCCACTACAGATCGGAAGAAATTCCCAGACCGATGCGGATTTGTACAAAGGCGAGATAGCCGATGTGCGGATTTGGGGCAGGATTGTGCCTGAAGACGAGATTAGGCAAAATCTGCTCGGATTGCCCCAGAACCAAACGTCGCTGGCGGGGTATTGGGACTTTCGACAATATAGAAGCGCCGACATGGTTCCTGACATTTCCCCCAATCGCAACAACGCAAGGATTATCCGAGCTGCACAGCCGAGGAGTCGAAGATGAACAAGCATCTTACGCTGTCAATTATTCTAATAGTCACTATCTGTCTGGCAATCCCTGCATTGGGCAAGATAGATTTAGCGACTTTACCTTCGCGCGACACAGTGCAGGTTACAATTTACAATCCTGTCGACCTGACTTTGGTGCGCGAGAGCAGAGCTTTGACTGTAAAGAAGGGTCTCAATCAACTCCAATTTTCATGGGAGAACACACTGATCGATCCGACCAGCCTGACGATGATCCCCAAAGCCAATGCAGGCCAGATCAGCATTAGCGATCTGACATTCCCACCCAGAGTCAGAAACCTTGGGATTTGGAACATAGAGAGCGAAATATCAGGCAAGATACCCGTAGAAATCACCTATCTGACCAGCGGGCTGTCATGGCGGGCCTTTTATATGGGCACGTTAACTGAAGATGAAAAGACAATGCGTTTACAGGCTTATGTGCGTGTTACAAATAATTCGGGCGAAGACTACGACAACACACAGGTTCGCCTGATAGTAGGCCAGGTGCACATCCTCGACCAGATCGCGGGGCTGGCCCAGCGTCAATACCCCTACGACAGACCAGGCCAGGCGCCGCAGGCGCCTACAAGTACTTCAGCCACATATAGTGAGCACAAACGGGCCGGTGCGACTGTAAACTATTTATTCTCCACACTTGAGAAGACTCCCGAAATTAAGAAGGAAGGTCTTAGTGAATACTTCCTCTATACTATCGAAGGTAAAGACTCCGTTATGACTGGCTGGTCAAAAAGATTGAAGAGCTTCGACGTCGATCAGGTCCCCGTGATGAATCTCTACAAATTCGAGCAGGACCGTTACGGCGATTCGGTCGTTCGTTTCTTGAGCTTCAAGAACGATACCGATCACAAATTAGGCATGTTCCCCATCCCGGGAGGCCTGCTCAAAGTATACAGAACCATCGATATGCAAGACCACCTGTCGTATACAGGCCAATCGAACTTCAAGTACATCCCCGTCAATGAAGATGTAGAACTCAACCTCGGTCATGTCTCCGACTTAGTCGTCGAACCGACACTCATGGAGATGAAAACTGAAAACTTCCGCTACGATAGAAACCGTGACCTCTCAGGCTGGGACGATGTTCACACCTTCAAAGTGGAAGTTCGCAACACCCGCGAGATTCCGATCAAGGTCGAGATCAAGCGCAACTTCGGCACTCAGTACTGGACCATGACCAAAACGGGCGATTTTGGCCAATTCGAGAAAGAAGATTTCGACACGGTTAAATTCACGCTCGAATTACAGCCGCGCTCGAAGAAACAGTTCGAGTACGTTCTTCGCCTCTATCGAGGGGACAGAGAGAACGACTGGAGAGAGAATCTGCAATAAATCTGTAACAAAAGGACAGAACAATGAAACGACTATTCGTATTATTGATTGTTGCCTTAATATCCAGCGCATGTTCGGCGAAGATCGACCTGGTGACACTGCCGGAAAGAGATTCGTCACAGCTTACGATTTACAATTCCGCCGATCTTACCCTGGTGCGCGAACAGCACAACCTTACACTCAAAGAAGGCTATAACTGGCTGCAACTATCCTGGTCCAACACACTGATCGACCCGACGTCGCTTAGCCTGCAACCAGTAGAGCAGGCCGACAAGATCGACATCAGGCAATTGATTTTCCCAGCTCGAACCAGACAGGTGGGCCAGTGGCTCATCCATTCACAGATCGCAGGCAAAATATCATTCGAGATTACATATTTCACAAGCGGCCTGTCCTGGCGGGCCTTCTACATGTGTACGCTAAGACAAGACGAAAAAACGATGGACCTTACCGCCCACGTCCGCGTCGCCAATAATTCGGGTGAAGATTACGAAAACGCCAAGACCAGACTAATCGTGGGGCAGGTCCACCTGCTCGACCAAATTGCACAATTAGCCAATCGTCCCCAGCCTTACGGCAGCCCGATCCCTGTACCTACAAGATCGAGCGGGCGGGCAAGTGATCTGAGTATAAAAGCCAACCAATGGGCCATGCCTAAAGGCGGCGTAGCAGGCTTCGGTGGCATGGCCACAAATGGAGCAGTTTATTTTGACTCCCTACAACCCAAAGAAATCGTAAAAGAAGGTCTAAGCGAATACTTCCTCTACACCATCGAAGGAACTGAGACAATCCCCAACCAGTGGGCCAAGAGGCTCAAATCCTTCGAAGCCAACGACATTGAAGTCGAAAGCCTCTACAAATACGACGAGCAGCGCTACGGCAACCAGGCCATCCGCTTCGTTAAGTTCACCAACGACGAGGACCACAACCTGGGCGAGACCCCCCTTCCCAACGGTGTCATTCGCATCTACGGGCTTGCCGATGAGCAGGGGCACCTCTCATACGTAGGGGGTACTAATGTGAAATACATCCCGGTCGACGAAGAAGTTGAACTGAATCTCGGCCCGGCGAGGCTGGTGAAAGTCGAGCCTAAACTCATGAACTTTGAAACAGAGAACTTCCGCTTCGACAGCAACAGGAACATCAGCGGCTGGGACGAAATCCGGACTTGGCGAATGGAAATCACCAACACCAGAACCCTGCCGGTCACAATCGAAATCACCAGAAACTTCAATATGTCATACTGGGACCTACAAATGGTCGATCCAGCCTCAATGGCGCAGGATGCCGTGGATTATAAAAAACACGATGCCACCCACGCACGCTTTATGCTCACCGTACGGCCAGGATCGAAAAAGACGTTCGGCTATGTCGTTCGAACCTATCATGGCATTCGACAGGATGAATCAACAAGATAACAAACAGCAATGGTCTAAAGAAGATATCTAATATGAACGCAAAATAATAATCCGAAAGCAACAAGTACTTTTGAAAGGAGACTGACCTATGAACCGCAAGACAATGACAATCATGACGATCGCACTGCTGTTAGTATGCAGCACAGTCGTCCAGGCCAGGATAAAGCTCGTAGCCCTGCCCGAGCGTGGCGACACAATTATTCGCCTGGACAATCCCCAATGGACGCTAATCGAAGAGGAGCGCGTCCTGACCCTGCAGGAAGGCCTCAATAAGGTGGACTTCTCCTGGAAAGGTGTCAGCATCGACATGGATTCGATCCGCCTGACCGTCCTGGATCATCCCGACAAGGTTAACCTGCTGAACGTCAGCTATCCGCCCAACGAGGCCGCCCTGGTCTGGGAAATAGCCAGTGCGGATAACTACGCCGAAAAGGTGCGCATCAGCTATTTGCTGCAGAACATTGACAGGCTGATCACCTACAAAGCCATCGCCGATAAGCCCGAGACCTATGTCGATCTCAAGAGCTACCTGATCCTCCGCAACTTCTCAGGCGAAGATTTCGACAATGCCCGCGTTCTGCTCGACTACGGTGACTCCTTCGATCAGGGAATCGACCACGAAGAGACAAAACAATTGCTCTTCCTAAATACCGACAAGGTGCCCATCACGAAGGTCTGGAAGTTCGACGCAGCCCAACTGCCCTGGGACCCTGAGAAGCTCGAAAATAAGAACGTGGGCATCCCAGTCAGCTACCGAATCGTCAACAACAAAGAGAGCAAGCTTGGTCAGTTCGCCATGTGGGGCGGAAAGGCCCGCCTCTTCCAGGATGATGGCCAGAAAAGCACAATCTTCCTGGGCGAGGATGTCTCAGGCCTGGTCCCCGTAGGCGAGAAGATGGAACTCTACATCGGTGATAGCAGAGACATCGTCGTCACCCAGCGCAAAATGAACGACACACAGATAAACAAAAGATACAACAATGACTCTCGACCCAAGGTAGTTCTCTACGACACTGACGAGCTGATCACCGCCAAGATCGAGAACTTCAAGGACAAGCCCGCCGTGCTAACAATGATCCAGCACATTCCGGGTCAGTGGGACATGGAAGATTGCAACATAAAGTACACGAAGAAGAACGCGAGTACTATCGAGTTCGAGATCACGCTGCCTGCTCGCACCGAAGACGGCCCGGCCGTCAAAGAACTCACTATGCACTACCACCGGCGCAATATCAGGCCGTAATAACTGCATAAGTGGTATGAAGTCTCTGATCTAAGGAGCAGCAAAATGAAACGCTCGATATTGGCAATATTTCTTGTCGGCGCCCTGACGGCGGCCCTCCAGGCCAAAGTGGATTTGGTGACCTTGCCTTCGCGCGACACGGTCCAACTGACCATCTACAACTCCGCTGACATGACACTCGTCCGCGAAAGCAGAGCGCTTACGCTAAAGGAAGGCCGCAACCAGCTCCAGTTTTCATGGGAGAATACGCTGATAGACCCAACCAGCCTGGAAATGCTGCCTAAGGCAAACGCCGACAAGATTTTTATCTCCGATTTGACCTATCCGCCGCGGGTTCGCAATCTGGGGCTTTGGAACGTGCAAAGCGACCTCAACGGGAAAGTTCCTGTAGAGATATCGTACCTCACCAGCGGTCTCTCATGGCGCGCCTTTTACATGGGCACGCTAACCGAAGATGAAAAGACCATGCGCCTCCAGGCATACGTCCGAGTGACAAACAACTCGGGCGAAGACTACGAGAATGCGCAGGTCCGTTTGATCGTCGGCAAAGTTCACATTCTCGATCAAATCGCTGATCTTGCCCACAGACAGTATCCCTACGATAGACCCGGCCAGCCTGCACCGATGGATCATGGAGTAGTCACCACTCGAGATAGTCGCAGTCGCATGGTTGATACGCTGGCCTTAGTCGAAGCTCCGTCGGCTGCGCCTATGAGAGAGCCTAAGCAAATCGTTAAGGAAGGCCTCAGCGAATATTTCCTCTATACCATAGACGGCACTGAGACTATCCCCACAGGCTGGTCGAAAAGATTGCTCAGCTTCGACACTGACGAAGTCCCAGTCGTCAACCTCTACAAGTTCGAGCAGGAAAGGTACGGCGATTCGGTCGTTCGATTCCTTAGCTTCAAAAACGACAAAGAGCACGAACTTGGCGATACCCCCATCCCCGGCGGCTTGCTCAAGGTCTACAGAAACGTCGACGCCGAAAACCACCTGTCGTATACAGGTCAGTCCTCCTTCAAATATATCCCCGTCGATGAAGATGTAGAGCTTAATCTTGGCGCCGTGGCCGATGTTGTCGTCGAGCCGACGCTGATGGAATATAAAACCGAGAACCACCGCTTCGACAGGAACAGGAATATCAGCGGCTGGGATGACGTTCATACCTTCCGTGTAGAAGTCCGCAACACGCGTGACATCCCGATAAAGGTAGAAATCAAACGCAACTTCGGCACGCAATACTGGACCATGACCAAAACAGGCGACTTCGGCCAATTCGAAAAGGAAGACTTCGACACAGTTAAATTCACACTACAGCTTCCGCCCAGATCGAAACAGCAGTTCGAGTATGTCCTGCGCATCTATATGGATGAACGTACAAATGACTGGAGAAGCAATACACAATAGATCGCTTCCAAAAGGATTATGATATGAAACGCTACATTGTCGCTTTGATAATCTTTGCAATCACTGCAAGCTCGTATGGCAAAATTGACCTGGTCACATTGCCAACGCGAGACACCGTCCAGTTGACCATATACAATTCCGCCGACATGACGCTCGTCCGCGAAGCCAGAGCCTTAACGGTTAAGGAAGGTCGCAACCAACTTCAGTTCTCATGGGAGAACACGCTGATCGATCCGACCAGCCTGGAGATGCTGCCGAAAGCGGATGCCGACAAGATTTTTATTTCAGATCTGACCTATCCGCCACGAGTTCGCAACCTGGGTCTCTGGAATGTGCAAAGCGAACTTAGCGGTAAAGTCCCCGTCGAGATATCCTACCTCACCAGCGGCCTGTCATGGCGCGCCTTCTACATAGGCACGCTGACTGAGGACGAAAAGACTATGCGACTCCAGGCCTACGTCCGCGTCACCAACAACTCCGGCGAGGATTATGAAGAAGCCCAGGTCCGCCTGATCGTTGGCAAAGTTCATATCATAGACCAGATCGCAAATCTGGCGAGCAGGCAGTATCCATACGACAGACCCGGGCAAACGATTGCTCTTGGACAAAGCATTGCCGGTGGTGTTATTCGCGAAAAATTCCGTGGAATGATGGAGAAGGCCGAACCTGCTGTCGAATTTGAAGCTTTATCCAGGCGCAAACAGGTTGTAAAGGAAGGCCTCAGTGAGTACTTCCTCTACACCATCGAAGGCACAGAAACTATTCCAACAGGATGGTCAAAACGGCTTATCAGCTTCGACATCGACGAAGTTCCAGTCGTCAACCTCTACAAGTTCGAGCAGGAAAGATATGGCGATTCCGCCGTTCGATTCCTCAGCTTCAAAAACGACAAGCAGCACAAGCTCGGCGACACCCCCATCCCCGGCGGCCTGCTCAAAGTCTATCGCAACATTGACACCGCTAACCACCTGTCCTACACAGGCCAGTCATCCTTCAAATACATCCCCGTCGATGAAGATGTAGAGCTTAATCTTGGCGCTGTGGCGGATGTCGTCGTCGAGCCGACGTTGATGGAATATAAAGCCGAGAACCACCTCTTTGACAGAAACAGAGACATCAGCGGCTGGGATGACGTTCACACCTTCAAGATCGAAGTCCGCAACACGCGTGATCTCCCGATCAAAGTCGAAATTAAACGTAACTTCGGAACCCAATACTGGAACCTGAAGAATACAGGCGACTTCGGCCAATTCGAAAAAGAAGACTTCGACACCGTCAAGTACATCCTGGAGTTACAGCCGAGAACCAACAAGCAGTTCGAATACACCCTTCGCATATACCAGGGCGAAAGACGCAACGACTGGCGCCAATAGCAAAGGCATCCGCGTATCAGAATACCCAACCGACAGAATGCAGAACGCCCCACCAGAATGGCTCCGGCAGTGACACCCTTGTCTTACACAGGCTCAGCAACCGATTCAACTGTAGCAAAGATATCGTATTGCACCCCATACTGCTTAATGTAGTACAAGGGATACGACCTCTGAAACACGAGCACAGGTAGAAACAGCACCGTCCCTAAGTATGGGATCGACATCAGACACGCTGCACAGCAACAGGTCGCACATATTATAGCCATCATAACCGCGCCGATTGCCATGTTGATAACGATCTTAAAAAGGATGTAAACAACGAATTTCCCTTTATTGGCCCCCATAAGCGCCAACAACTCCCGCCAGGCCTCCCTGCAGGTCGTCATTCGCATAAACATGATAGGGATGACAAAATCGACTGTAAACATCGTGACCAAACCAAGAAAAAGCGAAATGGCTCCTATAGCAAAAACGATAAAAATGCCTCCTACAATTCCTCCAACTGTAGGCGCCCCCGCTGAAACCATCCCAAGAATCAGTATCACAACGAAAACAATAGGCCCGATCAATGCGAAAAAGCCGATTAAAGCCAGCACAATTCGAAATGCAAGAAGACTGCTCGCCTGACGAGCATATTTGTGCCAGGGAACTTTCACCTCAGCTTTATTCGTTGCAACACAGTGCAGAAACATGAAACGACCCCTGCTGCTCAACCACAGAATTAGCAGCCAGATCGCTATCATCAAGGCAAATCCGAATATTACCAGCGGAAGTATCCAGGCCAAATTCGCCAGAACGTATTCCTTCGCCTGGAAAAAGGCATCCTTAAAACCAGAGCCGCCCCAATTACCACCTCCCGGGTTCCCACCACCTCCGCCGCCGGCTTTTTTGCCAAGATATGCCAGCCATGCACAAAATCCGATAATAAACCACTTACCAAGGTCGAAAGGCCTGAAAAGAACCGTCTTGACCCTATCGATGGCCGGCGTAAGCGGCTCGACAACACTGACGTATTGGTCGCTGCTCATATAATCAGTCCTCCCAGGTATATAAACCAGTTCACAAACAATGCCACTATAAGTAGTACGCCCACCCCTATGCCGAATTTCATCACTTTTCGATTAGTTTTCCTGGGCGCAATCGCCAACGCATAGATTCTATAGGGTATTTGCAGGCACATATAGGTAAAAAATGCTGGCCCAAGTAGATGAAAACGCACCCCCTGGCGGATATGGCCGTGCGCTATCGCAGAAAACGACCGCGTAAAACCGCAAAAAGCACATTTAACGCCGAATCGACTGTACAAACCGCACTTCGAAGGCCACTTAAAACCAAACAGATACAATTGCCCATCATCGAATTGAAGCAGCACCCCGCCCAAAACAGCGGCGATACAGACTATCAGGATTATCTGATGCACTCTACGAAATTCCCAATCACTTCGAAGGCCCCTGAGCTTTTTACGGTGCCCCTTGCAGAGCTTTCAATTCGCGCAGCTCCTTTTGGATAGGCCAGTCTGCAAAGGCAAGGTAGAAAAATATTATTATATTTGCTATAGGCACCAGAACCAGCAAACCCATGGCCCAACTATAGCCCGCCTTGGAAAAAAGCTTGCAGGCGATCAAAACCTGTAAGGCCGTTGCAATCAACCCTACAAGAACCGCAATTAAAATCATTATCCCCGCGAAGAATGGTGCAATATCCGCTCCTGAATTCATATTTATCCCCTTCGTTCTTTCAGTTGAAAATTGTGTATTGTGGGACCACGCCCCACATCACTAATCTTGCTGAATACTACAGCACAGGCATACTCTACCACAAGCAAAACCATTACAGTGCAGTCTTTATAAACGGAACATTCCGCCGCAACAAACGATTCTTCAACCTCTTACAGCTTGCTGACCGACACTATCGCCCTGGCCACCTTGTCACGATGCCGTTCGATAGCGGCGGGATCTTTCGTAAACGTTATCATGTCCCCCGTAATCGTTTCAGGTACTTCAAGCAGCCCCGACAATTCTTCATACCGGCCAGCCGACAGTTTTGCCTTTTTCTCTTCGAGCAGGCCCCGCAATATCACAAGATACTCGTAGTCCTCGATCCCGTCCCGCAGCATCTCCCATCGAATACTGTCCACCGGGCCATCGAGCACAGGCGCATCAGGATGCGCATCAGCCGCCGCCAAAGGTGGGTAAATGAAGCGCCCATCGCCATTGCCCCAGGGCCGCTTGACTCCGGCGGGAGTGCTATATCCCGAAACCCAGCCCATCGGATCGGCATACGGATTCTGCGGATTCTTCCCATCTGGATACGCCGCAGTGCTGGTCCAGTAGTTCGTCTCCCAAACAAGTATCCCCTCGATCTTATACTTCCACGTCTGCCACAGCCACACACGCAGCTCCGTCCCAGGATGGTCGATGAACAGCGTGCAATAAGGCGCCTTGGGCCCCGTGCATACATACCACCAGAACTTATCGCCACGTTCGCGCCGCTGCTCGGCGGGTTCGTGTTTGTAGTTAGGAGTCACCGGGCACCATATATTCGGCCCGCCGATAAGCCTGGGCTCAACCTGCTCGGTCAGCATACGATTGATATCAGGCGCCGCCGCCTTAAGCTTGGCAAAGCCGTTGTTCACAAACTCGTAATCCTTTGGCGCAGGCTCATCGAACCAATATATATAAGCCTCATCGAGCCACCCCTTCTCGCGCAAATGCTGCTGTAACTGGCCGCAATAAGAGCTAAAGATCGCCTTATAGATATACGTATCCTCTGAGAACCCAAGCAGATGCGGATCGACCCTGGCATGGAAACTCCCTCCACCAAGCCCTGGCATCCCTAGTCTGAACGAATTGAATTTATAGTAATCGATTCCTCGTTCCATCGCTCTGTCCCAGGCCGAAAAATCAAACTTGACCTTGAGCTTTTCCATATCGATCTCCGGCAGATCAGCCGGCTCAAAGTCACCTCCATCAACAAGCTCCTTGCCCGTACCGGCATCACTCAGCGAAACATCGTCAAACCACACCAGCCCAATGTTGTCGCCATCTTCAGTCCAAAGCGACCCCCGTAAATGCAACTGAACGGACTTGGCTTTCTTCGGAAACTTGTCAATAACCTGATCGTACAACTGCCACTGTCCGTTGCCCCCGAAGCCAATATCGTTGTTTCCCCCGTATATCCATTTGTCCGACTCATCATAATGAGTTAATGTCACTATGAATTGATGGTCTGGAACAGCCGTTCGATACCAGAAGCGCAATCTCAATCCACTTTTGGGAATCCGAACCGGTTCCTTATACATCGCTGTCACGGTCGAATCGGCCCGATCATCGTACACGAGCAGCGACCGCTGTCCACTATGCTTCTCGTTCTTAACCTCGACGCCCCCCTCCCATTTTCGCTCTGGTGGTCGGATATCGGGCCAGGTGACTTTAATACCGTCCAGCGGCGTAGGATCGTAGGGTGAGATATGATGTTCGCTGAAATTCGCGAAGTATTTATCCAGCACCTCCCGCTTCTGCTTTTCATCACTGATCCCCTGATATCGAAATACGTTTCCCACCGATAGACCTAATGCTGTCGTACACGTCATCCGATCCGGCAACACGAAGTCATACACCTCAACTTTCAGCGGCACACTCGCCTCATAACCATCAGCCTTTAGCAAGATCAAACCCGAATACCATCCCGGTGCAACATCCCTGGGCGCCTTGATCCTCACCCAGAACGCCTGGTTCATACCTGCTTTCAAATCCATCGCCCCCTTTATAGGAGGCAACGGATCGGGCCAAAGGCCCTTCACTGAAGTCTTGTCCGTTGGAACAGTGACGTTCACAAACCTCACTTCGAGAATTTTCACGTTATCAGAGCCGATTCGACCCCCACCGGGGCTCAACAAAGCACCTGCCTTCACAGTAAAATCCTTCAGTTCTGCTTTAGGGCGAACGACTAACTGTGCAGCTTCCGCCTCGTTACGCGCACAACGAATGACGATGGCCTCTCCCCTCGCTTCAGGCAGCGACCTGTCCACCCCAATCTTCCAGCCTGATGATGCCCACCAGAGCCCGACCTCTTCGCTCGATGAGGCAAGGCGCTGCCCCGAGCACTCATCCAGATAGCCCGCGCTGCAAAACGCTGTCACGCCCAAAAAACAACACAGAACCGCAAGAGAAACTGTCTTTCTTAACATAATATGTCACCTCCAGAATGCAGGCCCCCACTCCAGCTACGCCGCCAACATTACCCCAACACAACACCCTTTACAAGCACAAATCGAACGAACAAATAATCCGAAAAGATTGAAATCACCTTTCACAACCACCACAGCAGCCATAAAAAACAAAATATTTCCAAAGCCAGCCCATCTTTCCTGAAATTCCGTAAACCGTTTACAGTAAAACCCTTACAATCCTATCGCCTTGAGACGAACTCGCATAGAGCGAGAAATATCATAAAATTAATTGAAACATATGGCCGAAATAGCGTACAGTGTATTATAACGCTAATACAGTAATACGCAATAAAGGTTTTGCTTATGTTATTGGAAATCGATCATCACACAGGCGTGCCGATCTATCGACAGATCATGGATCAGATCCGCCGCCAGATCATAGCGGGCCAGCTACCCGAAGGACAACAGCTCATATCCGTTCGCGAGATTGCAGGTCAACTCAACGTCAACCCCATGACCGTAAGCAAGGCTTACACCATGCTGGAGATGGAGGGCCTGCTCGAACGCCATCGAGGAGTTGGACTGTTCATCGCAAGTATCCGAAAAGAACAGAAAACGCGTACAAGGACAAACATGCTGGAGCAAATACTCACAAAGGCAGTGACAACCGCCGTCCAGCTCGACATATCCGAAGAAGAAGTTCACGAACTAACCGCTTTTCTCTTCCAAAAATACAGTTCAAATAACGGGAGCCCGAAAGATGAATAACAACGACGCCATTGTAAAAATCCACGGCCTGAGCAAAAAGTTCAAGCACATCCAGGCCCTCGACAACGTCGATCTCGAAATCCGCCGAGGCAGCATCATCGGCCTGCTCGGCGCCAACGGCGCAGGCAAGAGCACTCTCCTGCGTCACATAATCGGCCTCTACCTGCCCGACGCAGGCGCCTGCACCACCTTCGGCTGCGACGCCGCAAAGCTGGAGCCAAAGGAGTTGGCCCGGATCGGCTACGTGCACCAGGAAGGGGAGCTGCTCGACTGGATGACCGTCAAGCAACTGATCCGCTACGTCAGCACGTACTACCCCAACTGGAATACCGAGCTTGAGCAGCGTTACATTGCAGACTACGAAATCTCACTCAAAGATCGCGTCGGATCATTGTCACCGGGCCAAAGGCAAAAACTCGCGATTCTCATCGCCATAGGCTTCGAGCCTGAACTGCTGATTCTCGATGAACCCGCCGCGGCGCTCGATCCGCTCGCCCGCGCACAGTTCCTCGATCTGCTCCTGGAGTTGATCCAGGACCAGACCCGCACGATCATCATCTCCTCGCACATACTCAGTGACGTCGAGAAGGTGATCGACCACGCCGTGTTCATGAAGGCGGGACGGATTATTGCCAATTCCACATTCGACCAATTCCGCGAGAAATACACCCGCGTTCACCTGACGGCGCTGAGCGGCTCGTTGCCCGAACAATTAAACTTCACCAACGTTCTCGACTGCCGCCGCAACCAGACCCAGGCGACACTGACCGTCGCGGACCTCTCACCGCAGCAGATCGAGCAGGCCGCCCAAAAGATCAACTGCCAGGCCGAGATTCAAACGCTCCCATTGGAAGACATATACAAAGCCATAGTGAAATAAAAGAAAGACACACTATCGCCTTAAAACGGAAATGAAAATGCGAACGACAATCGCCAATCTCAAACATCTATACCAATGCCTGGACGTCTGGTGGTACTACCTCGTCTTTGCAATGATCGGTACGCTAAAGCTCTCAAACGAGCGAGAGTACTTTTGGCTATGGTTTGGATTGATAAATCTGGTGTTGGGCTTCGGCATCTCAATGCTGCAAAAAGAAATTCTCTCCCGCCCATTAACCTATTGCCTGCCAGGCCATCGCACCATTCCCTGCAAGATTATATTAAGCGTAGGCATAGTCTTTAACGTACTGCTGTCCCTCCTTATTATCCTCTGTAGAAATCTGATAGACTACAATCCTCTCTTAATTATACTATCGGTCTCCTCCGTCGGCCTGACCATCTACCTGATTGCCGCTTTGTGCATCCTGGCGACTCGCAATAGAATCCTCTTCCCAGTAATCCTGGCAGCTCTCATAGCAATCCTGTTCTTTGTGAAAAGTGCTCCGCAGAATCTGACATCAAACCTGCATACCCTACTGCCGATAGTCGCTGTAATCACTGCAGTAACCGCCTATTTGCTCATACAGGGAGAATCTCTCGCCAGAAAGTCCTGTGGCAAAACCTCTCAGGGATTCCCGTCCTCTAACAAAGCATCGAATAGAGTGGCTGAGCAGGCCAGCTATGCTGCACCCAATGTTGAATATACACCGCGAGTAGAGGGGTTTTTCCTCAGACATATGAGATCGTGCAAAGATCACACCACTGCAAGATTCATCTGGTCCGATCTGTACCTTACGTTTGCCGAACATATATCATACTGGAAGATTGCACTGTTCACACTCGCCGTCAAGATTCCTCTTTCAGCATTGCTTTTTTTTGCTATCTTCAGAAATTTCTACAACGTGAGCTTACCGTTGCTTATTACAACCGCCATTGTTCTTTCTCTTACAGAGAGTTCAGTCCGCCTGCCTGCATACTCATGTACACCCACCCTGACAGGGCGAAGGCAACGCTTCTACAGCATCCTGACTCTCGCATCTCTAATAACTGGACTGATGACTCTACTTATAATCATCACAGCAGGTATAGCAGCGCTGCTGGAACCGGCATTACCAGGCATCTTCGCAACATTTCGCTTTTCATGCCTAATACTGGTTCCTCTGACTATCGTCCCGGCTACGCTTACCATAGACCTGTCCTGTACAACTGACTTGGCAAAGGGCCTGTTCTACATAGCCTTCTTCTTCCTGTTCTTTGGCTTGTGCGCACGATTCGGGCATGTCTTTACTACGATTCTCATCATATCCGCCTGCGCCTGGCCAGTCTTCATACTTACCGCCCACTACGTTTGCGCGAAAAGAGGCCTCGTTCAAAAGGTCCACTTATGGGACCAATAAAATAAACAAATCGTCAGGATACATGACATG